>CACZWU010000021.1 GCA_902784965.1 uncultured Bacteroidia bacterium | reverse complement strand
CTTGATGAAGTTCATATAGACGACATTCTTGTAGTTCTGCTCAGCGAAGTGCTGCGAGATATATGTTTTTCCGCACTGGCGGATGCCCATTATCACCAGAGGCTTATGCCCGGGCTTGTTTTTCCACGCAATGAGAGCGTCTTCAATTTTCCTTTTCAGCATAGTCTGATACTTTTATCCGGGAACAAATATACACTTTTTCCAACGACTTTTCTATTGTTCGCCGTAATTTTTCCAACGAGTTTTTCCGGATTTGACACATTTTTCTGAATGAATCATTTGCTCAACGCTATGTAACTGTCCCCCGCAATGAAACCTATTGAAACGGGATAAAAAGGGTTTTGTAATAAAACGGGGTTCTAAGCAGGACGTTAGGGTCCTATCCGCAGAGTACAACGTATCATCGCTTTTCACTGCGTTTCAAACCTATTTATTTTTCATTTTCCGATGCGATAAATCCGGAAAGGAGGGATTTGTATGAAGAGATTGTTTTAAATCCTTTGATCAGATGAGATTCCGGGTCAAGCCCGGAATGACGAAATGGTCAAGCCCGGACCCGAGCGCAGCGGCGGGTGGTATTTGGAGCCGCGAGCATTTTTACTGCGAGCGGGACAAATACCAGAGCAGCGAAGCGAGGCTTCGAAGACGATAAGCATAGAGGATATTCGATATTTTTTGTTATCTTTGTTCGAATATGTTCGATTTCATAGATATATCGTGGATTGACGTGCTCGACGTGCTGATGGTGGGCCTGCTCATCTATTGGCTCATCCGTGTGGTGCGGGGAACGTCGGCTGTCAATATCTTCCTGGGCGTCCTGCTGCTCTATGTCATCTGGATCGCCTCCCGCGCCATCGGGATGAAACTCCTGTCGTTCATCCTCGGACAGGTGCTCGGCGTCGGCGTGGTGGCGCTGCTGGTGATCTTCCAACCCGAGATCCGGCGCTTCCTGCTCCGCATCAGCTCCAGCACCTCGGCCGCAGCGCAGCGGGGTATCTTCACCAAACTATTCAAGCAAGCCCGCTCCGGCGGCATGCAGCCCGCCGAGCTCGAAGAACTGACGGCCGCCTGCCAGCAAATGTCGGAAACCCGAACCGGCGCCCTGATCGTCCTGCGCCACGGCTCGGGCCTGGGCGAAATCATCGACACGGGTGACGAGATCGACGCCCGCATCAGCCGCCGCCTCATCGAGAACATCTTCTTCAAGAACTCGCCGCTCCACGACGGCGCCATGATCCTGTCGGAAACCCGTATCCTGGCGGCCCGATGCACCCTGCCCATCACCCAGCGCCTGGATGTCCCTGCCTACTACGGTATGCGCCACAGGGCCGCCATCGGCCTGTCGGAAGCCTGCGACGCCACGGTTATCGTGGTATCGGAAGAGACAGGAAACATCTCGTTCGTCCGCGAGGGCCAGATCAAGACCATGGGCAGTATCTCAGAATTGCGACTGGCCATCGAAGAATCATACAAATAGGAGGAAGTCCCGCAGATGGTACTTGAGCAGAAAATCGGATTCGACAAGGTGCGGGACAAGATCGCAGCCAAATGCGTTACCCAATACGCGCAGCGGAAAGTCGCCGCGGAACAGATGTCGCGCGACGGTGCCGAGATCATGTTCCGGCTCCGCCTGACCGACGAGATGCGGCTCATCTGCCTCTTTGAAGACAGTTTTCCTGCAGGCGGCTATATCGATACCAAGGAGTTCCTCCTGCCGCTGCAGGCCGAAAACACGAGCATCGACCTGCCCTCGCTGCGGCTGCTGCGCACGAGCCTCGATACCCTGCGCCGCATCCTGGCTTTCTTCCGCGAATGCAAGGACGATCTCTATCCGACCCTGCGCCAGATCTCCGCTTCGGTGAGCTATACGCCCGAAGTGGCGCGTGCCATCGAAGCGATCCTCGACCGTAACGGCGAAGTGCGCGACAGCGCATCGCCTGAGCTGGGCGAAATCCGCCGCAGCCTCCGCTCGAAAGAGGGGCAGGTGTCGCGCCGCATCAACGCCATCCTGGGCAACGCCAAGGGCGAAGGCCTGGTCGAGGCCGACGCCGAAGTGGTGGTGCGCGACGGACGGGTGCTGATTCCCGTGGCGGCCGGCAGCAAGAAGAAGCTGCCCGGCATCGTCTACGACGAAAGTGCCAGCGGCAAGACCGCGTTCGTCGAGCCCTTCGAGATCGTCGAACTGGGCAACCAAATCCGTGAACTGCAGTTCGAAGAGCAGCGCGAGATCGCCCGCATCCTCTTCGCGTTCACGGAGTTCCTGCGTCCCTACCTGGGTGGCCTGGTGGCCGCCTCCGAATATATCGGCGAGATCGACTTCATCCGTTCGAAAGCCCTCGTTGCCCTCGACATGATCGCGGGCATGCCCATCCTGTCGGACAACGGCGAGATGCACCTGCGTCGCGCCCGGCACCCGCTGCTGGAGGCGTCGCTGCGGCGCGAGAAGAAAGAGATCGTGCCGCTGACCCTTTCGCTGACCCGCGAAAAGCACATCCTGCTGATCTCCGGCCCCAATGCCGGCGGCAAGTCGGTGTGCCTCAAGACGGTGGGCCTGCTCCAGTATATGTTCCAGTGGGGCATGCTCATCCCCACGTCCGAGGTGAGCGAGATGCTGATCTTCGACAGCATTTTCATCGACATCGGCGACGACCAGTCGCTCGAAAACGACCTGAGCACCTACAGCTCGCACCTGCAGAACATGCGGGAGATCCTGACCCACGCCACCGACCACTCGCTCGTGCTCATCGACGAGTTCGGCAGCGGCACCGAGCCCGCCGCAGGCGGCGCGATCGCCGAGGCTGTGCTCGCACGCCTCGACGCCCTGGGCGCCTACGGCGTGATCACCACCCACTACACCAACCTCAAGCTCTACGCCGACAAGAGTTCCGGCGTGGTCAACGGCGCCATGCTCTTCGACGGGGCGGCCATCAAGCCCCTATTCCAACTGCAGCAGGGGATGCCCGGCAATTCCTTCGCCTTCGAACTGGCCCGGAAGATGGGCCTGCCCGCCGACGTGGTGAAAGACGCCGAGGAACGGGCCGGCAGCGAGTTCGTCAATATCGAGCGCAACCTGCGCCAGATCGCCCGCAGCCGCCGCGTGCTCGACGAGAAGCTTGCCCGCATCAAGAGCACCGACAAGACCCTCGAGAGTCTCACCGACAAATACCAGAAAGAGCTCGGCGAAGTCAAGGACCTGAAAAAGAGCATCCTCGAGGAAGCCCGCCAGGAGGCGCAGGAGATCATCGCGCAGGCCAACAAGCAGGTGGAGCGCACCATCCGCGAGATCCGCGAGGCGCAGGCCGAGCGCGACAAGACCCGCCAGGCCCGCGAGAAGCTGTCGCAGTTCAAGGAGTCGCTGCAGCAGGGCAAGCCCAGCGAAAAGGAAGCCGTGCTCGACCGCAAGATGCAGAAGGTCACGGAGCGGAAGGAAAGGGAGCGTGTCCGGAAGGAGCGTCGCGGAGAGATGCCGGGTCAGGCCCGGAATGACGAAAGGAAGGAGCGTCCCGCCGTGAACGGCGCTCCGCTCCAAGTAGGCGACAAAGTCCGCCTCAAAGACAACGATATGGTGGGCGAGGTCGTGCAGATATCCGCAAAATATATCTCCGTGTCGGTAGGCAGCATCATCTCGAAAATCGCCCCCGGCAAGGTCGAAAAAATCTCCAACCAGCAGTACAAAGACAAGACCCGCAGCACCTTCCGCCCGGTCATCCACTACGACAGCGAGTCGATCAGCCGACGCAAGCTCGAATTCAAGCCCACGATCGACATCCGCGGGCAGCGCCTGGCCGAGGCCCTCGACATCGTGATGCATTTCATCGACGACGCTACGATGGTGGGCGTGGGCCAGGTGAAGATCCTGCACGGGAAGGGCAACGGCGTGCTGCGCGAGGAGATCCGCAAATACCTCCGCACGGTTCCTTCCGTCAAGTCGTTCCGCGACGAGGCGGTGCAGCAGGGCGGGGCCGGCATCACCGTGGTGGAAATGGATCTGTAAGTCCGATGAAACGATATCTGCTCATAGCGGCGCTCGCCGCACTGGCCCTGACCGCCTGCCAACGCCCCGAAAAGCAGGCCGCAGCCGTTGCTGAAACGTTTTTACACGCGTATTACACGGGTGACTACGCCGCCGCGGCTGCCGTTTGCACGCCGCGCCTGGCCGAGCAGGTGCTCCGCGGCGCCGATGCAGCCGACGGCACCGATGAAGGCGCCAGCGCCCTGGTCCGGGAACGGACACAAAAAATGAAAGAGGCCCTGTCGCAGACCTCTTTCCGGATTGTCTCGGTCGAAGTGGACGAAGACGCTGCTTCTGCCCGCGTCCGCTACGACCTTTTCGTGCCGGATCTCGAATATCCGGTGCAGATGGCCCTCACGCTACAGCTGGAAGGCCGCACGGCACAGGTCGACCGCATCGAGTAACTCCCAGCCGAAGAACTGTACTTCCTTCCGCACGGTCTGGCCGTCGCGGATGAGTTCGACTTCCTTCACGTAGGGGTCGCGGCCCATGTGGCCGTAGGCCGCCGTGGGCTCGTAGATGGGGTTGGTCAGGCCGAAGCGCTTGATGATGGCTGCGGGACGCAGGTCGAAAAGCTGGCCCACCTTCTCGGCGATCTGTCCGTCGGTGAAGGGGACGTGGGCCGTGCCGTAGGTGTTGACGAAGATGCTCACGGGCCGGGCCACGCCGATGGCGTAGGAAATCTGCACGAGGATCTCGTCGGCCACGCCGGCGGCCACCAGGTTCTTGGCGATGTGGCGTGCCGCGTAGGCGGCGCTGCGGTCGACCTTCGAGGGGTCTTTGCCCGAGAAGGCGCCGCCGCCGTGTGCGCCGCGGCCGCCATAGGTGTCGACGATGATCTTGCGGCCGGTCAGGCCGGTATCGCCGTGCGGGCCGCCGATGATGAACTGCCCCGTCGGGTTGACGTGCAGGATCATGCCGTCCTGGAACAGGGCGGCGTTTTCGGCGCTGAGGCGGGCCTTCACGCGCGGGATGAGGATGGTCTCCACGTCGCTGCGGATGCGGGCCTGGTCCACGTCGGGGTCGTGCTGCGTCGAGAGCACGAGCGTGTGGACGCGGTTTGCGGTGTGGTCGTCGTTGTATTCGATGGTGTACTGGCACTTGGCGTCGGGCCGCAGGTAGGGCATGGGCGAGGGGTTCTCGCGCCGGATGCGGGCCAGTTCGATGAGGGTCATGTGGGCCAGCGTGAGGGGCAGCGGCATGAACTCCGGTGTCTCGTTGCAGGCATAGCCGAACATCATGCCCTGGTCGCCGGCGCCCTGTTCCTCTTTCTCGGCGCGGTTCACGCCCATGGCGATGTCGCTGCTCTGCTCGTGCAGGGCCGAGAGGATGGCGCAGGAGTCTGCGTCGAAATGGTATTCGCCCTTGGTGTAGCCGATGCGGCGGATGGTGCGGCGCACCACGCTCTGGATGTCGACCCAGGCGTCGTGCGAGGTCACCTCGCCGCCCACGACCGCGAGGCCGGTGCTTACGAAGGTTTCACAAGCGACGTGCGATGCCGGATCCTGGCGGAGGAAGTCATCGAGAATAGCGTCGGAAATCTGGTCGGCCACTTTGTCCGGGTGGCCCTCTGATACGGATTCAGAAGTAAAAAGATACATAATTTTAGCCTTTTTTTAGTGTGGTTGGCAAGCAGTCAAATCCATCCACAGGTTTGGGAGCGCAAAGGTATATAAAAACTTTGGTAAAACCGATTCCTTTTACTATTTTTGCCCCGGAGAAAACCCTAAAAAACTATACAAACACCTATGAAACAAGCCTTTAAGCTTTTTGTTCTTGCCGCTCTTGGGCTGTTCGTCTCCCTGACGCTGAATGCCCAGATGACGACTTCCTCCCTGTCTGGTAAGATCACCGATGCTCAGGGCGCCGTTCCCGGCGTCGCCGTCATCGCTGTTCACACCCCTTCGGGTACGCAGTATTTCGCCCTTACCAACAACGAGGGCCGCTACACGATCCAGGGTATGCGTCCGGGTGGCCCTTACGAGGTTACCTATCAGCTGCTGGGTTACAAAACCGTTGTACTCCAGGACATTACTCTCAAACTGAGTGAAACCCTCACCCGGGATGTGGAACTTGAGGACAACGCTGAGAACCTGCAGGAAGTGGTGGTCGTGGCTTCCGCTACCAAATTCGGTACGGAGAAGACAGGTGCCTCCACCAACGTCTCCAACCGTGAGATGATGGACCTGCCGAACTCGAGCCGCAGCATCTCTGCCATCACCAAGCTCTCCCCGTATGCCAACGGCATGAGCTTCGCCGGCAGCGACGGCCGTTCCACCAACTTCACCGTTGACGGTGCCAACTTCAACAACAACTTCGGTCTGAGCTCCAGCCTGCCGGGCGGCGGTACGCCGATCTCGCTCGACGCCATCGAGGAGATCCAGCTCGTGGTTGCTCCGTTCGACGTCCGTCAGAGCAACTTCGTTGGCGGTGGTATCAACGCCATCACGAAGTCGGGTACCAACACCTTCAAAGGTACGGTCTACGGCTACTATCACAACGAGAAACTCCGCGGTAACAAGATCTACGGCGAAGACCTCGGCGAGCGCAAGAGCGAAAAGGTCCGCACCATCGGCGCCACCTTCGGAGGCCCGATCGTGAAGAACAAACTCTTCTTCTTCGCCAACTTCGAGCTCAACGACCAGCCGGGCCAGGCCATCACGACCAACGGTATCGGCAAGGGTATTACCGAGGCTCAGCTGAAGGCCGTGAAGGAGAAACTGGTCAACGACTACGGCTACGATCCGGGTTCCTACACCGATTTCCCGGGTGGTACTTCGAACATGAAGATCCTGGCCCGCATCGACTGGAACATCAGCCGCAACCACAAGCTGGCCGTCCGTTTCAACCACACGAAGAACCTCACCTGGTACTCGCCGAACGGCAACTCCTGCGACGATAAGTACCGTAACAAGGGCTACAACCGCGCCAGCGACCAGGCCCAGCCGTTCTCCAACAACATGTACAGCCAGCAGAACAACGTGACTTCGTTCGCTGCCGAGCTCAACAGCCGCTTCGGCGACAAGGCTGCCAACCAGCTGATCGCCACCTACTCGTTCATCAACGACCAGCGCGGCTCCAACTCCGACCTTTTCCCGCACGTCGATATCATGGAGAACTGGGATCTCTCGGAAGGTAACTTCAAGCCGGCTACCTCGTTCGGTTACGAGCTGTTTACCTATAAGAATGGTGTGACCAACAAGGTCTGGAACGTCACCGACAACTTCACCTACTACGCTGGTTCGCACAAGATCACGGCCGGTGTCAACTACGAGCACATGTTCGCCGACAACTCCTACATCCGCAATGGTACGGGTTACTACCGTTTCGCCAGCGTCGACGACTTCCTCAACGGCGCCCGCCCCTTGAGCTTCGCCATGTACTATGCGTATGACAACTCCCCGGAGACCGCACAGATCACCTACAACCAGCTCGGCGTCTATGTCCAGGACGACTGGAACATCACCGACCGCTTCAAACTGAACTACGGTGTCCGTTTCGATACCATCATCTACGACAACTCCGACCTGATCACCAACAACGCCATCCTGAACTACAAGATGGGCGACAAATCCGTTGATACGGGCCTGTGGCCGAAGACCACCGTCCAGGTGAACCCGCGTATCGGTTTCAACTGGGATGTGCTGGGCGACAAGAGCCTCACCGTCCGTGGTGGTACCGGTATGTTCCAGGGCCGTCTCCCGCTGGTGTTCTTCACCAACATGCCGACCAACTCCGGTATGATCCTCAACCAGGCCGTGTTCTCCAGCCAGCTGAAGAACGGTCAGGTGGTCTACTCCGACGAGGTGGCCGCCGCCCTCGACAAACTGATGGTGGGTGGCAAGATCATGACCGACACCGACCAGATCAAGAACACCCTCGGTCTGAAGCGCACGATCTCCGAATCGGAAGGCAACCTGCAGAGCACCATCAACGGTGTCGACCGCAACTTCAAGATGCCGCAGGTGTGGAAGAGCTCCATTGCTGTCGACTACAACTTCCCGACCTCCTTCCCGTTCAGCATCACGGCTGAAGGTATCTTCAACAAGACCATCAACGGTGTACGTCTCGTCGACTGGAACATCAACGACGCAGTGGTTGAGAAGGGCGGCCGTTTCTCCGGCAATGACAACCGCATCAACTACCGTACGCTGGGCGACTACAAATATGGCAAGTCCGCAGCATACGTGCTGACCAACACCAACAAGGGTTACGGCTGGATCGCCAACGTCACCCTGAAGGCCACCCCGGCCCGGGGTCTCGACCTGATGGTTGCCTACACGCACACCGTGAGCAAGGAAGTTTCCGGCATGCCGGGCTCCAACGCCACCAGTGCCTACACCAACCTCTACACCATCGACGGCCCGAACTTCGCAACCGTGCAGAATTCGCAGTACGTGGTGCCCGACAAGTTGATGGCCAACATCAGCTACTTCATTCCGTTCAAGGTGTTCGGCGGCAATGGTCTGCACCTGAACCTCTACTACAGCGGCTACACCGCGGGCGGCTACAGCTATGTGTACTCCAACGATATGAACGGTGACGGCATCGCTTCCGATCTGATGTACATTCCTGCTACCAAAGACGAGCTCCGCTTTACCAGCGAGGCCGACAAGAATGCCTTCTGGGCTTTCCTCGAGCAGGATAAGTACATGAGCAGCCACAAGGGCCAGTATGCTGAGGCATACGCCGCTCCGGCTCCGTGGACGCACCGCTTCGATGCCCGTATCGCCGAGGACTTCGCCTTCCGTATCGGCAAGACCAAACACAACTTCCAGCTGAGCGTCTCCATCGACAACATCGGCAACATGTTCAACTCCAAGTGGGGTGTCCACCGCTGGTCGTGCTACACGACTTCCGCCGGTACCTATTCGAACCCGGTGCTGAAGCTCGACCATGTCGACGGCGGCGTGCCGGTCTACTCGATGAACCAGGTCGACAAGGCCTACCCGACCGAAACTTGGAACAAGTATTCCAAGAGCCCGTCCGAGTGCTGGCAGCTCCTCTTCGGTCTGAAGTACTACTTCAACTAGTCTACTCTACTGGGCTCTGCCCAGACCCGCGCCTCCCGGCCTTAGTATTTTGCTAAAGCCGGGAGTTGTGCGTTCATGAGCGGGGCGACCTTCGGGCCGCCCTTGTTTGTTTGCGCTCCGCTGGCTCTGGTATCGGCGGGCCTTTCCTGAGGCAGCGTCGTCGATGTCCCAAAATGAGGGACATCGGCAGCGTTTTCCGCCGTTTTTGCCGTTGGTGTCCCCTTTTCAGGGACATCGACAGCGTTGAAAGTGTTATCTTTGTGGTATGATACGAAAATTCCACACTCTCATACTACTCGTCCTGACAACAGCGCTGCTGTCGGCACAGAGCGCGGCGGGACAGACCGCCGTGGCGACGTTTGGCGGCCGCATTACCGACGAGAACGGACCCATCGAAGGCGTGACTGTGGTGGCCATCCACCAGCAGACCAACGCGCAATACTACGCCACGACCGACCGGGGTGGCTGGTGGCAGCTGCTCGACGTCCTGCCAGGCGGGCCCTACACCCTGCGCATCCACTATTTCGGCTACGATCCGCTGACCGTCCGGAATCTCTTTACTTATGCCGGACAGAACACCCGCGTCGACGCCGACCTGGAAGAGAAGTCGTATCGCGTGCAGGTCGACGAAGCGGCCACTTCTATGCGGGTGGGTCCGGAGCTGGGCGGCGGTATCGTGCCGGTCTCGCCGCTGGGCTACGACCTGGTGAGCCAGCGCATCTATACGCCGGTCACCTTCGACGTGCGGCAGGAATCGCCGCTGGTCGGCACCACGCAGCAGTGGGTGGCCCCCACAGGCGCCAGCCGTTTCCACGGCACGGCCTACGGCTTTTACGGCGGCGAGACCGTCACCCCGGGCTCGACCCGGCATCTGGGCGTCGGCGGCCTCAATGTCGCCACGCCGCTCGGGAACGAGGACTACCAGCTCTTTGCGGGCCTGCAGTACGGCGGCCTGAGCGGCCGCAGCGGTCTCGACGCACTGTCCGGCGCCGCCCGCTTCGACGCGCGCCTGAGCAACCGCTTCCGGCTCGACCTGTCGGGCGGCCGGCTGGCCGATGGGGTCTATCCCGAGACCTGGGCGGCTACGGGCCTGACCATGTCGATGCTCGACGGCGCGGGCTCCATGCGGCTGCAGACGGGCTGGTACGATACGGGCCTCGCCCGGCAGATGCTTACTTCCGACGACTTCACCTTTGCGGCCGGCCGTCACCGCCTGCTGGCCGGCGTGCAGTTCTCCTATCAGCAGTTCCCGACGGCCGACTCGACCTCCACGCACGGTGACATCTACGTGCAGGATGTGGTCCGGCTCGGCCGGAAGATCACCCTACAGGGCGGCATCCGTTTCTCCTTCCCCTTCGCCTTCTCGCCCCGCCTGAGCCTGTACTACGACCTGCTGGGCAACGGCAAACTGGTGCTGCGCATGGGTACGGCGGTCTATGGCCGCCACGGCGAGGGAACGGTCTGGAAGAATCTGGTGGCGTTCGACACGCGGCTGCCGCTCGATTTCCGGCTCACGCTGGAAGGCGTATACGGGCAGTCGTGGCGCCGCGCATTCTATATCTCCTCGCACAACGTGCTCGAGAGCCACTACGAGCTGACGGCACGGCTCGAGCGGCCTTTCGCCGACCGAGCCTGGGCGCTCGCTTCCTACACGCACAGTGACGGCAGCGTCCGCGACCGCATCTGTGCGGGCTTTTCCTACAAGATGCCGTGGAGCCAGCGCGCCGCCACGGCGCTCTCCGCGCTCTATACCGGCGCGAGTCTGATCGACGATTTGTCGCCCGCTTCCCTTTCGTGGGATCACGCCGTTGAGGCCCGCCTGAGCCAGGACATTGTCTTCCCGGCCGGCAGTCGCGACCACACCCTCCAGCTCACCGGCTACTGCCGCTATGCCCCTTCGGGCCTGACCTTTTCCGTCATTCCGGGCTTGACCTCTTCCGTCATTCCGGGCTCGACCCGGAATCTCTCCTTCCTCGTCGGCCTGCGCTATATCTTCTGATTTTGATCTTCAATCCATCTGCGTGTCCGTCAAAGTGTGACACGGTCGTTAAAGTCCTACGCATTAAGGCCGCTTTCTTTGTGGAACGACCCCCTCAGTACAGGGGGTCGTTCCACAAAGCCCCTTCGTAGATTCCTTCTTAACCTTTCATGCGTGTCACACTTTGACGGACAGCCGGCTTGTCAGAGCCGGAAAATATTCGTAACTTTCCCGAGTTAATCGGAAAAGAAACGAATAATACCAAATAATCCATGAAAAAGACCATTCTCTTCAGCCTTCTGGCGGTGGTCGGGCTGCTGACGCTGGGCGCCGCAGCGCCGACGCTCAGCGCCCAGGAGACTGCGCGCTGGCTGCGCAAGAACGCCATCTCTCCCGACGGAACCCGCATCGCCTTCTCGTACAAAGGCGACATCTATGTCGTACCCGTGCAGGGCGGCCGCGCCACGCAGGTCACCAGCAACGCGGCCTACGACTCCGACCCTGTGTGGACACCCGACAGCAAACAGCTGTTCTTCAGTTCGTACCGTGAAGGCAGCAAAGACATCTTCCTGGTGTCGGCCGAAGGCGGCAAGGTTAAACGCATCACCAACTATCCCGGCGGCGAGACGCCCAAGGCCGTGCTGCCCGACGGACGCATCGCCTTCACGGCCAGCCTGCAACCCGCCGTGCGCTTCGACGGCTTCCCGGGCGACGCCCAGGTCTGGGCCGTCTCGCCCGACGGCGACGAGCCCACGAAGCACCGCCCCGCGCTCCTGAGCGACATCACCATGTCGGAGATGAGCGTGCGGCCCGACGGCGCCATCCTCTACGAAGACTACAAGGGCTATGAAGACCCGTTCCGCAAACACCACACCTCCGCCGTGACGCGCGACATCTGGCTCTGCCGGGACGGCAGCTATACCCAGCTTACGGGCTACAACGGCGAAGACCGCCAGCCCGTCTGGGCCGCTGACGGCGACACCTATTATTATCTGAGCGAGCAGGACGGCAAGACCATCAACTTGCGCTGCGCCCGCCTCAGCCAGCCCGGGAAGTCGACACAGCTTACCCGCTACGAGAAAGACCCCGTGCGCTATGTCTCCGTGGCCAAAGACGGCACCCTGGCCTTCTCCCAGAACGGCGACCTCTATACGCTCAAGGAAGGCCAGCAGCCCCGCAAGGTCGAAATCACCGTGTTCCGCGACGAGAACGAGCGCGACCTGGTGAAGATGAACTACACGGGCGGCGCCACCGCGATGGCCGTTTCGCCCGACGGCAAGGAGATCGCCTTCGTGGTCCGCGGCGACGTGTTCGTGACATCGACCGAATATGCCACCACCCGCCGCATCACCAACACCCCTGAGCAGGAGCGCGGCGTGAGCTTCTCGAAAGACGGCCGCGAGCTCTATTATGCTGCCGAGCGCAATGGCTGCTGGGGCGTGTGGCGCACCGTCCTGACTGAAAAGAACGACAAGCTCTTCACCTACGCCGTCAAGACGAAGGAAGAACTCTTCTCCGAACCCGGCGTGACCAGCTTCCAGCCCCAGGTTTCGCCCGACGGCAAATGGGTGGCCTACCTGCGCGACCGCACGGAACTCGTGGTCAAGCCCACGAAGGGCGGCGCAGTGAAGTCGCTGCTCAAGGGTGCGAACTATTCGTACCGCGACGGCGACCAGGAGTTTGAATGGAGCCCCGACAGCGAATACCTGCTCACCCAGTACCAGGCCGACGGCGGCTGGAACAACGTCGACATCGCCCTGATCGAGGTTTCGACCGGCAAGGTGACCGACCTGACCGAGAGCGGCTACGGCGACGCGAGCTTCCGCTGGGCCCTCGGCGGCAAGGCCATGACCTGGGAGTCCGACAAGAACGGCTACCGCAGCCACGGCAGCTGGGGCGCCCACAGCGACATCTACATCATGTTCTTCGACGGCAAAGAGATGAGCAAGTTCGCCCAGGACAAGGAGGACGAGGAGGTGGAGAAACTGCTCAGCGGCAAGAGCGAGAAGCAGCTGGCCAAGGAGGAGAAGAAAGATTCCCTGGCGCAGGAGAAGCCCAAGAAGCTGGAGCTGCTGCTCGACGGGCGGGAGAACCGCACCCGCCGGCTCACCAATGCCTCGGCCCCTTACGGCGACCACTACCTGGCCAAGGACGGCCGCAAGCTCTACTATGTGACTCCGCTCGAAAGCGGCCAGGGTCTCTGCGTGAAAGACCTGCGCGAAGGCAGCGTGAAGGTGCTGGCCCGCGGCGTCAGCGGCAGCATCACCCCGTCGCACGACGGCTCGGAGATCTTCATGTTTTCGGGCCGCGGCATCACCAAGGTGACGCTTGCGAGCGGCCAGACGAAGCAGATCAACTTCAACGGTGACTTCGAATTCAAGCCCCGGGCCGAGCGCGACTACATGTTCTCGCACGTGTGGAAACAGGTCAAGGAGAAATTCTACGATCCGGGCCTGCACGGCGCCGACTGGGACTACTACCGCGAGAACTATGCGCAGTTCCTGCCCTATATCGACAATTACTTCGACTTCCAGGAGATGCTCTCCGAGATGCTGGGCGAGCTCAACGGCTCGCACACGGGCGCCCGCTACCGGGCTTCCAGCGGCGAACCGCTGGGCCGGCTCGGCGTGCTCTACGACCTCGATTACAACGGCGAGGGCCTGCGGATCGCCGAGGTGCTACCGGCCGGTGTGCTCAATCTGGCCGACAGCGAGATCAAGGCGGGCGACGTGATCACCGCCATCGACGGCCACGCCATCGCCCCGGGCGAGAACTGGTTCCCGCTGCTCGCCGGCAAGGCAGGCAAGAAGATCGTGGTGACGGTGCGCAAGGGCGGCAAGGAGGAAGACCTCATCGTGAAGCCGGTGACGTCGGAGTCGGCGCTGCTCTACCGCCGCTGGGTGCGCCAGCGCGAGGAGATGGTGGAACGCCTCTCGGGCGGCCGCATCGGCTACGTACATGTGGAGGGGATGGACTCCCCGTCCTTCCGTGAGGTGTACTCGAAGGCCCTGGGCAAATACCGCAACTGCGATGCGCTGATTGTCGACATCCGGCACAACGGCGGCGGCTGGCTCCACGACGACCTGGTGACGCTGCTGGGCGGCAAGGCCTATGTGGAATGGCGTCCGCGCGGCCAGTACATCGGCACTGAGCCCTACAGCAAATGGAACAAGCCTTCCTGCGTGCTGGTGTGCGAAGACTGCTATTCCGACGCGTCGGGCTTCCCCTTCGCCTACCGGACGCTGGGTCTGGGCAAGCTCATTGGCATGCCGGTCCCGGGCACGATGACGGCGGTCTGGTGGGAGACGCTCATCCATCCGCAGATGATCTTCGGCATTCCGGAGGTGGGCGGCTGGATCCCTTCGCAGCAGCGCTATCTGGAGAATCTGCAACTTGAACCCGACGTCCGCGTCGACAATGACCCGGCCTCCCGCCTCCGCGGCGAAGACAAGCAACTGGAGGCCGCCGTCCGCGAGATGCTCGCCGGCCTGAAATAACCACCCGTTATGATCTCCTTTACCTGCGACTACAGCGAAGGCGCCCACCCGAAGATTCTGGAGCGCCTGGGTGCGACGAACCTCGAACAACTGCCGGGCTACGGCGTGGACCACTACTGCGAGAGCGCCAAGGCCAAAATCCGCGCGGCGTGCGACGCGCCTGATGCGGAAGTGTTCTTCCTGGTGGGCGGCACCCAGACCAACTCCACCATCATCGCGGCGATGCTGCGCGACTACGAAGGCGTGGTCAGCGCGGAGACAGGCCACATCGGCGTCCATGAGGCCGGGGCCGTGGAGTACACGGGCCACAAAGTGCTCACGATTCCCGGCCACCAGGGCAAGATCGACCCGGCCGAGCTGCGTGAATACCTCCACGCCGCCACCACCGACCCGAACTACGAGCATATGGTCTTCCCGGGGATGGTCTACATCTCCTTCCCCACGGAATACGGCACCATCTACTCCCGGCAGGAGATGCAGACGATCCACGACATCTGCTGCGAATTCCACCTGCCGCTGATGATCGACGGCGCCCGCCTGGGCTACGGCCTGGCCAGCCCGGCGTGCGACCTCTCCCTGCCCGAACTCGCGCAGCTGTGCGAGGTGTTCTACATCGGCGGCACGAAGGTGGGCTGCTTCTGCGGCGAGGCGGTGGTCTTCCCCCGCGGCAACGCGCCCAAGCATTTCTATACTACGACCAAGCAGCACGGGGCCATGATGGCCAAAGGCCGTCTGCTGGGCATCCAGTTCGACACGCTCTTCACCGACGGGCTCTACTTTGAGATCAGCCGGCACGCCATCGACATGGCGATGCAACTGAAGGCCCTGCTGCAGGAGAAGCACTGCACCTTCTTCCTCGATTCGCCCACCAACCAGCAGTTCATCGTGCTCGAGAACCGGAAGCTGCAGGAACTCGCTGCGCACGTGGCTTTCGACCTCTGGGACCGCGTCGACGCCGACCATACCGCCATCCGCCTGGCCACCAGCTGGGCCACCCCGCCAGAGCACCTGGAAGAGCTGCGGAAGTGGCTGTAGTGTAGGGCGAGCGCCCGCTTCGGCTGATGTGCGGCCGTTTGTGCGTCCGTTGGCTCGTCCGTCCGCCAATCTGTGACACGGTGATAGCGTCTGAGTGCGCGCTAGCGAAGGTGCCCGTGGAACGGGGCCCTCAGTTGAGGGGGTCGTTCCACGGGCACTCGTCTTCCTGCCCCTGCGGCGAAGCTAGCGGTGTCACGGGTTGGCGGGAATCAGGTATACTTGCAGATTTCTTCGTAGGGAAGACGGACGATCGTGGCGAGTTGCCGCCGCGAGAGGTGATGCGTGCGCCACAGCTGCTGGGCCAGCTGGATGCGCTGCAGGGCATTGAGCCGCCGGACGTCCTTGAAACCGAACATCCGCTGACAGCCGTCGCCACACAGCCTGCGCGCTTCCAGATCATCGAAACTCACGCCGCGGGCTGCCGCAATCCGTTGTTGGACAGTCTGCTGTTGCGCCCGGCTGCTCGTCAGGAAGGTGCGATAGCAGTTGGCCGTCCGGTAGATGCGCTCGAAAGCGGCCACATCCACGTAATTGTCCGGCAAAATGAGGCCGTTGCAAATCAGCCAATGGTCGGGAATCGGCATCCGGGAGCAGCAGATGGCCCGAAGACGGCGGGCGCCAACCTGGTCTGCGCGTTCCGGCTGGTGAAAGACACCGGCAGCGTCGTAACACCAGATGGGGATGTGCGTTGGTGGCCGGAAATACATGGAACCGGTTCCCCAGAGGTAGTCGTAGGGCATCACCTGCTTGCCATCTTTGGTAGGTTGGATGATGGTGTAGGTGCCCGCGTTCATCAGATGGCTTTCATCGGCGATGTCGAGCAGGTCCAGATCCAGGTTCAAGTTGACGGGCGGTTTGCGTGTACGCGCAGCGTGGTGCAGGAAGCTGCCCTCGAACAGACATTTGAAACGCATGCAACGTTCCCGGTGGCCTCTGAGGAGGATGTGCGGGTGTGTTTCTTCGATGCCGAAGGCCATCACGATGACGCCGGCGTTGAAGGCACATACGCCGATCAGGTTGAAAGCAGCAGGAAAGTCATCGTCCGATGCGATGAATTCCTTGATGACGGCGCCGTCGCCGGTCAGATGGAAAAAAGAAAGATCATTCATAGTTCGCTCGCCTCGTTCGTTCATAATGGAGAATTCTTCACAAAGATAGGTGAGGATTTTGAGAAGAGGGCCGCAAAAAAGCAATTTTGACAAAATGGGGACATTTTTTGTGGCGGCTCTGCCAATCTGTGACACGGCGGATGCGGTTGTGGGTTTGCTATCGATGGTGGCCGTGGAACGGGACCTTCACTAGGGCTCCCGTTCCACGGAGAGATGCGCTGGTGGCCTTTGGAGAGAATGTGGTGTGTCACAGGTTGGCGGACAAGCCAATGGTCGCTCGAAAAATGCGGTTGAAGAAGGGCGAAATTTTGGATCTGAAAGTGGCCGCCTGAATCATCAGGCGGCTTTTTTTTGAGTTAAAAATTGGATTATTAGTGTAAAAGTTCTAATTTTGTAAGAATTTGTGATACTAGTATCCGTAAGAGACGAATGAACGGATTGTCCGACAGAGCAACGAATTATATCCGTAAGGTACTGATAGTTGCGACTTTAGGCTTCTTATTCAGCTCAGTCGCAGCTACGTTCACCTTCGCCCAGGAGGCCTCTGACCCCTGGGCTGGTGGAGCCGTCGACCTTCCCAAGAAGGAGCAGACACCCGTTTATCGCAAGGCCAACCCCGCCACGGTCTTCTCGATCCGCAACAACCTGGCGTACGACGCCACGGGCACGATGAACCTCTCGGTGGAGTTCGCCCTCGGCACGCATGCGAGTGTCGGCGGGACCTTCGGCCTGAAGCCCTGGGACCGTTTCTTCCCCTGGGAACAGAGTCTCGTCCAGAAGTGGCGTCACCTCTCGCTTGTGCCGGAGTTCCGCTACTACCTGAGCCAGGTGAGCCGCGGCCATTTCTTCGGCGCCAACCTGCTCTGGCTGCACTACAATGCGGGCTCCATCCGCTTCCCGTTCAACCTGTATCCCGGCGTGGCCGACCAGCGTGTGCAGGGCGACTTCCTCGGCGGCGGCCTGTTCTACGGCTATGCCTTCCCGATCGGCAATCACTGGCGCATCGAGGCCCTGCTGGGCGCCAGCGGCGGCTGGTACAGCGACATCGTCTATGAATGTCCCAGCTGCGGCCGGGTCATTGGCCCGCGCAGCGGTGCCGCACTCCTGCCCAACGTGGGTGTCAACATTGTTTATACCATCAACAAGAAAAACGAATAATCAATCAATAATCAACACATCCATTACTATGAAGAAATCAATTTTCATTTCATTTTGCCTCGCAGCCGTCCTGGGCTTGACGGCCTGCGTGGAGCAGCAACAGGTCAATCCCAATTTTGACCCGGCCACGAACACGGTCAATACCAGTTTCGTGCTCAACATCGCGGCTGCGGAAGGGGACCCCCTTACCAAACAGTCGGCTTCTGCGGTTCAGATTGAAACTGCCTTCCTGGGTATGGACAATGCCACTTTGTTTGTCTTTGATCAGGATAAAGACGGAGAAAAGCTTTTGACCCCGAAAGAAGGAAGTGCTTTCGACCTGTCCACTGTCCTCGATAAAGGGGTTATCACTAACCAAAACAGTCGTCGCGTCCTTGAACTGCCCTTACCTTTGGGTGCCAACACCATGATATTCTACGGTATGGCAACGAAAGGCGACAGGTCGGATGAAGAAGCCGGTTTGACCAACTATATTTATCCTGATAAACACCTGAAGCATATCGGCAGTTATGCTGTGGCCCGTCTTCCGCAGGGGTCTGATGTCGCGACGAAATTTAACCAGACACGTGGTTATATGTTGGCAGTACTAAACAATATGTTCAAATTAGGAATGGGAGTCAGTAGCGGAACGAGGTTGGACAACACAGAGATCGAGATTGAAAAATATAAAAACAAAACGGTTCACTGGCAGGACTATCTTAAAGCAATAGATGAAACTAATCCTCGCAGTCCGCTCAATGAGAGTGCTAATCCGGCTGCTCTCGAAATTGTTTTGGGTAAAACTTTTGATGCTTTGACGAATATTCCTGACAGTGAAGCGAGATCCGGTTCCGGTCCGGACATTGCCAGTCAGGTGGCAGGTCTCTTGTATCTTTGCGAAGATGCCGCCACTGCAACACCTTTGGATGATGAAGAAGCGGTAGCCATACAGTTTTTTACTGTCTTGAAGTCTTATTTGCAATCCTTTTTCGATGATACGCCTAATTGGAAGAGTGCTACTGATTTGGATAATGGTTTTACATATTGGGGAATCGCACCTGGATTTAATAAACCGGAAGGCGTGGATTTCAATGCGTTTCCGACTTCTTTCAAGCTTCCTGTAGGCGTAGCAATTCTTAAAAAAGATAGCACGGGCCCGTATAGACAACTTAAGTATATCGACAATCCAGAGGGAACGGGCGCCACGGGAAGCACTATTTACGATGTGACATATCCTCCCCAGTTGTGCTACTACGCCAACTCTCCCCTGTATATCAGTAATAGCAATGATCTGGACGACTCGGAGCATAAACATACGTATCCAGGCTATCCTAATACGGTAGGCAACTGGTCGAATCTCTCGAGCTGGACTAGCGGAACCTGTGCGGGGAAATGGGAGACAGATGGTAGTGGTAAAGTCAAATATGGCCATATTACGACTTCGACACGCGGTGTGGCTATGGCTTTCAATGTTCAGTATGGACAGGCCATTCTTGCAACAACAGTGAAATTCAAGGACGAACCTGTTGCTGGAGGATATGAATTGATAGACAATAATGCCGGTATTCCCGGGCATACGGGACAAAGCGACCAGACCATCATAGTCTCGAACTCAACACCGTTGGTTTTGACGGGTATTATTGTCGGAGGACAGCCCTCCATTGCCAACTGGCAGTATCTTCCCTGGGCTAGCGTAGCATCAGATTTATCTACTGTACTTCCTGCTGAACAGATCCCTGCATTCAATATGAACAAGATGGTATATGATAGTTATATTTGCCCTCAGGATTACTCTGCATCAGGTTTCAAAGGAGCAAAGATTCCGATGAGCGGCAATAATTATACGGTTCTTCACGATAATTACAACTTTGAGAACCCTGACAATCAGAATGATGTCTTTGTGGCCTTGCAGTTCTTGAATATGACCGGGAAGGATTTCTGGGGCAAGGACAATATGGTTCGTGCCGGCGGTACTTTTTATCTCTTGTTGAACCTGGAAGCGCCTAAAACTTGGCCCGGTACAATCGCATTGGATACGGATGAACAGAATATGATGCCGCCGTATGACAATGAAGGCAAGACCTCAAAGAAGCCTCGCGTTTTTATGGCCGATACCAGAACCAATTTGACTGTCACCTTGTCGAAAGATGCGTTGAAGAGCGCTGTGGTTACGATACCGGACCTTCGTGCCGCCAAGATGTCTTTCGGCCTTTCGGTCGATCTTGTCTGGAAAACAGGTGCATCTTATAATATTCCTGTTGGCACTGTTACAGGCAACTGATAGTTTCTATCCTGCGCCGTGAAGATTTCGGTCATCTCTTCCTTTGTCGCGCTGTGCGTCCTCTCGGGTGCAGCCTTCTCGGGCTGTGCCCTGGTCGACGAACGTCGGGACGATTGCCCGGAAGAGATGACGCTGACCTGTTCCCTCAATCTGGTGAACAATAAAGAGCAGGAGATGGACGAAAAGCTCGGTACGCTGCACGACCGGCCTTTGCGGGAAGCGCTCGAAGACTACCTGACCGATGTCTTCGCCACCACTTCCCACGACGTGGAACTGCTGTTCTACGACCAGCGCAACCGTGGAAAGATGACCTTCCGCCAAAAAGAAGTAATGGATGCCGGGCAGAAGGTTTTCACGTTCCGCGTTCCCGCGTCGGACTACAGGGTCGTCGGTGTTTCGAATCTTTCGGCCGTACCGATGCTTTCGCTGAAGGACGAAGAAAACAGTGCCGGGGTGGCTGTGGTGCAGAAGCTGTCGGCCAAGGCAGTGACTTCGCACCCGGCGGCCGCTTTCACGGCGCGGAAGCGGATCCTGGTCCGCGACAAGGATGATCAGGCGTTCGATATGCATTTCTATATGGCCAACTCCGCTGCAGCCCTGCTCCTCAACCGGGACTCCTGCGAAGTGAAGTCCATCCGGGCCGAGTATATCGGACTGGCCGACACCTTCAAGGTGCTGGACAGCGCCTATTCCTTCGACCAGCAGGCGGTGATCCAGGCCGACAACATCGACGTCGTGCCTTACACTGCCAGCGAAGAGGACTTCAGCATGGAAGCGGATCCGTTCATCTACGATATCTTCTGGGAGTTGTGGACGAAGATGCCGCTGATGGTTTGCGGCGTGGGTTTCCCGAGCCCGAACGTCAGTTCGGAGGTCGTGGGTATCTATCCGAAGATCTGGACCATCGACCTTTACGTGACGTTGGAAGACGACTCGGTGACCCGCAGCCAGATCTATATCGGCCGTCCGCTGGTGGCGGGCAGCCTGATGATCATCAAGGGCTGGATCTGCGCCGACGGCAGCTTTACGCCACGGCCGGAGCATGAACCCTACAATCCAGGCCCGGGCGGTCCGGACGAGCCGCCCGAACCCCCGTCCGATTCGACGGTGGTGGGCGTGAGCGTAACGCTCCAATGGAAACAAGGAACGGAATATAATCCTGAAGTCTGATGGCAAGAAGATTCCATATTGGCATTGTTCTGCTGGCGATGGCCCTGCTGGCGTTCGCCGGGGCGGGCTGTGTGGAACCGCTTCAACCCTACGATGTGCAGAACGACCCCAATGCGGTGATGTTTCCTATCCGGATTTATCTGCCGGTTTCGGACGTCCCTACCAAGGCAGGGGCGGGAGATGTACCGGCAAGTGTAGCAGAAAACACTTTGCACGATTTGCAGGTCTGGGCTTTTTCCCATCAAGATGCGAGTTCGACGGCCGGCGATGGTGAAGCTGCCGTCGCCTATCTGGGCCTGTCGCCCATCAATATCAAACCCAACGCGAGCGGTAAGATTCTAGAGGCGGATATTTTCTTCCCCAGTTATTTGTTCAATAGGCCGGACGACGCACTGAAGTTCGATTTTTATGTGCTGGGCAATGGACAGTCCATTGGTTTTGAACCCACCGGCTCTACACGCACGCTTACGCGGGGCCAGCTCAAGGCAAAGACCTTCGGCAACACCGATGGTCGCGGCTTCGGTACGGTAACGCCTGTCATCGGTGTTCCGCGCGAAGGCCTTCCGCTCTCGGGCTTCTTCAACAACGGAGGAGAAGGATATGACTTGTCGTTTGTGAATCAGCATTTCTCTTCCGAGCAGTTGACCTATATGATGACGCACCACGCGCTAGCCTATGATCCGAACGATGGAGAATTTGTAGCGCTGGATTTTACCGATGCGCAGAAATCCTATATCACCAGTCACCTCCTTGACAATGGGAAGTGGAACTGGGCTGTCTTGTGTCCCCAGATGACCATCTCCCGGGCGGTGTCCAAGTTGCGTTTCGTGTTTGCGAAATCTCCCGATCTGCTCGGTACGGGCATCGGTATCGTCAGCATACAGTTGCTGGACGACAAAGGTACCGGTGATGATGATGATGATACGGGCGTCATTCCCGATGCGAGCTATGTCTTTCCTCGCGAAACAGGCACGGCGATCGATCTGCCGGGCGATGCGTATTCCATCGCTTCGATGGAGGGCGCCGCAGGGAGGCTGCTGGTCGGTGATACGGATATCAAAGAGGACAAAAATCCGCTGCGCCTGAACAGCACCAGCGGCGTTATCGATATGGTTTCCGGCAAGTCGCCGAGCCAGATGACGGCGGCTGAATACGAGTCCTTCCTGAACCGATGGGTGGGCGACAAGACCTCAACAGAAAAAATCATCTATTTCAGGGAAAGCGACAAGCCCGTCAAGGGCCGCATTACGTATAAATTCAACAATCAGGTAGAGACGCCCGCTGCCTTCAGTATGCCGGATTCACCTTCCGAAACCAACTTCTACCGCAATCACAGTTGGACGGTCTATGCCTATTACTCCATTCTTCAGCAGCGCCTGGAAGTTACCGCTTCGGTGCTCCCCTGGGAAGGCAAAAACACGGAAGGAATCGAGAGTAAGCAGACTGTCAACGTGGATCAGGACGGAAAATTCTTTGTGGATCCTTCCGTGCTTGGCTACGGCCAGATGGATACGGTGTACAGGGCCGGCAGTACGACGAAGGTGGACCATTACGAAGTACACGTTCCAGCGAGGAATGCAACGCCCTTCAATTATGCACGAGGCCGGGTTGCCATCTATGCCCCCGATGGCGGAACTTTGATCGTGACGCCGAAAGGCGATGTCGATGCTTTTGTGATTGAACTCGAATCCAAGACGGGCGAGACAACAACCCATGACGGAAAAATCGACCGATCCCGCGATGGAGGCCGTATCTACGTCAAAGTTTACCGTTCGGATGATCCGTCGAAAGCCGTGGAAGGAAAGAAAATATCCCTCACTTTTTCCGTCCGCCTGTCGGACGGCCGCATCATAGACGCCGATTCAGAAATTCTCGACGACAGGTTTGAGTTTGTCATCAAATCATCGACAGGAGGCAAAGTTTACCCGCAATGAGAAGAGTATATCATATCGTTGTCTGTTTAGCCGCTTTGCTGCTGGCTGGCTGTGTCGAACCGAATATGTCTGGCACGGGGCAGCGCATTGTGCTGAAGATGTATTGTGAAGATCCTGCCCAGACCAAGTCTGAGCCGGGCCTGGATGCATACAACGAAAACCTGATTACCGGGGTGGACCTCTTCTTCTATTCCGGCGAACCGGATCCAAGCAAGCTGGCCGTGCTGTACAGACATTTCGATCTGGACAATACGACGACAGGCAGCGCTGACTTCCAGATTAATGTGTCCTCTGGACAGATACAAAGCCTGTTTCCTGCCGGAGTTGAAAAGATGACCGTATTTGCCTTGGCCAATTATCTGGGCAGCGACCCGCTGCCTGTCTCCGAGACGGACTTGTCCCACACGACACTGACGGAGCTTTACGACATTAGCGTAACAACGGAATTCGTCAATCCTTCGAAAATCAGCCAGGATTGCTTTATGATGCGGGGGCTCCAGACCCTGGATCTCAATGGGGTGGATGAAGAGGTGGTTTGCACCGGAACGGTCGCTCTGGCACGCTATGCCAGCAAGCTGACCGTTGCCGTGCATATCCCGGAAACTTCGAAAACGTTGACGGCCGGTGGAGAAAAATGGCATCCGATGCGGGAAAATATGGAGGTCTATCTGGTAGATGGTATCAACACGGTAAAGATTTCCGGAGATCCAGCGCCCAGCGCTTTGGCATATTTTGACTATTCCAGTGCCCGACGCCGCTTTGCCGTGCGAAACAGCCAGACCGGAGAAGTGACCGATCTGATCGAGCCCACCATCATCGATGAAAAGAAATATTACAACACCTATCCGATGTATATGTATCCGCAATCCTGGGAGTATGGTTCTACCGATAAAGCGGCCGGTACTTGCGAGCCATACATCAAGCTGATTCTTCCCTGGTATCGGGAAGAGGATGTGGAGCACAATATCTATTCGAATCAGCGGCAGTGCTACTACAAGGTGATGTTACCAGAAAGTTTCAACAAGAAGTTCGAGATGAACAACTGGTACCATCTGGATCTCGATATCGACATCCTGGGTGCGCTGACCGACGAGAACGCCGTTCCCATCAGCCCGAGTTCCTGTTTTATCGTGCCCTGGCAGAATGTCAACCAGAAAATCAATCATCAGGTCGAGGTGGGCGAGGCGCACTATCTTTTCGTGGAACGCGACAGCATCGTAGTGCGCAATTATGGGGAGTTGACCATTCCTTATCTTACCAGTCATCCCGTTCAGATGAAAGAGGGCTCCATCCGTGCGACGCGCCCTTACTATGGAACAGAGTCGGAAGGGACAACGGTTTACGATGGAGCAGCCATCATCCATAAGGCCACGGACCACGATATCTATCCCGACGGGATGCTCTATCTGGATTATATCTATGGTCAAACGGCCGTAAGCTCGCAGACCACAGTCACTGTGCAGGGAGTAGATTATGATGCTGTTTCCGTCAAAATCAACAAATTTGAGTTCCTGGTGGTGGAAGCTTTGGCCAGCGTCATCGTCCGTCACGAACTGGTCAATGACTATACGCAAGCGGATTTCGACTATTCTCCCTATTCGATTTTCTTTACCTTGCAGCACGGAGATTCCGACAGGATTGAGAAAACAGTGCGGGTTGAGCAATACCCTGCGATCTATATCGACCGGAAAACGAATTCCGATGCAGAAACCGAAGGGGGAACGACGACGGTCTATCCCAACGCAAATACGACAAAAGCATCAGATTCCCAGTACTGGGGATACGCCTTTGTGGACGGCGGTGCTTATTGGCCTGAGAATATGGACAGTCCTGTTGATCGAGGAATCGCTGGCAGTACAGCCTGCAAGTGGGTGCAGGGTGCCCGGCAGAATCGGCGCGACCAGAGAGACAACAAGCAGGATATGTTCTATAAAATACCGTCGACTGTCGATGCGCTGTATATCAGACAGGAGTATCAGTGGCGTACGTTGTGGTACACGGGCGGCAGCCTGGATATGTTCAGAATCAATGTGACGGCACTTCCGGCCGGCAGTGATTTCACTATCGGAGATCCCAGGACCTACACGATCCGCGATCTGAACAGCGACTACAAAAGATCGTTCAACAGCAGGTTTTATGACAGTGAAGGGGAGTTCCATGGGGGAATTTTGCCCGAACCGGATCCTGAGTTGCGGGACGGCTTCACCAAAGCACGCGCTCTTTATCCGGAAGGGGATTATCGGACGCTGATGTTTTATTATCCTACCGATGATGCCGACCGTACCAAGACGATGCTGGCTCCCAGTTACCGGGTTTCTTCCAAGTTCAGCGGGATAGAATTTAGTGGTGTCAACAATACCCCGAGTATTTCCAAGGAGTATGCCACCTATCGTTGTGCTGTCTATCAGGAGGATGGCTTTCCTGCCGGTCGCTGGCGTCTGCCCACGAAGGGAGAAATCAGATTCGCCGCTATGCTTTCTTCTAATAAAGTGTTTGCAGAACTTTTCAACACGGGAGGAACATATTGGTCTTCCACAGGTGCCATCAAGGTTGAGTCTGCCGGCAATGTGAAGGATGTAAGCGTAACCGAGGCGATGCTTCGTTGTGTATATGATACCTGGTATTGGGGTGATGAGCAGCAGGAGAACAGGAATGAATTTGTATGGGGGGACAGACCGCGATGAAACGATATCAGCGATATTTGTACGGGTTGCTGGCGACGCTGCTTTTGGCGTCTGCCTGTGTGCGTGATATTCCGCAGATGCTTCTTGTCGATGGAGATCCGTTCCCGGAGGGGGAAAAGGTGACGATTACCTTCTCCGTGCCGGCTCCTGAAGAGCGGGTCGGCACCAAGGCAGAGGACGGCATAGGGGATGAGGGCAAGCTCAATACGCTTCACTTGGCTGTCTTCGGCAGTTCCGGTTATTTGAAGGAGTATGTCAAGGCAATGCGTCTGGGAGACACGGGTACTGGTGAATGGGCTCCGGAGACATATACGTATAGGGATCCGTACTGGAATGAGGGAATGACGTCCGAAGAAAAGGCGAAACATGAGCATACAGTGCCTTTGATCAAGTACTCCGCGACACTGTCTCTTTCGGAGAAAAATCGAATCATCCATTTCATCGGGAATGGCCCTGTGACCTTGCCTTACGATGCTGACACCACCGTGATGGCCACATTGATGTCGGAGGGAGGAGAAGGCGGCTTTTGGCAGATCAGGAGAATGGATCGCATCGGTGCGTTGAAAGATAAGCAAGGACATTATATCGATAAGGACGGTAACATCATTGAAGACGGAACAGGTTATGTTCCGGACGATTACACCAATGAGCAATTGAATAAGGTTCCGCTGGTACGGAATTGGGCGAAAATTTCCATTGTTGCCGATGATCCTGAACAGTCCAATTTTACGCCCATTAGCTTTGCCATCGTCAATGTCCCGACGAAAGGGACCATTGCACCGTTATGGAAAGGGAATATGGGCTCTTTGATGTTTGTTGAAGACTATCAGGATCAAACTTTTGAGAGGCTTTCTGGAGAGCTGAAATATCCGGCAAGTCTGCCCGACGAAGCCATTTTCGACGAGACGATACCAGACCTTGACCATTTTATCAGAGCTGATGCTGCTGCATTCCTGTATGAGCGTCCGGTTCCGAACGAGGCGCTCAAAGCGACATTCGTGATAGTGTATGGCACATACAAGGACGGAAACAATTATTACTACAAAGTCGATTTGGCCGATGGCGGCTACTATTATCCCATCTATCGGAATTTCAACTATCAGATCCATATTACAAGAATCGGGACCAAAGGCTTTTCTACGCCGCAAGGTGCAGCGGAATCTGTGGGAGGTGTCGATATCTCATCAGAAGTTTCCACCAGCCACCTGGGTGACATTTCCGACGGCATTGCCCAGCTAAGCGTCCGTCCGTGGATGTCGCGCACTTTCCATATGAAACAGACCGACAACAATGTGCTGAGTGTTAAGCTGTTCGAAGACATTACCGGGACTACGCCCATCGTAAATCAGAAGTATACCGATTCTGGTGAGACGAGGACCATTGATGGCCATACGGTGTATCTCGTTTCCAACGTGCCGGATGAGGAGAACAACCCTGTGACGCTGGAGATCCTTCCGGTTGAGGATGGTCTGGGAGATGTGATTACCGATGCCTTCATCGCTCACCCTCCTATTACAGGAGGAGATCCGTCAGCGGCGTGGATAGACGGGTGGCGTCAGATTTATTTTTCGACCGTTGCACCGGAAAGTGGTACGAAGCCGAGGACCCAGACGCTTCGCGTCAAGGCCAGTTTCATTGAGAATAACGTGGCGAAGCTATTTTTCCGGGATGTCCAGATTACGATATTGCCAAGTCAGCAAATGAAAGTAAGTTGTCTGAAGCCCGAATTGGAAAATGTGATCGGTGCTGAACAGACATTGACCATCCTGATTCCGGAGGGTTTGCCGCAGTCGATGTTCCCGCTCGATTTTACCATCGAGCCGGAAGCGATGTCTTTGATGCCCAAGACAGGCTCCAACATGCCGGTTGTGTATGGTCATACCATAGCTGTTCCCGTTGTCGAGAAGGCCACCGGAACTTTCCAGTTTATCCGGTCGCTAACCTACGAAGAATACATGGATCCTGCCATACAGAGCGTCAAAGATCCTGACAACGGCAGTATGTGGCGTCCAGTAGTGAGTGAATTTGTGACTACGCGGACAGAGAACGCTACGAAAATATGGGTGGCGAGCGATAATTTTGAAACCAACTGGGCGGCTTTTCAGAATGCTGCGAAAAAGTTCCGGAACCTGACGATTCCTTCGTTTGAACTGTCTGATTTGCAATCGACCGAATATACATTCCCGATTCATTTTGAGGTGGAGGAGAGCTATCTATATGGTTTTCCTCGGGTCTCGTTGCTCACAAGGGGGGTAATGGTGGTTTCCGACCTTCCCGAAGCGACGATAACGAACAACGGCGATGGTTCCGTTACGTATGAATATCAAGCGACGCAGGAGATGCAGGATATCCGCTTTAAGCTGACTGATCAACTCGTCCAGATAATCAGTGAAACGGATGGCGATTTTTCGATCGATATTTCAGCTAGAGAAGAAGACAGATATACGCCTGTTTCCGTCGCTTTGCGCCGCTTCACGGATTGTCGTTTCCGCGATGGCATCTGGTCGAAGGGAGTGAACTTGTATTCCAACGTGATGTTTGAGTATGTTACCACAGATGCCAGAAATAATGGTAAGGCGGCTCCTTTCGGCTATCGGGATGACAAAGATTTTCCTGCGGTAGTAACGTTAAAGGAGGTGGGTACAGACAAGGCGTTCACCTACCTGTATTATCCCGGTAATTCCAGTACAGGTGTCCCCACGGTCGACAACTTCCCGTTGACGGAGGTTACCTATCATGAAATTCCCTTCAAGACAAAAACTGGCAATGAGTATCCGTTTGCTTTCCGAATGGTGGCGCCGAGCTACTTGACCAAGACGATTACCGCCGGCCGTTTTAGCGGTGCGCAAGCGATCGGCAATTACGAATCAACGCCTGTTACGAATAACTCGTTCAACAACAACAAGAGAAAGGCGAGTTTTTCCTATAAAAATGATTGTAAGGTTGAAGTGGAATTCGACAAGACCGTGAAGGTGGAAAACGGAAACCTGAAGTTGGAAAAGCCCAGTTCGGAGGCAACGCAAACCTTTACGATGAGCGTGAAATCCATTACCAGCGGAAACAAGCCGCTCTATTATGTCGAGGTCACCTTCGCTGATGGCAGCACCGTTCCCGACATGTCGGTGAGCGAGGGCACGATTTCGAGATACTGGGGCTACAAGGACACTCCGACACTGCAGTACATTTGGAACTTCCCTGTTTCGTATAGCACCATGACAAGCGACCCTGCCGCGCATACGCTCACCTTCACGAGTTCTGATGATGTCAAGATCAGCAAGATCATCATCCGCGGCATCGGTATGCCGTCAGGCGCCAACTTTGTCAACTATCCTGAGATGCGCTTGAAGGTGCTGTTGAAGGAGGAGGCGCTCAGGAAGCCGCACGCCTTGGCGATCTCTTCCTGTGAAGCGTCGGGATGGGAGCGGATGTAGCGCTGCGCGTAATCGACGCGCAGGATGTTCAGCAACTCGGGGAAGCCCATTTTATAGGTCTGGTTGACCATTTTGGACACGTAGGTTTTGTTGGTATGGAGCCGTTCCGCCACGTCACCGAGCGTGAGGCTGGGCTGCAGGTAGAGGCGCTCCTGCAGCATCAGGTCACGGAACCGGGGCGCCAGACCGCTCTCGTCGCTCGAAATGGAGACGACGTTCAGCACCGCGGCCGACAGTGATGTGCCTGTACCGGGCTTGGCGCTTGTTTCGCGACCAGGCTGTACGCCGTGCTGGGTGCTGAGTCTGGAGAGCACGTGGGTCAGGGATTCGACGCTGAGGGAATTCGACATATCGGTGATGATCTCTTCGGCGACGCCGGATTGCGTGTCGGGCTTATAGTTGAAGCGGAAGGCCGTGACAATGTCGCGCCGGGTGATGTATTCTTTTGCGCCGAAGAGCGCAAAGAAGCCGAACAGGAAATACAAGATAGAGTGGATGCCCGCAAACGACAGGGCCCAGGTGGGGTCATCGTGGTAAGCAGTTGCGTGCAGCAACATTTTCAGGCAGATGATCAGGAAGATGGCGCCTGCCAGGACGAGCTGGGCCGCCAGCACACGGATCGGTTTTCCCTGGAGCAAGGACACGAAGATACCCGGGCGGAGATGTAACTTGAAGGACATCACGAGGATGACCCCCAGCATAAAAGCTATTTCAGCAAAGATAATGATCTTGAAGGAGAGGACCGTCCAGTAGTAGTACAATTTATTCAGGTGGGTGTTGGCGGGATCGTTCACGTTGAAAGAGCCGGAATGGACACGGGCCAGCAGTTCGTCGGTTTCGTCCAGTCCCATGATGACCGTCAAAATAATGGCAGCGGTTGTAAGGATGGCGGGAAGGATGACCCAGAGCAGGTGTCTGGGCCTATAGATATAGGGCTTGTATAGAAAACGCAAATAGAGGTAGGTCAAAGGGATCAGACACGGTGCTGAGAAATCGATGACGATGTGGGCGATGCCGGAGCCCAGCATGGAGGTCAATATGCCGTCTCCAAGAATCGTGAGGAAGATAAAGAACAAAAGGATGACGAGCAGTCGAAAGGTCAGCGTTCTGGCGGCGAGCAGCCAGTGCACGAAGATCCAGAACAGGCAAACCAGTGCAGGGATGGCGAGAAAAGGGATGTAAAACATAGGCCGGAAATCTGATGCAAAGATAAAAATTTTTTATGAGGGGTTGCGGGATGGGTTTCAAAATCGTGAAATATTTTCGATTTGTAAAAACGCAAAACTTGTTAAAACGTAAAAGTGCTACTGGTGTGCCTGCTGGTAGGGTTTTGATGGATAAAAAGGGTCACAAATGCGTTACAAACCCCGCTTTGAAGGAAATGAAACCTGGTTTTTACCCCCCCCCTATGGGCGGAAATTATGTTTTCAAGAATCAAGAATCAGCAATTATTGCCGAAAAGATTTGTAAAATATTGACGCAAAGTAAAAAATGAAAGTTTACCTTTGCGCTTACCAACTTGCGGAACTAGTGCGAATCGTTCGCAAGAGCGTTGAAAATGAAAGAGTTACGGAATAACAGCCGATTTTTGACGGGCCTCGTCAGGGCCGCAGCGACCTGTATGCTGCTGCTCGCGACACCGTTATTTATTCGTGCACAAAGTACGGACTCGCTGTTTATCCGCTTTCAACTTGATAGTACGGACGTCAACCTGTCTTATGGCGGCAATGCTGCCCGACTGCAGCAATTTGAAGAGAATTTCCTCCGGCAATATGGCGACCGCAACCCGATCGGCATTCAGATGGATATCTATGCCGGCGCTTCGCCGGAAGGTTCCCGCAACCGCAACATGGCCCTGGGGCAGGCCCGCGCCGAATCGATCGCCGCTCTCCTGCGTGAGCGACTGGGAGAAAAGGCCGGAACCATCGAACTCCATAACCTAGGTCCCCGCTGGGACGACCTCTACGACATGATTGCCGCCAGCAACGAGCCATGGCGTGACGAAGCCCTCAATATCATCAAGTCCGATGTGGCCGCGGATCCGCGCTACCTCGACCCCCGCGAGATGCGTCTGCGTAATCTCCGCGGCGGTGAGGTCTGGTCCGTGCTGCTGAAGAAATATCTGGCTCCCTTGCGAAGCGGCGGCTCCGGTGCCGGCCTTGCCAGCGACAAGCCTCTCGGCGCAGCCGGCAGCGTGGTCGTGTCGTGGCATCCGGAACGCGATACGATCGTGATCCGTGATACGGTGGTCGTCGAGAAGACCGTGGTGATGACACCAGTCCCGGTGCGAGATACGGTGGTCATTATTCACGAAAACTATTATCCGGCCGTCGCCGTAGCACCGGTCCCGCACATCCGTGAGAAGGCTGACCAGACCAAAGCTTGGGCCATCAAAACAAATCTTCTTCTTTGGGGCGTGGTGGCGCCCAACCTGGAAGTCGAGATCCCGCTCGGCAACAAGAACCGCTGGAGCCTTGAATTCGAAACCTTTGCCTCCTGGTTTGTCTGGAATAAGAATGCACAGGCCTCCCAGGCCATCAACCTTGGCGTTGAGGCACGTCTGTGGCTCGGCAAGCGGGAATATCACCCCTGGCTCGACGGCTGGCACCTCGGCCTGGCGCTGGCCGGCGGCTACTACGATTGGGAATGGTTCCCGAGCGACGGCTACCAGGGCGAATATGCCAATATCTACTTCAATATCGGCTGGCAGCACCGCTTCGGCAAGAAGAAGAACTGGGCCATCGACCTGGGCCTCGGCGTCGGTGCGATGGGCACGCAGTACCGCCACTATTACGGCGGTTCCGTCTACCCAGAGGGCCGCGAAGAGGAATGGGACCAGCACCTTATCTGGCACGACACGGGCTACTTCCTCTGGCCCGGACCCTGCCACGCGAATATTTCGATCGTGTACGTGATCAACTATAAAGACAAGAACCACCGTCGGAAATGAGTACGAAACGCATATACGGGTTGTTGACGGTCCTGCTGGCCGTACTGGCACTGACTTCGTGCCGGCGCGACCTGTGGATCTATACCGACGAATACCGGCAGGTGGAACTGTTCACCGACTGGTCGCTTTGCGACAGCCGCCCCGACGGTATGACGGCCTGGTTCGTATCCGACGCACTGGACGGCCGCAACCGCCGCATCACCACGGCGGACGTGGAACACGCCTGGCTCAACCTGCCGCGCGGCCGCTTCACAGGCATCATCTTCGACTGGTCGCCCGCCGAATACGCCAACCAGGAATTCAGCGGTATGACCCGTCCCGACAGCGCACTGGTGCACGTCCGTCCCGCTACGGTACAGCCTGCCGCTGACGAGGAACTTTACGGTAATCTCGCCGTTCCGGCGAATATGGGAATTCCCCGCGTCGATTCCACGGGCTTGTACCTGCTCTCCGTGACGCCCGACCCGATGTGCGCCGACACGCTCCGGAACGTGGAGATCGTCACCGGCGTGGAGGGCGACCTCGTGCTGTGGAAAGACCGCGAAGAATACGAGAAATCGCTGGTTACCCAGACTTTCTACTGCCAGCCGGAGCCCATTACCTGGGACCTGCGCATCCTGATCCACGTCAAGGGCATCCAGTTCATGCATTCGGTGGAAGGGACGGTGGCCGGCCTGGCGGAAGGCATGTGGCTGGCCCGCCTGCAGCACACCTCTTCCACCTGCCTGCATCCGCTCGAAGAGTGGCGGGTGCAGCCGTACAACGACAGCATCAGCCTGCTGGTGACCACCATCCATACGTTCGGACTTCCGGAACCAACCCTGACCCGTGCCGAAGAGGTGGTCGACATCACTCCGCTGCGCCTGAACCTGCGGGTGCTGCTGCGCGACGAGGAGACGGTGCTGTATTTCCATTTCGACGTGAAACCGGAATACGTGACCTTGTACGAAGAGCAGCTCATCGCCCGCGTGGAAATCCCCATCGAGGTGGTGCTGCCCTATGTGGACGCCAAGGGCTCCGCGGGCTTCGACGCCACGGTAACCCCTTGGGAGCCAGGCGGGAAGGCGGATGTTAATATGTAAAAGGAAAATAAAATAGTAACAAAATATATAAACAATGAAAAAGATTTTATTTGCATTGGCAGTGATGACCGCGATGACGGTTTCCTGCAACGTGAACATCGAATCGGATGACGACGCCAAGAAAGAAAACGTGGCCGTCGATTTCAGCGCCTACCTGGGCCGTGCCACCAAGGCCGGTATGGCAGGTGAACTGACGACGGCGGGCCTGCAGGCCGCGACGGCCGGTTTCGGCGTATTTGCCTACTATACGGCCGACGAACCCTATACGGGTGCTTCGGGTCCGAGCTTCATGTACAACGAAAAGGTGACCTACGACGGTACCAGATGGGTTTATGAGCCGATCAAGTACTGGCCCAACCAGTTCGGCGCCGCTGCCTCCAGCGAGGAGATCGACAAAGTGTCCTTCTTTGCTTATGCACCGTACGTGGAAGTAACCCCTTCCAACGGTATGGTCACCGGCGACAACAAGAGCGGCATTGTCGCGCTTTCGCGCAACAGCGTTGGCGGCGACCCGATGGTCAAATATGTCGTCAATATGGACCCGGGCCAGGGTGTCGACCTGTGCTGGGGTGTGTCGAAGAACGGCCTGACGGCTTCGGTCGACGGCAACAACAACCACGTGGCGAAGGGCGCTCCCTACATCGACGTGGTCAAGCTCAAACAGGGCGACAAGATCGAGTATGACTTCCGTCACGCCCTTTCGGCCATCAACGTGACGATCGACGCGATTGTCGATGCCACGACGGCGACGGCTGGTACGGCTGTAGACGCCAATACGAAGATCTACGTGCGTTCGGTCAGCTTCGAGGGCCTGGCCACCAAAGGTGCCCTGAACCTCAACAGCACGGTGGCCAACGGCCCGCTCTGGACCGATTATTCCGGTTCAGGCATTCCGGTCGCCGAGGTCCTGACGGTCTATGACGGCCGCCGCGACGGCAAGGAAGGCGTCGAGGGTGCCGTGGCCGGCAACGAGACGCCCACCGGCCTGAACCCGGTGCTCGTCCAGTCGAGACCCTACGGTGCCACCGGCGAGACGGCAGGTGTGACCAAAACTGCGGTCAACCTGTTCAACTCTACCTCTTCCACCGCTTCCGTGTTCGTCATCCCGAGCAACGAGCCGCTCAAGGTGACCATCGTCTACGACGTGGAGACCAAGGACGACAAACTTGCTACCCTGCTTTCCGATGGAGTGACGCATGGCAGCACGGTCGAGAACGCTATCTCCAAGTCCATCCAGATCGGCGGTCACGATTTTTCGCTCGAAGCCGGCAAGAAATACAACATCGCCCTGCACATCGGCTTGACCAGCGTCCAGTTCGACGCCAGCGTTTCGACGTGGGAAGGCGGTACGACGAGCACCGACATCAACGTGCCGCAGAACTAAACGAAAATCGAAATTCCGATGCAATTCAAGTGTAGAATCGTCGCCGTAAGTCTGCTGGCCTTGCTGGCAGCCGCATCTTGTGCCGAGCTGGAACAGCCGGTGCCGGAGGAGACCTCTATCGCCTTCTCCGCCGTGGTGTCGGGCGATATGCCCGCCACCCGCGCGTCCGGCATGATCAGTAACGATGCTGATCTGCAGGACGAGGGCTTCGGCGTGTTCGGCTGCTACACCGGATTGCACAACTATAGCGAGAGCGACGCCAGTTCCAGCTTCATGTACAACCAGCAGGTGGAATGGGTGTCGGGCGACAGCCGCTGGGAATACGACCCCGTGAAATACTGGCCCGGCGAAGAAGGCCACAAAGTGAGTTTCTTCGCTTACGCGCCCTACAGCGCGGGTGACGGCACAGGCTGCATTCCCTCCTACGTCCGCTACCAGGAAAAGGGCGACCCGTGGATCATGTACCGCATCGCTGACAATGTTGACGATCAGGTCGATCTCCTCTATGCCGCGCCGCTCCTCGACCAGACCAGGCCCGCTGTCAACGAACGCCTCGAATTCAACTTCAAGCACGCCCTGGCGTGCGTGGGGGAGAAGGTGACGCTGGATTGCAGCGATGCCTTGGTCACCCGGCAAAAATCGGATGTGGACGCTGGCACCATCGATGAGGCATCCTACATCCTGAAGTCGATGAAGATCAAATATGTCCTGACCGCGAAAGGGCGATTGAATCTCTGGAACAAAGGGGTGGCCAACTGGACGCCCATCCAGAGCGAGGACGTACTGACGACACGCACCGTAACGCTTTTCAGCGGAGAGACCTACTTCTTACATTATAAGCAGGGTGACTCGGACGTGACAAAAGGATGGTCCGACCAGGACCATGGTGTGTTCTGTATTCCGGTTGAGGCTTCGGGCTATCCCCAGAAAGTGATCATCGAAATGGACTACAAGATTCTTCGCTCAAAAGGAGGAGCGGTCGTCACAGAAACGGACCGCAGCGTTTCGAGCGAACTGCTGTTGCAGGGCCGCATCCAGGAAGGAAAGACCCTGGATATCAACATTACTTTGACCAATGAATAGAAAGACAATGGATATGAAAAGGATTCTTTGGACGTTGGCTGTTGCCGTGGCGATGATTTCATCGTGCGACCTGAACATTGACACTCCTGACAAGCCGAAAGACGTTGATCCGGCGGCGGTAGGCTTCAACGTCTATGTGAACCGCGGCCTCCAGACGAAGGCCGGCTGGGAAGGTGTGCTGACGCTGGACGAATTGAAAGACGAGGCGAACGGCTTCGGTGTGTTTGCGTACTATGGCAACGGTGCGTTGTACAACGAGACGATGATGCCGGACTTCATGTACGACCAGCAGGTCAAGTGGACGGGAAACAACGTTTGGGAATACAGCCCGATTAAATACTGGCCGAACGAATTCGGCGAAGCGGCCTCGAGCGAGGCGGCCGACCGCCTGACGTTCTTCGCCTACGCTCCGTTTGCCGACGTGACGCCTTCCACGGGCGTGGTAACGGATGGTAGCACCACAGGTATCATCGGAATGTCGAGGAACATCTCCAAAGGCGATCCAGTGGTGATGTACAGCTCGAGCTTGACGCCGGGCAATGGTGTAGACCTTTGCTGGGGCGTAGCTGCCGAGCCGTTCACATCTTCGGTAGACGGTAACAACAGTAACAACGTGGCAGCGGGCTATCCGTTTCTCAACGTGATCAAGCCGAAGACGGGTGATCATTTGAAGTTTGAGTTCAATCACGCACTGGCGCAGTTGAACGTACAGATAGATGCTGACATCAACAACG
>CACZWU010000020.1 GCA_902784965.1 uncultured Bacteroidia bacterium | reverse complement strand
ATCGTAGTAGTCGAAGCCCTCGCCCCAGAGGTCGATGCGGCGATACAGCTTGACTTCCTTCAGCAGGTCGGCACCCGTCTTGGTGCAGTTGTACGAAGCGTCGAGGTTCTTGTTCAGCTCGTTGAGGAGCGCCTGGACCTGAGCGTCCTGTCCGCCCATCATGCAGCGTGCCTCAGCTTCGGCGAGCACCATCTCCGCACCACGGTAGATGTTGAAAGAACCGCCGCCCGGCATGAAGGATGCCAGGAACTTGAACTGCATGTAACCATAGATCAGGCTGGTGGAGTACAGCTTGCTGGCATATTCTTTCTTTGCACGGTTGTAGAGGGTCTTCGTGCTGCGGCCGGCAGAGTTGCATTCAGCCCACTCCTCCGGCGTCGGGCCGAGCCACATCTTGCGACGCACGTCGGTCTCCGGAATCTGGTCGTAGAGCTCCTTGCTGATGGCGAGCGGATAGGTACGCTGCATCGAAGAAGAAGCGTTGGAAGCCTGATAAGCAAAGAACGAATAGTAATAGAGGGTCTGGTCGGATGCCTCATACACACCCCAGATCCACTCCTTCGGGGTGGTACCGGTATAGTCGCTGAAACCGCCGTCCATATACTCTTTCTGGCTCATCAGCGGGTGGTTCTTACGGGCCAGCGGCGCATACTTCACGACCGTCGACCAGTCCTCACGGTTGAGGGCGGCACGGGCATAGACGGCATAGGCCACGTCAAGGTTCGGTTTGTAGAACTCATCGGAGCCACGGTCGAGGCCGGACTGAGTATACAGGCTGATAGCCTCATCGAGGTCGGCGTAGATCTGTGCATAGGTCTCACCGGCGGTGGAAAGCGGCATGTCACCCGTGGAGGTGTCCAGACGAAGGACGAGGCCCTTGCCGGCACCGTTGTTGGTCTCAGACCAGCGGTAGATGTACATCTCTGCCAGCATCGTGAAAGCGTGGGCACGGAAAGTCAGGGCCTGGGCCTTGATGAACTGTTTCTCAGCCTCCGGGCCTTCGGCATTGTCGATGTTCGCGATCACCTGATTGGCATTGCCGATGATCTTGTAGTAGTACCACCAGGGGTAAGAAGCATAACGGCTGTTGGCACTATCATTATACTGGTGATTCCAAACAGTGGCCCAACCCGTGTGGTTGCAGCGCTGCAGGTCATTGCCGAAGTTGCCCCACCAGGTCTTGATGGAACCTTCGCCGTTGAGGCCCTGGACACTCCAGTACTGGGTGGTCATTAACTTGCAGATACCATTGATGGCCAGCACCGCGTTGTCGGTAGTCTCGAAGATCGTGGCCGGGGAAGCGGAACTTTCCGGACGCGTTTCCAGATATTCCTTGGAGCAGGAAGTACCCGCCAAAAGGAAAACGGCCAGCATCAGAGAAGAGAGGAATATCTTTTTCATATCTTTCATTTTCATTACATTAGAATTTGAAGGTCAGGCCTGCGGTGATCACACGGGCGGTCACATAGGTGTTGTTGCCGACCGTACCGCTGAAGTTCTGCTGCGGGTTCATACCCTTACGGTGCGTGAGGGTGAAAGCGTTTTCGCAAGAAACGGTCACGTTGATACCATCCATCTCGATGCGATTGACCCAACGTTTGGGCAGAGAATAGGTCAGGTTGACGTTCTTCAGCACGAGATAGTTGCCGGAGATCAACCAGCGATCGGAAGTACCGGCATCGTTGTCGGAGCTGTAGGTGTTGTTGATCACCGGGAAGATGTCACGGCTGATGCGGTCGGCCGAAGACTCGGTCATACCGGCCGGGATGCCGTCCCAAGCCTTCTTCAACACGTCGTGGTGGACGCTGCTCGGCGTAGCGCCGACGCTCACGAGGCTGCCGTAAATGCTGTCATAGGCCTTGGCACCCAGCGAATAGGTAAATACCGTACCGAGGGACAGGCCCTTCCAGCTGAAGTTGAAGCCGAAGCTGCCGTAGACGGTCGGGGTGGCCGTACCACACCAGTCGCGCTTGCCATAGGAGCTGGGCTTGTACACGTAAGGCGTTCCGTTGATCACGGTGTAGTCGCTTGCGCTCATCACGCTGTTTTCGTTGCCCTTCTTGTCGGTCTTGCTACCATAGATGACATTACCGTCTTCTTTGTTGTTATCGGTAATATACCAGTTCTCGTCGTCGAAGGTGTAGAGGGAACGGCCCGTCATCTGGTCGACACCGGCCCAGTGATACAGATAGTATGCATAGCGGTCACCGCCTTCGACATACTTCTTGGTACCATCGATGATACCGTCTTCGCGGTTCTCTTCCGGGAGCTTGATAATCTTGCTCTTGAGGAAGGTGGCGTTGGCGAAGATGTTGAAGCGGACATCCTTGGTGCGGACCACGTCGAAGTCGGTTTCAATCTCGACGCCACGGTTGGACATCGTACCGATGTTCTTCGTGATGTACGGGTTGCCGGAGGTGGAGATGGCACCTGCGGAGTACGGCAGATACACGTCGAAGATCAGGTCTTTGTTGCGTTTGTCGAAGTACTCGACGTTCAGGTTCCAGCGGTTGAACAGGCGGGACTCGATACCGACACCCCAGCTCTGGGCCGTCTCCCACATCAGTTCGGGGTTCGGCAGCTGGCTCAGCCAGTAAGCACCCTTGTTGGCATTCTGTCCGGAGGAATAGAGAGCCTGGTAGCCGTAGTAGCCGGTACCGGCGTCGTTACCTACCTCACCGAAGTCGGCGCGGAGTTTCAGGGTGTTGACCCAGCCCACATTCTGCATGAAGGCCTCGCGGGAGATCAGCCAGTTGGCACCCACGCTCCAGAAGTTACCCCAGCGGGCCTGGGAGGAGAAACGAGAGGAACCATCGCGGCGGAAGGAAGCTTCCACGTTGTACTTGTCCTGGTAGCTGTAGCGTACGCGGCTCAGGTACGATTCGGTCTTGTAGTAGTTGCCGTAGCTGTAGAGGTTCGTGATTTCCGTGAAGTTGCGGAGGTTGTTGATGCCGGTGAACACCTCGGAGGTCTTGTAGCCGTAGAGGTAGTCGTAACGATAGTCGAAGTTCTCGTGGCCGATGAGCACGTTCACGTAGTGGTCGCCGAACTGACGGTTCCAGCGCAGCTGCTGTTGGAAGGACCAGTTCTTATAGTAATAATCGGTACGGCTTCCGCGGCCGCCGTTGCCCTTACCGTCGCCGATGACCGCGCTGTCATAGCTCTTGTTGATGCTGTGGCGCAGGTTCATGTTGCCAGTCACCGTGAAGGTGAAGTCCTTCAGGAAATAGACCTCGGCATAGGCGATGGCGTTGATGGTGTTACGGACGGAGACGTCCTGGTTGAGTTCGTTCTCCCAGATGACGTGGCGGTCGGCATACTGGTTACGGGTCACGACCACCTGGCCGTTGGCGTCGACGTAGGAACCGCCATCATACTGTTTGTTGCCGAATTCATCGAGGAGATACTCACCCGTATTGATATCGTGCAGGTGCACCGGATAGATCGGGGCGATGTTACGGCAGTACATGAACGGGTTCACGTAGGCACTTGAACCGGCATCCATGTTGTTGAAGTTCTGGTGCGTGGCGTTGACGTTCAGACCCACTTTCAGGTAGCTGGTCGGTTTCACGTTGGCAGAGGCACGGCCCGAGAAACGGTCGAAGGTCGCATTGCGCAGGTAGCCGTTCTCATCGAGATAACCCATGGAGAAGAAATAGTCGCTCTTCTCGCTGGCGCCGCTGGCCGTCACGTTGTAGTCGGCACGATAGCCATTCTTGATGGTCTGGTCGAACCAGTTGAGGTCGTCGAGGTAGCCGTTCTTGATGGACGCATTCGACACGAGGTGTCCGTTGCTGTCGAAGAGGGCGTTGTCGGCCACGTTGTAGATGTTTAGGTAGAGTTTGTCGGCGATCAGGTTGTTGGCCGCATAGTTGGCGGCATCAGCCAGCGCCGAAGCATCCTGGTACTTCGCAATGATTTCGGCGTCGGTAATGGCGGACGGAATGAGCGTACGGTTCTTGAGCTCTTTGTATGAAACCTCCATGAATTCGTTGGCCGTTGCATAATTGTACTCGGGAATACCGCGCTGGTACACACCCTGGGTAACACTGGCCGTCACGTTGACGCGGCCCGATTTGCCCTTCTTGGTGGTGATCAGGATCACGCCGTTGGCGGCGCGGTTACCGTAGAGGGCTGCGGAAGCAGCGTCCTTCAGGACGGTCAGCGACTCGATATCGGCCGGGTTCAGGTCGGAGATGTTGCCGCCGAACGGAACGCCGTCGATGATGTAGAGCGGGCTGGAGGAACCATTGATGGTACCATTACCACGGATGATGATGGAAGGGTCGGAACCCGGGGCGCCGTAGGTATTGTTGACCTGGACACCGGTCACCGTACCTTCGAGGGCCGAGGTGACCGAGGAGGTCGGGCGGGATTCGAGTTTTTCAGCGCCCACGTTCGAGATGGCACCCGTCAGGGACGATTTCTTGGCGGCGCCGTAAGCGATGGTGATCACCGCTTCTTCGAGGTTCTCCGTATCGGTGGCCAGGATCACGTTGATGAGCGAGCGGCCCTCGACGGCGACTTCCTGGTTCAGGTAGCCGATGGAGCTGAAGATCAGCGTTGCATTTTTGGGGACGTCGATGGAGTAGTTGCCGTCTCCATCGGTGGCGGTACCGGTCATCGTGCCCTTTACCTGGATCGAGGCAAAAGGAACACCTTCGCCGGTGGCGGAGTCAGTCACCACACCCTTGACCGTGATGTTCTGCGCCAGGGCGGTTCCCAGTGCCAAAACAGTCAAAAGGCAGGTAAACACAATTCTAAGTTTCCTCATAAATGATGTTTTAGGTTAAAATAATCATCGATGGGAAATAGTTTGAAATATGGAAAAATGGTGTTAAATTTAGGACAAATTAGTATCTACTACGGATGAGAAAGACCACGATCGGGGTGCTGGCGTATTTTGCGCGCCACAATGCCGAATATGCCCGGCGGGTGGGCAACAGCCGCGCCTGGGGCAGTTTTGCGCGATACCAGACCGTGTACGGGCATCTGGAAAGATACGTTCGGGAACAGTGCCGGCGGGACGACATCCCGCTCAGTTCCCTGCGCGCCTCTTTCGTCACCGGCTTCGATACCTGGCTGCGCGTGCAGCGGCATCTGTCACCCAACAGTGTCTGGGGCTACATGATTACCCTCAAGCACGTGCTCTCGCTGGCCCGCGAAGAGAACCTGCTGATGGTCAACCCTTTCGCCTCATATGTCAATGCCTACACGCCCGTGGACCGGGGCTATCTCACAGAAGAGGAACTGGTGCGGTTGATGCAGGAGCCGGCCGTCTCTGGAGTAGAGGAACTGGTGCGCGACCTTTTTCTTTTCTCTGCCTTCACCGGCCTGTCGTACATCGATATCCGGAACCTGCGCACGGAGCACCTCCGGCAACTCTTCGACGGGAACTGGTGGATCGTAATGCGTCGGCACAAAACGCGGGTTGAATCGGACGTGCGGCTGCTCGATGTGCCGCTGCGGCTCATCGAAAAATACAGGGACGCGTCACCGGGAGGACAGCTGTTTCCCGTGCCCAGCAACAATTGCTGCAATGGTCACCTGCATGCGCTGGAGCGTCGTTGCGGCTTCCGCACACACCTCACGTTCCATGTGGGGCGGCACACCTTCGCCACGCTGGCACTCAACCGGGGCATGCCGGTCGAAACCCTGAGCCGCATCCTCGGGCACACGAACATCCGCACCACGCAGATCTACGCCAGGATTACCAACAAAAAAATCAGCCAGGACATGGCCATCCTGGCTGAAAGTCTCTCGAAAGTCGAGAATGATATCTGCAAAAATCTCTAATACAAATCGTTAGGGCTATAGTCATCCCAATGTGAGGGCTGCCGGAACGGGTCGTTGTACGATTCGTCGATCTCGAGATGCAGTCCCTCGATCACCATCTTGTCGAGGAACCAGCGGAGGTCGTCGTAGTTGGCGAAATAACGCACGGCTACCCGGTGTCCCTCATCCTGGAAACGCATGATCTTGTAGGCATAATGCCGCTCCTTGAAATGCCGGGCAATGCGGTCGGAGCCGAAGAAACCCGTACCGAAGAAGCTGACTTTCTTGTACGGGACCAGTTTGTCGGCCGTTCCGTGCAGGAAGAAGGTGGGGGCCGGCATGTCGTACTTGTATTCCAGGCCTTTGCGCGAGAAGATGGCGCCGGCGAAGGCAGCTACGCCTGCGTAGCGGAAACCCTCCGGAAGGTAGCGCTGGGCCAGTTCCGTGCGGTTGCAGCGCTCGAAGTCGCACTGGAGTGAGGTGATGGCGCCGGCACTACTGCCCATCAGGATGATCTTCCAGGGGTCGACGGTCAGCTCGGGGGCGTAGTCCAGCACGTAGCGGGTAACCTTCATCACGTCTTCCGCGGCCAGTTGCACGGCGTTCTCGAGGGGCTTGATCATCGACAGGGGACCCTTGAACTTCACGCCACGCAGGCCCAGACGGTAGTCGCTGGCCACTACCACGAAACCGTCGTCGGCCAGCTGCCGGCAGAGCCGCTGGATCTCGAAATGACGCTGGTTGTTCATGATGAAACCTCCTCCGTAGCTGAAAATGATGCAGGGATGGGTCTCGGCGTCGTCGTTCGGGAAATAGAGGTCCATCTCCAGGGTCAGGGTATCATACTGTGCGAAAGCGATCGATTCGTCGGGCTTGCAACGTGTACTATCGATAGGGGTCTGCGCGAAAAGAGACAGGCTTAGGCAAAGGGCCGATAAAAATATCAAAATTCTTTTCATAGCGGTATTTTCGATTTCAAATATAAGAAATAAATCTTAAATTTGCAGGATTAAGGAAGTTTGACTCAAATTCAAACACACTATAACTAAATCGTATAAAAATGGCAGAAAAACTGTTTACTGAATTTCCTCCTGTTACGACAGAGCAGTGGGATGCGGTAATTATCAAGGACTTGAAGGGTGCCGATTACGAGAAGAAACTCGTATGGAAGACCCACGAAGGCTTCCCGGTCCGTCCGTACTATCGGGCCGAGAACCTGCCCGACATCAAGTCTTTGGGCGAGATGCCCGGACAATTCCCGTTCGTCCGCGGCATCAAGACCGACAACAACTGGCTCACCCGCCAGGACATTTGCCTGTGTCAGGGCATCGAAAAGGCCAATGCCGAAGCCCTCGACATCCTGAACAAGGGCGTCGAATCGCTGGGCTTCGTGCTGGGTGAGAAGAAAGATCTCTCCGAGGCCGAAATGGAAGCCCTGCTCAAGGGTATCTGCATCCCCGCCGTGGAGATCAACTTCCGCAAGTGCTGCCCCAAGCACAGTGCGGAGACCCTCAAGAGCTTCCTGGCCGTGGTCAGGAAACAGGGCGTCAAACCGGAAGAGGTCCGCGCCTCGTTCGATTTCAGCCCGCTCCACCGCCTCACCGTCAAGGGCAGCTTCTGTGAGGACAAGGCTTTCGGCTTCCTGTCCAACGCCGTCAAGGCCGTCGCCGACTTCCCGAAGATCAAGGTCATCAACGTACAGGCTTATGACTTCAATGACGCCGGCTCCAGCCTCGTGCAGGAACTTGCCTTCGGCGTAGCCATCGGCAACGAATACATCGCCAAGCTCACCGAACGCGGCTTCACCGCCGAGGAAGTGGCCCGCCGCATCAAGTTCACCTTCGGCATCAGCTCCAATTATTTCATGGAGATCGCCAAGTTCCGCGCCGGCCGCGTGATCTGGGCCAACATCGTCCGTGCCTGGGGCGTCGAAAGCGACTGCGCCTGCAAGATGCACGTGCACGCCGTTACCAGCCAGTGGAACCAGACGGTCTATGACGCCTACGTCAACATGCTCCGCGGTACCACCGAGACCATGAGCGCCGCCATCGCCGGCGTCGACTCCATCGAGGTGCTGCCCTTCGACCAGGTGTTCCGCGCACCCGGCGAATTCTCGAACCGCATCGCCCGCAACGTCCAGTCGATCCTCAAGGAAGAATCGCATTTCAATAAGATCATCGACCCTGCCGGTGGCTCCTATTATATTGAAGAACTCACCCAGTCGATCATCGACGCTTCCTGGAAACTCTTCAAGGACGTCGAGGAGAAGGGCGGCTATACCGAGGCTTTCAAGGCCGGCTTCGTCCAGGAGCAGGTAAAGGCCGTCTCCGACAAGAAAGACAAAGCCGCGAGACCCTGTTGGGCACCAACCAGTTCCCGAACTTCCTCGAGAAAGCCGGCGACGAGATCACCAAAGAGATCGTCACCCGCGGGGCTGGATGCTGCGACGCCAAGGGTTGTGGCTGCGACGAGAAGATGGCCGAGCCGCTTGGCGCTTACCGCGGCGCCCAGCCGTTTGAGGCCATGCGCCTGGCCACCGACCGCAACGACCGCCAGCCGATGGCCTTCATGCTGACCTTCGGCAACCTGGCCATGTGCCGTGCCCGTGCCCAGTTCAGCTGCAACTTCTTCGCGATCGCCGGTTTCAAGGTGGTCGACAACAACCGCTTCTCCACCATCGAGGAAGGCGTCGAGGCCGCCCTCAAGGCCAAGGCCGACATCGTCGTGGCCTGCTCGGCCGACGACGAGTACCTCGAGAACGTTCCCAAGATCGCCCAGCTTATCGGCGACAAGGCCATCGTGGTGGTCGCCGGCGACCCCGAGTGCCGTCCGCAGCTCGAGGAGCAGGGCATCAACCACTACATCCATGTGAAATGCAACGTGCTCGATACCCTCAGGGAGTATCAGAAGGCACTGGGCGTCAAGGAACTTTAATCAGGAGGACAGACAATGAGACCGAAATTCAACGATATCGACTACACGAAGGGCGCCACGCCCAAGTGCGCCTGCAAGAATAAAGAAGAAGAGCTCTGGCACACGCCTGAACATATCGACGTGAAGCCGCTCTACACGTCCGCCGACCTCGAAGGCATGGAACACCTCAACTATGCCGCCGGCATCGCCCCGTTCCTCCGTGGCCCGTACTCCACGATGTACGTCAACAAGCCCTGGACCATCCGCCAGTATGCCGGTTTCTCCACGGCTGAGGAATCCAACGCCTTCTACCGCCGCAACCTGGCTGCCGGCCAGAAAGGCCTCTCCGTGGCCTTCGACCTGGCTACCCACCGTGGCTACGACGCCGACCACCCGCGCGTGGTGGGCGACGTGGGCAAAGCTGGCGTGTCGATCTGCTCCGTCGAGGACATGAAGGTCCTCTTCGACCAGATCCCGCTCGGCAAGATGTCCGTCTCCATGACGATGAACGGCGCCGTCCTCCCGATTATGGCCTTCTACATCGTGGCCGGCCTGGAGCAGGGCGTCAAGCTAGAAGAGATGGCCGGTACCATCCAGAACGACATCCTCAAGGAATTCATGGTGCGTAATACCTATATTTATCCGCCTGAGTTCTCGATGCGTATCATCGGCGACATCTTCGCCTTCACCTCGCAGTACATGCCCAAATTCAACTCGATCTCGATCTCCGGCTACCATATGCAGGAAGCCGGTGCGACCAACGACATCGAGATGGCCTACACCCTGGCCGACGGTATGGAATACATCCGCACCGGTATCAAGGCCGGCATCGACGTCGATGCCTTCGCACCGCGCCTGTCGTTCTTCTGGGCCATCGGCATGAACCACTTCATGGAGATCGCCAAGATGCGCGCTGCCCGTATGTTGTGGGCCAAGATCGTGGGCCAGTTCAACCCGAAGAACCCGAAGAGCCAGTCGCTCCGTACCCACTGCCAGACCTCCGGCTGGTCGCTCACCGAGCAGGACCCGTTCAACAACGTGGCCCGTACCTGCATCGAGGCCATGGGCGCCGCCCTCGGCCACACGCAGTCGCTGCACACCAACGCGCTCGACGAGGCCATCGCCCTGCCGACCGACTTCTCCGCGCGTATCGCCCGTAACACCCAGATCTACATCCAGGAAGAAACCCAGGTGTGCCGTTCCATCGACCCTTGGGCCGGTTCCTACTACGTGGAGAGCCTCACCAACGAGCTCGCGCACAAGGCCTGGGCCCACATCCAGGAAGTCGAGAGCCTCGGCGGCATGGCCAAGGCCATCGAGACCGGCGTGCCGAAGCTCCGTATTGAGGAAGCCGCCGCACGCAAGCAGGCCCGCATCGACTCCGGCCTGGAGAAGATCATCGGTATCAACGAGTTCCGCCTGGAGCACGAAGATCCCATCGAGATTCTTGACGTCGACAACACGAAGGTGCGTGAATCGCAGATCGCCCGCCTGAAAGACCTCCGCGCCCACCGCGACGAAGCCAAGGTCCAGGCCTGCCTGAACGCCATCACTCACGCCGTGGAGACCAAGACGGGCAACCTGCTCGCCCTGGCCATCGAGGCCGCCAAGGCCCGTGCCACGCTGGGCGAGATCTCCGATGCCTGCGAAAAGATTGTTGGACGTTACAAAGCCGTAATCCGTATGAACACTGGTGTTTACTCCTCAGAAGTGAAAAACGACAGCGAGTTTGAGCTCGCCAAGAAGATGGTGGCCGAATTCGCCAAGAAGGAAGGCCGTCAGCCCCGTATCATGGTGGCCAAGCTCGGCCAGGACGGTCACGACCGCGGCGCCAAGGTGGTGGCCACCGGTTATGCTGACTGCGGTTTCGACGTGGACATGGGCCCGCTCTTCCAGACCCCGGAAGAGGCTGCCCGCCAGGCTGTCGAGAACGACGTGCACATCGTGGGCGTCTCCTCGCTGGCCGCCGGCCACAAGACCCTCGTCCCGCAGATCATCGCAGAGCTCAAGAAACTCGGCCGTGAAGACATCCTCGTGGTGGTGGGCGGTGTGATCCCGGCCCAGGACTACGACGAACTCTACCGCGACGGCGCCGTGGCCATCTTCGGCCCTGGCACCCCGATCGCCAAGGCAGCCATCAAGATGATCGAGCTGCTGAACCAGAAGTTCGAAGACTAAACGACAATTTTTGTCAAAAAATTGTCAAAAAGGGGCGGTTTCCGAAAGAAAACCGCCCTTATTCTTTGTTGTCTTTTGAAAAAATTGTATCTTTGCCCAAATTGTGTGGATTGTCTACATAAGAAAACAAACCAAATACAATTATTATTTTAACCTAAAACATCATTATGAGAAAATTGTCATTCTTTCTCCTCTGCCTCGTAACCGCGGTTTTGAGCCAAGTCGCTCTTGCTCAAAACATAAACGTCAGCGGTACCGTGACAGACGCCTCCTCCGGCGAAGGTGTGCCGTTTGCCTCCATCCAGGTAAAAGGCACGATGACCGGCACCGCGACGGATGCTGACGGTAACTACACAATTAGTGTGCCGAAAAATGCTACCCTTATCTTCAGCTCCATCGGTTACATCAACCAGGAAGCCGAAGTGAACGGCCGCGCAGTCATCAACATCCTCCTGGCTCCCGACACCGAAAACCTCGAAGAGGCGGTGATCACCATCGCCTACGGCGCCGCCAAGAAATCGTCCCTGACGGGTGCCATCTCGAATGTGGACGCCGAGAAACTGGAAGCCCGTCCGACCTCTTCGGTCACCTCGGCCCTTGAAGGTACCGTGACCGGCGTCCAGGTCAACAACTCCTACGGTGCCCCGGGTTCCGAGCCGAGCATCATGATCCGCGGTAACGGTACCATCAACGGTTCCACCTCTCCGCTCTATGTGATCGACGGTGTGCCCTTTGGGGGCAACATCTCCGACCTGAACCCGACCGACATCGAGTCACTGACCGTCCTGAAGGACGCTGCTTCCGCAGCCCTCTACGGTAACCGCGCCGCCAACGGTGTGATCCTGATCACCACCAAGAAAGGCAAGAGCGGCCGCGTCAACGTGACCGCCAGCGTGAACCAGGGTATGTACCAGCGCGGTATGAAGGAATACGACTACGCTTCGGCCGATGAGTTCATGGAGATCTCTTATCTCGAGCTCTTCAACCGCACGCTCTATCCGACGCTCGACATGTCGTATGACGACATCGTGGCTACGGCACAGGACGCGACCAAACGTGCCGCCGCCCATCAGTACGTAGCGAATAACCTGATCGCCGACAAACTCTACCTGAACATCTACAACGTGGCCGACAACGCCCTCTTCGACAGCGAAGGACACCTCGTGTCGAACGCCTCGATCAAGAACGGCTATCTCGACGACCTCAACTGGTTCGACCAGACCATCCGGAACGGCTACCGTGCCGACTATAACGTGAGCGCCAACGGCGCCTCCGACAAGGCCGATTACTACTTCTCCGTGGGTTACCTCGATGAGAACGGTTACCTGCGTACTTCTACCTTCGACCGCTTCTCGGGCCGCGCCTCCGTCAATGTGAAGCCGACCAGTTACCTGAAAGTGGGCCTGAACGTCAACGCCACGCACCAGAACTTCAACAACACCTCAGACGGCTCGAACTCCTACATCAACCCGTTCATGTACTGCCGCAACATCGCCCCGATCTATCCGGTGCACCTGCACGACGTGAACACGGGCCAGTACATCCTGGATGCCTCGGGCAACAAGCAGTATGACAGCGGCTCCTACATCGACGAGAACGGCCAGGTGGTCGTGACCCGCAACCAGTATGCCGACCGCCACGTCATTTGGGAGAACGAACTCAACCAGGACGTCACCGTCCGTAACACCATCAACGCCATCGCCTACGCCGAGGTCTATTTCCTGAAGGACTTCACCTTCACCGTGACCGGTAACATGAACCTGCGCCACAGCTCCAACCAGACGTACGACAGCGCCGTCATTGGCGACGGCAAAGGCAACTCCGGCCGCGGCAAGCGCGTGGACTACCGCTACAAGAACTGGTCGTTCCAACAGCAGCTGCGCTGGAACCGCCAGTTCGGCGACCACTACGTGAACGTGCTCCTCGGCCACGAGAACTACTCGAACAATTACGACTACCTCTACGGCTACAAGACCAACGAAGTGTTCCCCAACATCAACAACCTGAACAACTTCACGCAGATTACCGATATCTACAACTACGCCAACAACTACCGTACGGAGAGTTTCTTGAGCCGCGCGCGGTACAGCTACAAGGACAAGTACAACGTGGAAGCTTCCTTCCGCCGCGACGGTTCCTCGCGCTTCTCCCGGAAAGCCCGCTGGGGTAACTTCTGGAGCGTGGGTGCCAACTGGATGATCTCCCGCGAGGACTTCATGCAGAACGTGGGCTGGGTCAACTCCCTGAAACTCCGCGCCGACTTCGGCGAGGTGGGTAACGACGCCGGTACCGGTTACTACGGCTACCAGGCCCTCTACACCTCCAACCAGAACGCCAACGCCGGTGCCTACTACCTCTCGCAGCTGGGCAACGACGAACTGATGTGGGAGACGGCCCAAAGCTGGGGCGTGGGTATCGAGTCCCGCCTGTTCAACCGCTGGAACCTCAACATCGAGTACTTCGACAAACGCAACAAGGACCTGCTCTTCAGCGTGATCCTCCCGATCTCCGCCGGTCCGACCTCCACGGGCAGCTCCAATCCGGGCATCACCCGTAACATCGGTACGATGTCCAACCGTGGCGTCGAGATCGAGACCGACGTCGACATGGTCCGTACCAAGGACATCCGCTTCAATATCTTCGCCAACGCCACCTTCCTCAAGAACCGTATCGTCAAACTCCCTGAGGAGAACCGGGAAGAAGGCATCATCAGCGGCAACAAGCGCTTCGTCGAAGGCGGCGACCGCTATGCCTACTGGGTGTACCACTGGGCCGGTGTCGACCAGATGACCGGCCGTTCCCTCTACGCCTGGGACGACGAGCGCTTCTATATTACCGACAACAACAAGGCAGACGGCAACGTGATCTACGGTACCGCTCCGTCGGACGACAAGGCCACGACCCTGATGTCTCCCAACGACTATGTCATCATCAACGGCACTCCGTATATCTACAATACGGGTTCCTTTGGCAAGAAAGACTGGGCCGGAACGGCCACCCCGACCGTCTACGGCAGCTTCGGCTTCAACTTCAGCTGGAAGGGCCTCTCGCTCGGCACCATCTTCACATACTCCCTCGGCAGCAAGGTCAACGACGGTATCTACGGCGACCTGCTCAGCATCACCGGCTCCCCGAAGAGCTGCCACGCCGACCTCTTCCGCAACAGCTGGACCGGCATTCCGGCCGGCATGACCGAGACGTCGGCCGACCGCATCAGCCGCGACATCTTCCCGCAGATCAACAATACCTACAATTCCTACAACAACGCGGGTACCTGCGACCGCTGGCTGGTTTCGGGCAACTACCTCGTGCTGAAGAACGTCAACCTGTCGTACACGCTTCCGAAACGCTGGGTAAACCGCCTCGAGATGGATGCCATCACGCTGACCATTGCCTGCGAGAATGCCTTCACGCTTTCGTATCGCCAGGGTCTGAACCCGCAGCAGAACTTCGCCGGTAACACGACCTCCAATACCTTCACCACGGCCCGCGTCTTCACGGGTGGCCTGACCTTCAAATTCTAATTAAAGACGAAACAGATATGAAAAAGATATTCAAAGCCTTCTTCCTCACGGCAGCCATCCTGCTGACGGGCGTCTCCTGCAACAAGGAGTATCTGGACACCACGCCGGAGAGTTCCACTTCTCCCGCGACCATCTTCGCCACGACCGGCAATGCCGTGCTGGCCGTCAACGGTATCTGCAAGATGATGACGAGCCAGTACTGGAGCACCCAGGGTCTCAACGGCGAAGGTACCATCAAGACCTGGTTCGGCAACTTCGGCAACGACCTGCAGCGCTGCAACCAGACCGGCTGGGCCAACCTCTGGAACCATCAGTACAACCAGAACGCCAGTTCTACCTACTGTACCTATCCCTGGTACTACTACTACAAGATCATTGGCAACGCCAACCAGATCATCGCCAACATCGACGATGCCGAAGGTCCGGACACCGAGAAAGCCTTCATCAAGGCCCAGGCCCTTACCTTCCGTGCCCACGCTTTCACCCAGTTGGCCATGATTTACGGTTACCGCTGGCAGGACAGCCAGAACGGCTCGACCTCTGGTGTCATCCTCCGTCTGGAACCGGGTATCGATGGCATGCCGCTCTCCACGCTGGGCGAGACCTACGCCCAGATCTACGCTGACCTCGACCAGGCCATCAGCCTGTACCAGCAGTCCGGTCTGAACCGCGGCAACGAATTCTGGAAACCCGATATCGACGTGGCCTATGCCGTATACACCCGCGCGGCCCTCAACCGCGAAGACTGGAACACCGTCGTGAAGTATGCGCCGCTGGCTCGCCAGAACCACCCGCTGATGAGCAAGAGCGAATATATGGACGGCGGCTTCAGCAACTGGACCGGCTCTACGCCGAAAGAATGGATCTGGGGTGTGTATGAAGCCGAAGACCAGACCATCTACTACTATGCCTACTTCGCTTATCAAGCTTCCAACGCTTCTTCTTCGATGCAGCGTACCTATCCGCTGGCTATCAGCAAGGAGCTCTACGATCAGATCCCGGAGACCGACGCCCGCCGCAAGATGTGGCTCGGCCCTACCCCTGAAGAATGGGCAGAATGCAACGCGGCCGGCCGCAGCACGGGCGCCCTCTACAAACGCGCCTTTGCTGAATATGGCGGCAAGCTGTATTCCACCAGCCTCGTGTACGGTTACATGCAGTTCAAGTTCCAGGCTGCCTTCATGCCGGGCGGCGGATGCTTCAATATCTACCGTGGCGCCGAAATGGCCCTCGCCGAAGCGGAAGCACGCTGCCACCTGGGCCAGGACGCGCAGGTCCAGAGCCTGATGAACGAGATCAACAAAAACCTCGACCCGGACTACAAATGCACGAAGACCGGAGCCGACCTGCTGAAGGAAGTGAAGCTGTACCGCCGCATTGACCTTTGGGGTGAAGGATTCGACTACTACGATTACAAACGCTGGAACGAACCCATCGTGCGCAAGAGCCGCGCCCAGGGTGGCAGTTTCCACACCAGCTTCGCCATCACCATCAATCCGGAAGACGGCAATCGCTGGACCTATGTGATCCCGAAGAACGAAGTTGACTACAACGATCAGCTGTAATCCACTTTCAGTTCATTCAAAAGAGGCTCGCGTGCAAAATCGCGAGCCTCTCTTTTTATTTCAAGTAATCTTCGAAATACATCGTGACCTTGTCCATCAGGTGGACGCGGTCGACGCCGCGGACGTTGTGCGGGTGCGTCGGATACGGGAAGTAATCGACCTGGACCTTGTTCTTGATGCAGGCCTCCACAAAACTCAGGCTGTGTTCCCAGACCACGGTATCGTCGATGGCGCCCTGGCAGATGAGGAGTTTGGACTTGAGATCCTTGGCACGCGGAATAAGCGAAGTCTTCGCGAAGCCTTCGGGGTTGGTAGCCTCGGTCTCCATGTAGCGCTCGCCGTACATCACCTCATACCATCTCCAGTCGATGACCGGGCCGCCGGCCACCGCCACCTTGAACACCTCGGGATAGTTGACCGTCAGCGAAATGGTCATGAAGCCGCCGTAGCTCCAGCCGTGTACGCCCACGCGGTCCTTGTCCGCCCAGGGGTGCGAGAGCAGCCATTTCATGCCCTCCATCTGATCGGCCATCTCCACCTGGCCGCACTGCCGGTGGATGGCTTTCTCATAGGCAGCACCGCGGTTGGGCGTACCGCGGTTGTCCATTGTGAAGACGATGTAGCCGTGCTGGGCCATGTAGATGTCCCAGAGCGACATGCCGCCACGCGTGTTGTCGGTGATCAGCTGGGAGTGCGGGCCGCCGTATACATAAAGGATTACAGGATATTTCTTGGCAGGGTCGAAGTCAAGCGGATAGACGATGCTGTACCAGTTGTCGTACTGGCCGTCGGCGCTCTTGACCGTGCCCATCTCGATCTTGCAGTTGGTCAGCAGCGGGTTCTCGGCCGGAGCTTCCCAAAGTGTCTCAAGTTTCTTGCCGTCCGTAGTACCGTACTTGATGACGGCCGGCTGGCCCAGGGAGGTGTAGTTGTCGGAGAAATACTTGCCGTCGGGCGAAATGGTGCAACTGTGCCAGCCCTTGTCGCGGGTCAGGCGCTGCATCTTGCCGGTCCTGGTGTCGACGCGGAAGAGGTGTCGCTCCACGGGCGAGACTTCCGCCGAATAGTAATAGACGTAGCGGCCGCGTTGCGCCACGAACTGGCAGTCGGCATCCACGGCGGTCAGGCGCCTGGGGGCGAACTTGCCGCTGGCCGAACAGAGGTAATAGTTTTTGTACCCGTCGCGGTTGTCGGTAAAATAAAGGAACTGGTCGGGATCGCTCTCCAGGAAAATCAGGGGTTCCTGGGGCTCCACCCATTTGCCGTTCTCTTCGGTCAGCAGGGTGCCGAGACAGCGGCCGTCGGCAGCGTCGTAGACATTGAGGTGCACGTGCTTCTGCGGACGGTCCAGCACCTGGATATAAATTTTGTCACTGCCAGGGCCCCAGGTGATGTTGGTCAGGTAACGCTCGTCGTCGAAGTCTGTGACGTCGAGCCAGATAGTGGTGCCGGCGGCGATGTCATACACGCCCAGGGCGATGTGTTCGGAGGCCATTCCGTTCATCGGGTAGCGGATCTCGCGCAGCGTGCCAGTGCGGGTGTTGATGTCGAGCAGCGGGAAGAGCGTCACGGCGCGCTCGTCCTTGCGGTAGAAGGCGATCTTGCTGCTGTCGGGCGAGACGAAAATGCCGCCGTTGATGCCGAATTCGTTGCGGCTGACACTCGTACCGCAGACAATGCCCGGGGCGTCGTAGGCCGTGATGGCGTGCTCCACGCCGGCTTTGTCGGTATAGTAGAGATTGTTGCCGCGGGTATAGGCGAAACGGGCAGGCCGTTCGCGCGGCGGCATCATGCCGCGGGGGCTCTCAACCAGCGCGATCACCTGCTTGTCGCCGGTCCAGCGGGTCATGGGAACCGGGGTGCGGAGGCCCGTGCCCAGCACGGCCTGTTCCATGGTCAACATCCTGGACGCATCCTGCGCCAGGGAGAACTGCCCCACTGCCAGCAGGGTCAGCACAACAACAAAAAATCGTTTCATACCGTAAAGTTACACTTTTTCATTTTTTCATGTATCTTTGTTGACTGGTAAATAGTTATTATGGACAAGAAGGCGGAAAGAATACAGACCTCATTCCTCAACGGCCTGGAGAAAAAGGCCCTCGTCTGGCTGGCCGAACGCCAGCCGGCCTGGATGACCTCCGACATGCTCACCTGGATCGGCGTCTTCGGCGCCTTCCTGATCATGGTGGGCTACATCCTGTCGCATTTCAGCGTACAGTGGCTCTGGCTCAGCACCTTCGGCCTGATCGTCAACTGGTATGGCGACTCGCTCGACGGTACCCTGGCCCGCGTCCGGCACACCCAGCGGCCCATCTACGGCTACTATATCGACCATACCGTCGACGGCCTCAACGAGACGATGATGTTCCTGGGCATCGGCCTGTCGCCGTTCCTGAACCTCTACACGGCCCTCGCCATGCTGGTGGTCTACCTGCAGCTTACCCTCAACGTCAGCATGAACGCCCACCTGAGAGCTGAATTCAAGCTCACCTACGCCGGCCTCGGCCCCACGGAATTCCGTCTCTTCGCCATCATCCTCAACACCCTGCTGATCTTCATCAAGCCCTGGCAGCAGTTCGAACGCGTCTTCGTCGTCTTCGGCAAGAAACTCTTTTTCCACGCCCTCGACTATCCCGGTCTCGCTGCCCTGGCCATCCTGATCATCATCTATTTCGTGACCATCATCAAGGATGCGCGCTACTACGCCCGGATCGACCCGATGCCTCGCAAGAAAGACTGACCCATGCCCGTCATCACCGCCGAAGAGTTCCAGCACATCGTTCCGCAGCTGAAAGGCAAGGCGGGCCTGTTTCTGATCAAACGCTTCATGCACCTTGCCTCCGTCGACAAGGTCAACGAGTTATACGACCGCAACAACCAGTACCAGGGCGCCGACTTTGCCGACGCCATCCTGCACGACGTGGGCATCGACTACAGCATCGGGAACCCAGAACGGCTGGAATCCCTGCCCGAAGGTCCCTTCATCACGGTCAGTAACCATCCCTACGGCCATCTCGACGGCATCATGCTCATCGACATGATCGGACACCGGCGTCCCGACTACAAAGTGACGGTCAACCAACTCCTGGCCCATATCCGGGCCATGTCGCCCAACTTCATCGAGGTCGTCCCCCAGGGCAAGGGGATGATCGCGCCCAACGCCAACAGCTTGGCCGGCATCCGCAGGACCCTCGCCTGGCTGCACGAAGGCCATCCGGTGGGCTTCTTCCCCGCCGGCGCCGTATCGGACCTCCATCCGAAAACCCGCGACATCCTCGACCGTCCCTGGCAGGAGCCCGTGCTGCGGATCATCCAGAAGGCGGGCGTGCCGGTGATTCCCATCCGATTCTTCGACCGCAACTCCCTTTATTATTACCGGCTCGGCCTGATCGACTGGCGGCTGCGGCTGCTGCGTCTCTGCAGCGAAGTATTCAATAAACGGGGCCGGGAGATCCGACTGGGCATCGGAGCGACCATCCCGGTCGAGGAACAAAACGCCTGCGGCTCCCTGGAGGAATACGGACGCCTGCTGCGCGACAGCGTCTACGGCATGCCCCTTCCCACGAATTTCGTCCGACGGAGCGAGCTCTCCATCCTCCCTACCCCTACGCCATGAAAAGCTTACAAGGACAAACGGCGCTCATCACGGGTGCCAGTTCGGGCATCGGCGCCGCCCTTGCCCGTGAATTCGCCCGCAGGGGCGCCAATCTGGTGCTGCTGGCCCGCAACCGCGGCCGGCTGGAAAGCGTCCGCAATCAGTGCGCCAACCTGGGCGCCGGCGACATCCGCCTCCTGGAAGCCGACCTGACCGACTACCCTGTCCTCGACGCGCTGGTCCCGACCCTGGAAGGGCGGCTCGACTATCTGGTGCTCAATGCCGGCATCTCGCAGCGCTCGCTTGCCCTGGAGACTGACGAGTCGGTTGACCGCCGGGTGATGGAAGTCGATTTCTTCGCCCCGGTCCACCTGGCCAAGGCTCTCCACGCCGCCGGAAAATGGGACCACGACACCCATATCGCCGCCACCTCCTCCATTTCCGGGCTCTTCGGGTTCCCGCAGCGCTCGGCCTATTGCGCCGCCAAACACGCGCTCAAGGGGTATTTCGAAGCGCTCCAGCTCGAAACCGGGATGAAAGTCACGCTCCTCTTCCCGGGTCGCATCAACACGCCCATCAGCCTGAGCGCCCTCGAAGGCGACGGTAAGGCCCACGGGCAGATGGATCCCGGACAGGCCGGCGGGATGGATGCCGACCGCTGCGCCCGCAAGTGCGTCGACGGCATCGTACGCGGCAGGCGCCAGGTGCGCGTGGGCGGGAAAGAAATGCTGGCCTGCTTCGCCTACAAATGGTTCCCGGGGCTCTTTTTCCGCCTGGCCGGAAAGGTCTCGGCGGTCTAACGCTTCACCACCCAGCGGTCACAGATTGCGATAGTCGCTGGCAACACAAAGAAAATCAACAGGATTGCAGCCAACGCCCCCGCCGAGATACTGCGGAGGACGGCGATGATAGTCGGATCAGTGATAGTATACGACATCAGCGCAGGTGTCAGCATCAGGATCAGGCCGGAAGTCAGGATGGCGTGGAACGACTTGCGGTACGCCTGCTTGAGCGATTCGCCCCGGCCGACCGTCCGCCGCGCATCCCGGTAATATTGTGTAAACAGGATGGAATAGTCGATGGTGGCGCCCATCAGGATGCTTTGTACGATGAGATAGGCCAGATACAGCAAGGTATGGCCCCCGAGCCCGCTGGCGTACACGTTCAGCCAGACGGCCGACAGGACGGTGGGAATCAGCAGGAAAGGTACCGCCAGAGACCGGAAGGTCAGGGCCACGATCAGGAAGATGGTACCCACGGTCAGGAGCGTCAGGACGAGCAGTTCCCGCGGGAATCCTTCCTTCGTCTCCTTGTACATCACCGTGAACCCGGCATAATAGGGCTCGACGGACAGCTGCTCGCGGCACATCGTCTGCACGCGATCGATGAAGGCGAAGGTCTCGTCGCTTTCGGGCGGCAGTTCACTCACGACCGCGGCCAGCGACCATTCACCGCTGCGGAGAGCGCCCAGTTCCTGGTCGAGCATGGCCTGAAGTCCGTCGAGGCGGGAGCGGGCCGTCGTATCCAGGTACTGCGCGAGCAGCGGATGCTGCGCCAGATTCGAAACACCCTCCACCAGTTCCAGCAGGTTGAGCCGCGTGGTGGTGTCGCGCTGGGTCTTGTAGCCATAATAGAGGTAGAGCAGGTCGAGCTCCTCGCGGCTGACGCCGACGCCGGCCTCGTGGAGGGCCCGGTACAGTTGGGCGGAGGTGTAACTCCGGCCGGAGAACGCCATCTCGGCCAGGCGTTCGAGCGGCGTGGGTTCGGGCTCGGGCTCGGGTTCTATTTCGGGTTCAGGTACGGCCTGCAACGGGTTTTCGGGCTCTACCTGGGCGATGAGGGAGGAATCGACGGCAGGTGCGGGCTCGACGGCAGGCTGGATTGCCAGGGTATCGGCGACATCGGGTAACGCAGGAACAGCGTCAGCCAGCAGCGTCGGGCCGGCCGCATACACGTCGTCGAACTCCTCTTCGATCTGATAGAGCACTTTCTTCTGGTCGGCCGATACCATCGACGCATAGAGTTTGTTGGTCAACACCGTGCCCGTCAGCACCTTGAGGAATTCATAGGCGCTCATTTTCGAGGGGCGGCCCTTCCGGCCGGCCCGGGCGATGCGATAGACCATCGACACATATCTCTTGTCGATGGTCAGGAACGAGGACATCTCCTCGACTGTCCGGGGCTGCGTGATGCTTTCGTAGGTGAAATAGCTGCGCAAGGCGTCGGTGTCGTTCAGATCGAGCGACACGATCTCGCCAAAGGCGCTGTCTGCCTCTGTCTTCCCCGCTTTTTCCACCCGGAGCGTGTCGAGCACAGCAGGTTGGACGACGAGCGTGTCCGCAACCGGGGCCTCGACGGCGAGCGTATCGACAGCCACTTGCACGGCGACAGTGTCGGGCGCCGGGGCGGGCGCTGCCTCCTGTATGGGTTCAGGTTTAGGTTCTTTCAGCAGACTGGCGCTCATCTGCTTCATCAGGCGGTCAATATCAAAACGCGTGGACAGGCCGGCTGTCGCCCCTTCCGGCAGATATTGTTCCGCCAGGGTCATCAGTTCCCGCGCGGTCGGCTCCAGCTGGTCGAGGCGCATCCGCTCCTGCCGTCCGGGATGCGTGGTGGCATAATAGAGCAGGTCGATCGCGCCGTCGGGGATCGAATCCACCGTGCCTGGCATCAACTGCGCCAGCTCGCCCCATTCCGACGCCGTGCGCGACTTCAGGGCGATGCTGGGATAGCTCAGGCAGGCCAGCACGCCCGGCTCCTGCATGATGCGGTCGGCGATAGGCAGAAAGGCTTCCTCATCGTCGGTCCGGTAGATGATCACCATCGGGTTCTTGGGCGGGAAGATATCCGTAATGGGCGAAGGCCATTCCACGGAATACGAAATGCGGGTCTGTTGCTGCAGGAACCACGAGCCGAAGAAGATGGCGACGAAAAGGATGGCCAGCGGAATGCGGTAGCGCATCTCGAAACGGGCCAGCGGGTCGGTGGGCAGCCGCAGCATCGGCTTCTCGGTACGGACGATGGCCCTGTCGAAGCGAAGGATCAGCGCCGGCAACGCGGTGAAGGTGGCAATCAGGCTGAAGAGCACACCCTTCGAGAGCACGACGCCCAGGTCCATGCCGACGTGCAGCCGCATGAAGCAGAGCATCATGAGGCTGGCGATGGTGGTCATGCCGCTGCCCAGGATGGAGGGGGCGGCGCCGGCGATGGCCACCCGCATGGCTTCTTCGTTGGTGCGGTCGGGACGCTTCTCCTGCCGGAAACGGTTGAGCAGGATGATGCCGAAGTCCATCGACAGAACCATCTGCAGCACGGCCGCCAGCATATGGGTCATCATGTAGACGTTCGGCAGCAAGGCATTCGTCCCCATATTGAGGGCCACCGCAATGCCGATGGCTATCAGGAAGACCACCGATTCCATGAACGAGGGGCACATCAGGATGAGGATGAGCAGGGCAATGGCCACGCCCGTGACCAGCAGGGACATCAGGTTATCGGGCATCCGGCTGTTGTCGTCGACTTCCGCCAGGACGCGGTCGCCAAAGCGTGCCTTCACGGCTGCTATGATCTGCGGACCCTTGGCGTCACGGGGAAGCGAAAACTGGTAGAGGGTACAACTGTCCCGCTGTTCGGTCCCCATCCAGCGGGCGACGCCCGGTATCGCTTCGATGGCCTTCAGCAAAGAATCGGCCGGCGCTTCGTTCCAGAACATCACCCGGAGCGTCTGCATCCGGATGTCCATCATCGGGAACTCCTCCTCCATGATCTGGAGGCCCTTTCGCATCTGCGAATCGGCCGGCAGGTTGGTCGTCACGTCTTCGTTGATGCGCGTCCGGGGAATCATCAGCGCAAAGACCACCGCCAAAGCCAGCATCACGGCAAAAAGCACGTGCCGCTTCTCTACCAGGAAGGCGGCAAAAGAATGTCCCGGACGCTGACTCTCCATCTGTTTCGTTCAGAAATGACAAATTTACGGAATTTTAAAAAAATTTGAAAACGAACCGAATAATTTCTATCTTTGCGGTCCACTTCTGGATGTGGCGCAGTTGGTAGCGCACCTGGTTAGGGACCAGGAGGTCGCTGGTTCAAGTCCAGTCATCCAGACCAAGAGAGGTATCTTACCCTGGTGAGTTGTCCGAGTGGTTGAAGGAGCCTGCCTCGAAAACAGGTGTGCGGGTGACCGTACCGGGGGTTCGAATCCCTCACTCACCGCAAAGCATTGGTACACAGCTGGTTGCAAAGCAACCAGCTGTTTTTGTTACGACCCCGTCGAAAGCTTGCTTTCGTAAGGGGGCGGAGCGAAAACAGCCAAGGCGACCCTTGGGCCGCCGGCTGTGTATCAATGCTTTAGCACGCCCGCCGCAGGCGCAAAGGGAATGCGCAGGCAGCTCTGCTGCCGAGCACAATCCCTCCCTCCATTTCCGCCAACCTGCCGCAAACTCATCTCCTGCAAACCAAACTGTGTTGCCGCTTGCTTTGCGCCATAGCCCGATTTTGGCCAGTGGCGCCAGGAATTTTCGAAAAATCGACCTTTCACAGCCTTCTGATGCAGGTATCCTTGCGCCACATTGACGGATTTTTAATATCAGCGTCCTTACCTCCCATTATGGGGTAATCTCCACTGAAATGCCATATCGTTGTACACTTAACAGGACAGCCATTGACAGCAGGACGATACTTCGACAAACTCTCCTGAAACTAATATCATAGCTTTTTCTTACGCAATTTCTTGCAGGTATTATTTTTGATACCTATCTTTGCAAGAAATGAAGCGTGAAGACAATCAGTAAAATATGGTTTGATGGTGACTGGATCTATGGTCTGGGAGACGATGGGAAAACCTATCGTCAGTCACTTTTGTGGTATTCACACTTGAGGAATGCGACTGATGAACAACGTACCAAATACGAAATCAGTACCATTGGCATCCATTGGCCCGAGCTAGATGAGGATGTCAGCTTTGAGAGTTTCCTTTATGATGACGCTGAACCCACACGTCTCCAATACTTTTTCCTGACTCACCCTGAGATTAATGTAAGTGGTTTTGCCCAGAAATACGGATTCAACGCCTCGCTTCTCCGCAGTTACATCAAAGGTTTCAAGACCCCTTCCCCTGAGCGTGAACAGGAAATCATGTCATGCATTGAAAAACTTGGCAAAGAGTATCTTGCTATTGCGAGTTAGAAGACTTCCTTTTTTCTTTGGCGTATGAAAAAGATTATCACCCTTATATTCGCTGCGATTGCCATCATGAGTTGCAACAAGACACCCCAAAATGAACAAACGGCCGAGATCCTGCGCGACAAGCCCTGGCAGGAAATCTCGCCTTCACAGATTGAATTGAATCCCTTGCAGATGATTGACAGGGATTGGCTGGAAGTTTCGGCCGGAAAGGAAGATAAGATGAACCTGATGACCATCTCATGGGGCAGCATCGGCGAACTATGGAATAAACCCATCTTCACAGTATACGTATCCACCAGTCGCTATACACACCAGTTTATGGAGGAGAACGACTACTTCACCGTTACGCACTTCCCGGCTTCAATGAAAGAGAAACTGGCCTATTTGGGACGCGTTTCGGGACGGGACGAAGACAAGGTGACCGGCGCCGGACTTACCGTAGAATTCACCGACCTGGGCAATCCCATCTATGCCGAAGCCGACCTGGCCATCGAATGCAGGAAGATCTACGCCCAGCAGTTCGAGGCCAACCTGCTTCCGCCCGAACAACGGGCCTGGTACGAACAGACCGGCAACGGTATCCACTACATGTATATCGGGGAAATCCTCCACGTCTGGAAGAAATAGCATATCGCAGAGCCCGTTTGCCTATATGGGTTTGATTTCTCCAAAAATCGTTATATTTGTGGGAAAATTCTAACAAATCCCACAAATATGCAAGAACAAAACGGCAAATACATCTTTGGCGTCGTGAAAGTCGGGGACAAGGGGCAGGTCGTGATCCCGAAAGACGCCCGTAAGGTCTATGGCATCCAGCCCGGCGACACGCTGATGCTCCTGGGCGATCAGAACGGCATGGCCCTGCTGAGAACGGAGATCTTTCAGGGCATCATCGACCAGGCAATGGGAGGACTGACAAAATGAGAAAGCATTGGATCGACAACCTGCGCTGGGTGACGGTGCTCCTGGTGCTGTTCTATCATGTGATATACTTCTATAACAACAAGGGAGTCTTCGGCGGCATCGGAGGCTTCGGGCCTTATCCCGAACATCCACAGTATCAGGACGTGGTGATGTACATCCTCTATCCCTGGTTCATGCCGCTGCTTTTCATCCTGGCAGGCATCAGTGCCCGCTACGCGCTGGAAAAACGCTCCGGCAAGGAATGGTTCAAGGCGCGCACGCGGAAACTGCTGGTGCCTTCCACCATCGGCCTCTTCGTGTTCCAGTGGATGACGGGCTACTTCAACACGGCCGTGGCGGCCAGGACCGGCGCCTTTGACGCGATGCCGGGCATCGCCCGCTTCTGCCTCTGGGCCATCAGCGGCACGGGTCCGCTGTGGTTCATCCAGGACCTGTGGCTCTTCTCGCTGATCCTGCTGCTGGTGCGGAAGTTGGATGCCAAAGACAAGCTGTGGAATGCCTGCGGCAAGCTGAACATTGTCTGGATCATTCTGCTGGGTGTGATCTACTGGGCAGCCGAACAGCTGCTTATCCATAACCCCAGGCCGGAAACCGCAGACGGCTTATACAACCTGTACAAGCCAATCTTCTACTTGATCGTGTTCCTGATGGGCTACTTCGTGTTCTCACACGACAGCGTCCAAGCCGCGATCAAAAAGATCTGGATCCCGTTGCTGGGTTGCGCTGCAGTGGCCGGCGTCATCCTGATTGTCACCACTTTCGGTCAGGATAACACCACGCCCCAGTACCTCAGCAGTCCGCTGAACTGCCTCTACGGCTGGCTGGCCTGCCTGGCCATGATGGCCTGGTTCCAGGCGTGTTTCAACCGCACGGACGCCTTCGCGGGATACATGGCCCGCTCCAGCTTCGGCCTCTACATCGTCCACTACCTGGTGATCGCATCCTTGGGTTATATGATGAAGATGTACACCCAACTGCCGCCGTGGGCGATGTACGTCATCCTGACGGTAGCCGTCTTTACGCTTTCTCCGGTCCTCTACGAACTCCTGAGCCGCATCCCGTTCATCCGATGGGCCGTCCTCGGCGAAAAGAAATAATCATTATCTTTGTTGGCATGAAACGAATCATACCTATCCTCCTGATCTTCCTGCTCCTCGCAGGAATGACCGCATGCCGTTCGCAGGAATCCGCTCCGGCGTCTTCCGTCGAAGTGGAACTGCGGAATCCCATCCTGCCCGGTTTCCATCCCGACCCGTCCGTGGTGGCGGTGGGCGGAGACTACTACCTGGTCAATTCGAGTTTCCACTACTTCCCCGGCGTGCCCGTGTTCCACAGCCGCGACCTGCAGAACTGGCAACAGATCGGCAATGTCCTGGACAGGCCCTCGCAACTGCCGCTGGAGCATTCCAACGCCTCGCTGGGCATCTATGCACCGACCATCCGGTACAACGACGGCACCTTCTACATGATCACGACCAACGTGGGCGGCGGCGGCAACTTCATGGTCACCGCCTCCGATCCCGCAGGCCCGTGGAGCGAACCCATCTGGCTGGAGCAGCAGGGCATCGACCCTTCGCTCTACTTCGAGGATGGAAAATGCTATATGGTATCCAACCCCGACGCCACCATCACCCTGTGCGAAATCGACCCGCAGACCGGCTCCACCCTGTCCCCCGGGAAAGCGCTCTGGCGCGGAACGGGCGGACGTTTTCCGGAAGGTCCGCATATCTACAGGAAGGACGGCTGGTATTATCTGCTCATATCGGAAGGAGGCACGGAACTGGCGCACAAGCTGACTGTCGCGCGCAGCCGGAACATCTACGGCCCTTATGAAGCGAATCCCGATAATCCCATCTTCACGCACTGCTCGCTGGCCGCGCAGGAAAGCAACATCCAGGGCACCGGGCACGGCGACCTCTTCCAGGCCGCCGACGGCTCCTGGTGGATCGTCTTCCTGGCTTACCGCCGCTATGGCGGAGATTACCATCACCTGGGCCGCGAGACCTTCCTCGCGCCGGTGACCTGGGAAAAGGGCTGGCCGGTCGTCAACGGCGGGCAGCCCGTGGCCGAACGGATGACCGTCCGCATGAGCGCCGTTCCCGAACAAGCGGAACGCCCCCGCCCGCATGAAGACTTTTCGGCTATTGGCCCGGAGTGGATGCATATCCAGCACCCCATCGTGGAGAATTACAGCGTCCGGGACGGCGTGCTCACCCTGACCGGCAACGGAGATGGCTTCGACTGGGGAAGCTGGCATCCCACGGCGCTGCTGCGGCGCCAGGAAGCTGCCACCTGCCGCTTCGGCACGCAGGTCTCCCTGCAAGGCGACGGCGAGGCGGGCCTGGTCGTCTACCAGACGCACAACGGGCACGCGGAATTCTTCGTCCGCCGCCAGAAGGGACATTCCGAAGCCGCGGTGCGCATCCGCCTGCACAGCATCCTGTACGAGCCGGCGGTAGTTCCGATCCCCAGTCCTGACGCCCGGCTCGATATGGAAGCTCACGATGAATACTACGCTTTCCTGCTGAACGGCAAGGAAATCTCCCGCATGGACGCCCGCCTGCTGAGTACCGAAATGGCCGGCGGCTTTACCGGCGTTACCATCGGCCCCTACTGCCGCAACGGAAAAGCAACTTTTCAGGGATTTGACTATGAACCGTGATTATTTTGAAGGGGCCGACGTGGCCGTCACCATCTGCGCCAAGGATGGGACCATCCTGGACATGAACGCCAAATCCCGCCGGACGTTTCTGAAGCCGGGTGCGGAAGAACTGGTCGGGAAGAACGTACTGGACTGCCATCCGGAACCGGCCCGCTCGCTGCTGGCCGACATGCTGGAAAACCCTCGCACCAATGTCTATACTGTTGAGAAGGAGGGTGTCAAGAAACTCATCTTCCAATGCCCGTGGTACGACGGCGCAGACTACGCCGGCTTCATGGAACTGTCGATGGTCCTCCCCGAAGTGCTGCCCAACCGGGTCAGAAAGCCCAAACCATAAACCCCGTCCCGGCCTTACAGCAGGAAGAACAGCGCCACGCCCGTGATGCTCACCGCCAGGCCGATGATCTCTTTGAGGCGCAACTTCTTCTTGTTGATCAGGACTTCCGGCACCAGGATGATGACGGGTGTGAGCGCCATCAGGGTGGAAGCGATGCCGGCATTGGCGTAACGGACCGCCATCAGCGAGAGGGACACACCGACCGCCGGGCCGAAGAAAGTGATGATCGACGCATATTTCATGGCCACGGGATCCTTGATGGCGTCCCTCAGTTTGCCTATGTTCCTCTGGAACCCGAGGATGAGCAGGAAGCCCAGTCCGCCTACGATGGCCCGGAGCATCGTGGATGCGAAAGGAAGCATCCCCTCCATCATGGCGGGAGCATCCGCGGGAAGCGCCGCCTCATAATATTGCATGCCCACCTTGCTGAGGACCAGGCCCACGCCCTGGCCAACGCCGGCACCGATGCCCAGCAGAATCCCAATGAGGGGCAGATCCAGCTTGAGATGTTTCCCGGAATCGCGGCTCAGGATGGAAATGGCAATACCACAGAGCGTTACTGACATCGCAAGGATAGATTTCCAGCTGAGGGTTTCACCCAGCAATATCCATCCCGCGACAGCTGCCATGGGCGGCGCCAGCGTCATAAAGAGTTGTCCGAAACGGGGACCGATATGGATGTAGCTGTTGAACAGGCAGAAATCTCCGAACACATAGCCCACCAAAGCGGAAAGACCCAGCCAGAGCCAGGTGTCCTTATCGGCATACAAGGGATAAGGCCGCCCGACAGTAATCCAGAGCAAGACGCCCAGAAAAAGCGTGGCAAGTAGCAGGCGCAGCACATTCGTGACCATGGCACCCACCCGCCGGCTCGCCTTGTCAGCAAACCAGGCCGTGAACGTCCATGAAATGGCTACGCCGATGGAAATGAGTTCTCCGAGGTGGTTCATCAATCAGGAAAAAGATATTCCGCTTTTCTCAGGTACAGGGCGCTCTCCCGAAGCTCCTTCAGGATATTGGGGGTTGAAGCCTGCTCCAGCTCCACCACAAAGGCCTTGGTGCTATAGGACGGAAAGGGATGCTGCGCAAAAGTCATATAGCAAATGAGTAATCCTATCGAGAAAAAGCAGATTCTTTTCATTTTCAATCGTTTCCTCAAAATTAACCATTCTCGTATTATTTTGCAAATATCGATTATTTCTAGTATTTTAGCTAAAATTACGCTTATGTCCGACACTTCCTATCAGGCCGATCCCGGCCGCTACGCATCCATGCAGTACCGCCGTTGCGGGCACAGCGGCCTGCTGCTTCCAGCCATCTGCTTCGGCGTGTGGCAGCACTTCAGTCACAACGATGATTATGGCAAATGCCGCGCAATGATCCTGCGGGCTTTCGACCGTGGCGTGACGCATTTCGATGCGGCCAACAATTATGGAGGAGGTGATGCAGAAGAGATCCTCGGCAGGATCCTGCGGGAAGATCTCGCCCGGTACCGCGACGAGATCCTTGTCTCCACCAAGGCCGGATACACGATGTGGCCGGGGCCTTACGGAGACTGGGGGTCACGGAAGTACCTCCTTGCCAGCCTTGACCAGAGCCTGAAACGGCTGGGGCTTGACTATGTAGACATCTTCTATTCGCACCGCCCCGACCCCGGAACCCCGCTGGAGGAAACCATGGGTGCGCTGGCCTCGGCCGTCCAGTCGGGCAAAGCCCTGTACGCAGGCATCTCCAACTATCCCCCGGATCAGACGGAACGCGCCGCCGGCATCCTTCGCGCCATGGGCGTCCCCTGTCTGGTGAACCAGTCCAGGTATTCGATGTTTCACAGAATCCCGGAAGAAGGGCTGATGGCGAAACTGGACGAACTGGGCATCGGCTTTGTTGCCTTCCAGCCGCTGGCCCAAGGCCTGCTGACCAACCGTTACCTCGATGGTATTCCGGCGGAATCGCGCGTCGCCACAGGAAAAGGGTCCTTGAAACGGGAACAGCTCAATGATGCCACCCTTGCCAGACTCAGGGCCTTGAATGAAATCGCCAAGGACCGCGGGCAGTCACTCGCACAACTGGCACTGGCCTGGGCGCTTCGGGATGAACGAGTCAGCTCCGTACTGATCGGGGCCAGTTCGGTCGCGCAGCTGGAGAACAGCCTGGACACATTGGCCGCCGGTCCGCTGTCTGACGGAGAAAAAGACCGTATCGAGCAGGTGCTGTCATGTTGATCAGCTTCTGGTCCGCCCTATCGCAGGCTATGGATCACCAATGATCCGTGCGGAAGGGGAAAACGGGAAGATTGGCACCGTTCTTCAGATTGCCGATCTGGAAATTCCTGAAACAATATCGCACGGCGACCGGGTGTTTGACTTTTGGAGAAGAGACCCGGATGGCCTCATCCCACGAATCGTTGCCCGGCTGCCAGAAATGGGAAGCGGTGGCGGGATAAAAGACCCCGTCTTCACCGGCTATCTCAAAACCCTCAATGCGCTCGAATGGGGCATCGGTGTGATAGTTGTCGTCCAGATGGATCAGGATGGCATCCTCCTCGACTTTCATCTCCTTGAAGGTAGAACTCCGGTAACGGATGCCCTCGAAACCATAATCACGATGCAGGGCTGCAAAAGCCAGGCGCTCGCCCACCTGCTGTTTCTGGGCAGGATGTATCTGGGAAAACTCGTAAGGGTAGACGAGGTCGTTGGTGCAGACCAATGAACTGTTGGGGATCATCTGCTGTGCCTTCAACTGTTGCTCACGGAGCAGGGCGCCGCTGATTCTCTCGCTGTCGCCATACTCGAAGGGAGCGATCTCAACAAAGTAAAAAGGAATTTCGCCAAGCCCGAACTGTTCCCGCCACTGATCGACGAGCAGTTTCAGGCGCCGGGCATACTGGTCGTTCCCGTGATCACCCACGTTCGAACAACCCTGATAGAAAAGAATGCCCTTCACGGTAGCGTTCAGGATAGGGTTGAAGGTTCCGTTGCCCCAAAGCAGCGACCGATGGTAATCGTACTCCGCCCACTTCTTGCAAATTGCAACGGAGTCCGTGGGATCGTCGGTATATTTTTCCAGGTTTTCTTTTGTCAGCCAGCTCTCCACGCGCGTGCCACCTTTATTGGCTTCGATCAGCCCGACAGGAATGTCCAGTGCCTGGCTCAGGGTACGGGCGAAAAAATAACCTACGGCAGAGAATTCACCCACCGTATTCGGGGAGCATACACGCCATTCACACGGAGCATCCTCCTGCGGCTTTGCAGCCATCGTGCTGGGGATCTTTACGCTTCGGATGCCCGGATGGTTCCGGGCATCAATGACAGTCTGGTTGTAGCCTTCGACCGGGCACATCCAGAAGCCTTTCACCGGCATCTCCATGTTAGACTGTCCCGCGCAGACCCACACCTCGCCGGAGAGGACATTGCGGATGGTCAGGGGTTCCCCATCGTCAAAGGTGATGCTGAGCGGTTCGTAGGAGGCTTGGGGCGTGTGAACCTGGACCAGCCAACGGCCACTCCTGTCAGCCCGGACGGAAACGGTCTGATTGCTCCATGATGTCGTCACTTTCACGCTTCTGCCCGGCTGAGCCCACCCCCAGAGACGGACATCCGCCTGTTGCTGTACCACCATGTTGTCGCCGATCAAGTGAGGTAATCTTACCCTGGCCTGCACGCCGATAGAGCAAGCGCCGACAAGCAATAGGATCAGCATGCTTTTCCGAGTCATTTCCAGTCTTTTCATATCTGCATTCCTTTTTCAACAAATGTAGGCAATTCTTTCGAGATAATAACGATAATCCGGCCATTTCGTTTTTTTTCACTAAATTAGCAGGATGATTATTCATTCTGTGGTATGACGAAGACCCGTGATTTTACTCCCGCCATGAAAGTGTCGGAACTCCTGGACAAGGATCCTTCCCTTCCTGGCGTATTCACCCGTATGGGCTTCTGCTTCGGCTATGGAGAAGCGACAGTGGAAGACATTTGCAGAAATGCCCAGATCGATCCCGAAAGTTTCCTGATCATTTGCAAAGTTTATTCACAGGAAGGATACCGTCCTTCCGCAGAAGAACTCAAGAAGGCAGATCTGTCTGTGATTGTCAAGTACCTCAGCTTGTCGCACAGCTATTATATGGACGTGGCCCTGAAAGATCTGGCGGCGAGCCTGGGCCGCATGATCGTCCCTTGTGGGGAAGACCTGCAGCGGGCCATCTGGAAATTCTTTACGGACTTCAAGGAAGAGCTTCTCAAACACTTCGACTATGAAGAAGAGTATGTATTCCCTTATGTCGGAGAAGAGGATCCGGGGATTTCCGACGAAGATCACTCCGGCGTGGAAGAAACCCTGGAGGACCTCAAGAGCCTGGTCATGAACCATCTGCCCGCCAATGCCGACCAGCAGGAAGCCTACAGGGCCCTTTCGCTGATCAATGCGCTCGCCGCCGACATCAGTAAGCATATCCTGCTGGAAGAAACCGCCCTGGAACGGCATATCGACGACAGCCAGGAAGGCAACGCCTTGTCTTCCCGGGAGAAAGAGATTCTCGTCTGCGTCGCCAAGGGCATGATCAACAAGGAGATTGCCGACCATCTCAATATCTCTGTCCACACGGTGATCAGCCACCGGAAGAACATCACCCGCAAAACCGGCATCAAGACCGTGGCCGGCCTGACGGTCTACGCCTTCCTGAACAACCTGCTGGATATCAATTCTACGCAACGCACCCGATAGCACCATGAACTTCCCCTATATCTATGAGCCCATGACCGCGGCGACCGACCTGTTGATCGCGGCGGTCAGCCTCTATGCCTTCCTTCGCCTCAAGCGCCGCTGGACAAAGCCCAACCTGAGCGAATGCTGGTATCTGATGTTCTTCCTGCTGATGGCTGTCAGTACCACTTTTGGCGCAATCCTGAACCATGCCTTCGCCTATGTCTTCCCGCCGGGAAACGGGAATTTTCTTCCCAACTGGCTATCCAACGTCCTGGCAGTGAGCTGTTATGCGATGGCCCTGATTGAACGCGCCGACAGCGTGCGGCGCCTGCCCCCCCGCAAGGCCCTGGCCATCGCCGTCCTGGTGGAAAGCGTGGTCATCCTGGTGCTGACCCTCTGGAAACGGGACTTCCTCTTTGCCGAAATCCACATTGCCGTCATCCTCTACGTGTTTTCGCTGCCCCTGCAGATCCGGCTGTGGAGAGACGGTTACCGGCGGGAGAACGTCATCGCCATCGTCGCGACGGCGGTCATGTCCCTGATTCCAGTCGTGCTGATCGGTAAATGGCACATCGGTAACTGGCTGATCGACTTCGACATCAGCCACATCCTCATCGCCACGGCAATGTACCTGTATTACCGGGCCGGACTGCTCTGGCGGGTTCCCAACTGCTCGGTGGCGTAGTCATACTCCGAGCCCCGCGTGCTGTGCGGAATGCTGAAGATGACCAGCATCACCAGCACGGCCAGGCAGACCAGTATCTTGTTGTATTTCCACTTCAGAGTGGCGACGGCGGCCAGGAAGAAAAGGAAGGAAACCAGTGTCTTGTTGTCGGTCAGGTCGGAGCCGAAGGGAAATCCCGTCCACCAGGGCCCGAAAGCCACGTGCTGAACGAGCGGCCCCAGCACGAAACCGCCGATAAACAGCGTTGCCGTCGTGATGATCAACCATTTGCCGTATTTCCGTCCAGCCAGGACCAGCAGGAGCGTATAGACGGCGAAGAGCATGGCCGCAAACATGAAGAGAATATGCGGAATCAGGATGCCGGCGGGGACGTCGTTCCGAAAGCGGATCACGACCGGCCCGTCGGCCGGATAGTCCTTTCCCCCGACCGTGAGGTAATACTGCAGTTTCCCGGCTACAGGCTGTACCGGCAGGGCGGCCTTCCAGACGCCGTCTTCCCAACTGAAATCCACGGTCGTATAGGCATCCGGAGTCGGATAGCGTCGGTAGTGCAATTGTGCGACGGCATTCGACGGCACGCCTGTCAGCGTAACGACCGCATCGTGCCGCACCCCGCTGCGGGGCAGTTTCAGGGGATAACTATTCCCGTCCAGTTCAACGGTCACGCGTTTGGGATTGGTCGGACCGGTCGAGCGCTGATAGATACTCAACGCCAAGGTGATGACAATGGCCAGCAGCCAGCATACCCAGTTTTTCATGGCTCAGAAGGGTTTAATTGAACTTCGAACACGAGGGTTTCCTCGCCACGGAGCACTTTTACCGGAATAGTGGTACCCGGCTGGAGTTCCGCCAGGCGCTCCATGTATTCGTTGATATCCTTGACGGGCTTCCCGTCGATTTCCTGGATGACGTCGCCACTGCGCAGACCCGCCGCATAGGCGGGCTTCCCGGGCATCACGATGTCAGCCCGGAGGCCGGGAACGGTGCTGGCCCCCGTGACGTCGGGCATCAGGCCCAGGGTCACCTTGAACCGGGCATGGCTCATTGTGCTGCTGCTGGGCACGTTGATGAAATCCGGCGCTGCCTGCATGCCCGCCAGCCGGGCGACCAGCGCTTCTGCGAAGGACAGGGTCAGCTGCATGCCGTCATAATTCAAGGTGGAGGGGACATCCGCCGGGGTGTGGTATTCCATATGCCCGCCGGTCGTAAGATAGAACACCGGGATATCGGCCGCCACGAACGACGCCTGGTCGCTGGGTCCATAGCCGTCCGGCGTGCACGAAATGTGCAGGCCGGACGCTTCGGCCGCCTGCTCCGCCAGGGCCTTGAATTCCGTGCTGGTTCCCGTACCGGAAATGCTCAGGGAACTGTCACGCATGCGTCCCACCATGTCCAGGTTCACCATGGCCACAATCCCTTTGAGATCATCGGGAAGGTGGATGCGCCGGCTGTCGGCCTGCTTCATCCATTCCACGAAACTTTTGGAGCCGGCGATACCCTGCTCTTCCGCCCCGAAGAAAACGAAGATGATGCTCCGGGGCGAACGGACTTTCCGGAAATGCCGGGCCAGTTCGAGGACCACAGCGTCGCCGCTCGCATTGTCGTCGGCTCCAGGATGTACGGCCACGGTGTCGGGGCGACGGGATCCGGAACCGGGTCCGCCCAGGCCCAGATGGTCATAATGCGCGCCGACCACGATGTATTCGTTCCGCAGCTGCCTGTCTTTTCCCGGAAGTACGGCGACGATGTTGTGGGTGGTCTTCTGCTGCTCGCCCTTTCCGTAGGTGAAGTCCTGATAGTATCCTTTGTTCTTCTTTTCCCGGACGACAGGCTTGAGCCGAAGGCTGCGGAGCCGGCCTGACAGATAGTCGGAGGCCAGCGTATCGCCGGCCGTGGCCGGCAAGCGGCCGCCCAGTTCCGGCGAGGCCAGGTATTCCACCGTCTGCCGCATCTCATCCTGCCTTTGCGCTTGCGCCGGAACGGCCAGCGCCAAAAGGGTTATCAAAAGAAGGGTTCTCTTCCGTTTCATAATGGAGTTGGTTGTGTGTGCAAAGATAATCAAATTGTGTATCTTTGTAGAACCATGAAAAAGAACCCTACCCTCTCCCTAATGATCGCCGTCCTGTCTTTCATCCTGACGGCATCGTGTTCATCCGGCGACGCCTGGGTGAAAGTCAAAGGAAACCACTTCATCGACCCGCAGGGGAACGAAATCGTTTTCCGCGGACTCTGCTTCTCCGATCCGGTCAAACTGGTCCGCGACGGCCAGTGGAACGAACGCTATTTCGCTGAGGCGGCCGACTGGGGCGCCAACGTGGTGCGCTTCGCCGTCCATCCGACCAACCTCAATGACATGGGCTGGGAAGAAACCTTCCAGGCCATGGATCAGGGCATCGAATGGGCAAAAAAATACGGCCTGTATGTCATCATGGACTGGCACTCGATCGGCAACCTCAAGGAGGAAAAGTTCATGCTTCCCATGTACAATACCACGCAGGAAGAGACCTTCCGGTTCTGGCGCACCGTTGCCCAACGCTACAAAGACGAGCCCACGGTCGCGCTGTACGAACTGTTCAACGAACCCACCATCACGGCGGAGGGCGTGGGAACCTGCACCTGGGCGGAATGGAAAGCGCTGCAGGAACAGATCATCGACACCGTCCGCACCTACAACCCCCACGCCGTATGCCTGTGTGCTGGCTTCAACTGGGCATACGACCTGACGCCGGTGGCCGAAGCGCCCATCGCCCGTGAGAACGTGGCCTACGTATGCCATCCCTACCCCATGAAGCGCGACCAGCCGTGGGAAGAGCAGTGGGAGCAGGATTTCGGCTATGTAGCCGACACCTACCCCGTCATCTGCACGGAGATCGGATACTGCCTGGCCGACGAACCGGGCGCCCATATCCCGGTGATGTCGACCGACGTCTATGGCGAACACATCACGAAATACTTCGAGAAGAAAGGCATCTCGTTCACGGTCTGGTGCTTCGATCCCGACTGGGCCCCGATGCTCTTCAGCGACTGGGACTTCACCCCTACCACCCAGGGCAGGTTCTTCAAGGCTTATCTGCAGCTCAGAAAGTAATCTCAGCCAGCCTGTCTTCCAGCTTGCTGCCGCGAAGACCGCGGGCGACGATGATTCCGTTGGGATCGATCAGCAGGTTGTCCGGGATGGCATTGACGGAATAGGCTTCGGCAGCCGCATTCTTCCAGTACTTGAGGTCGGAGAGGTGAATCCAGGGCATCTCCCATTCAGCAATGGCTTTCACCCAGGGTTCCTTGTCCTTGTCGAAAGAAATACCCACGATTTCGAAGCCCTTGTCGTGATACTTCTTGTAAGCCGCGACCACGTTGGGCATTTCGGCCTTGCAGGGACCGCACCAGGAGGCCCAGAAATCGACCAGGACCCACTTGCCCTGGCCCACATACTCGCTCAGCTTGTGCATCTTCCCGTCGGGACCGGCCTCTTCCAAGTCTACGAATTTCTTGCCGATAAAAGCGGTCTTGGCAGATTCGGCCTCATCTTCCTGGGCGGCAGACTCCTCGATCTGGCGTTTGAGGGATATTGCATAGGGATGCTGGGTGAAAGGAGCACCCGAAGCCATCAGTTCATCGAACTTCTCCTTTCCTGCAAGAGTGGTAACATGGCTCAGGTAGACGAGCGGGATAAGGTTATCCATATTCTCTTCAATCATGGAGATATAAAAATCGCCATACGCTTCAAGCCGAGTCTGGTATTCGGTGATAAACTCCGCCTGACGAGCCTCCTGCTCTTCCTTGGGAAGGGCCAGGTACTCTTGGACGAAACGGTTGAATTCCGCATACACAGCGCCGTCCTGCTTGTCACATCCGGACAGTTTCGTATTGAGGGCGGAACCGGTGAAGGTACTGTCTGCCAGGTTGATCTGAACGGGCTTTCCATCGTTGAAGAGCGGGAAAGACCAATTCCATCCGTCGATCTGCACGGAGAGGAGGGCATCTTTGGCTGCCTTTCCTTTCATCGTGAAAGTACCATCGGCAATGACAGCGCTGTCGATGGGGGCATCCGTCAACTTGTCAACCAGATAAACCGTCGTCCCGTCGACCGGGGCGTTCTTGGCGCTCACTTCATACTTTGCCTCGTTCCCGTTGCAGGCGAGCGTGCATGCGGCGGCAAGCGCCAGCATAAAAATCGAAAAAGTTCTCATATTCTGTAGGTTGTATTATTTCAGTTGCTTCTTCCCTTCTTCACGGGCCTGTTGCAGCCGGGTACTCCGAACGTTCCTGTCGGAGGAGGTCTCTTGCACATCCTCGGCTATCTTCGACCGCGTGGCTTCCATCAGTTTTTCCTTCTGCCGGCTGAATACTTCCAAATCCTCATCCGTCACCTTCATCAGCTTCTTGCAATTTTCAAAGTCCACCGTCATCGACCTGAGAAAGGCCTCACTGTAAAAAATGAAATTGGGTGTATTGAGATTTCCCAGGGCATTGCCATCAAATAAGGCCTGATCGGAGTGGCTCATAAAATCATCAACGACAATGGTCTTGTACCGCCCCCGTGAATCGTAGAACGACGAAACGGCCTCAACAAAGAGAATATTTCCAATGGTCCGGATGGTCTCGATGTTGGACCGGAAGATGGTCTCGGTCGTGGTGGTATACTGGGCTACCGGAACTTTCGTAGCCAACTCTACATATCTTTGATCAAGCTTGTCGGGATGAGCCACCAAGTCCACCTGGACTTCAAAGAAATCTTTCAGGTCCGCATCGATCTGCTCGACTTCTTTCAGCGTCTCTCGCATGTCGTACATGATCATCAACACCATCTCCCGTTTCTCGGCATTCAGCTTCCTGTGCTCGATAACGGCCGAGGTGCCGAAAGTAAGCACGATAGAGAAGGTCGTGGCCGCCAGTGTCAACAGGAAACTTTTCCAGGAAGAAGATTTGCGTTCGGTTTTCATAAATGACATACTGTGATAATCTGCTGCAAAGGTAAGGATTTTGTGGAGTTTTCATGAATGAATT
>CACZWU010000019.1 GCA_902784965.1 uncultured Bacteroidia bacterium | reverse complement strand
CGACCAACTCATCCAGGCCCAGGCCACTGTCTTCCAGCCAGCCGCTCACGGCAACCCTGCCGTCCCGGACGTCCGCACCCAGGATGATGCGTTTGCCAAAAGCATGCAGCCAAGCGAGCATACGCTCGGGATTCCGGGCCGCGATACTGCCGATGATGGCCTGGTCGGCACCCGCACTCCAAACGGCGGCCAGCGCAGCGTCATCCTTGATCCCCCCACCCCATTCGAGCGTCAGGAGCCCGAGGGAGGCAATGGTTTCCAGGGTCCGGAGATTCTTCGGGGCAGAGGCCCGGGCGCCTTCCAGGTCCACAAGGTGGAGGCGGCGGAACCCACAGTCCGCATAAATCCGGGCCCATTCAGCCGGATCGCCCCCGTAGTCTTTCTGCGTGGCGTAATCCCCTTGGGTCAGACGCGTACATTTGCCACCGATGATGTCGATGGCGGGGATGATCTCGATCATAGTTCCAGGAAATTTTGAAGGATCCTTTCTCCCACGGACCCGCTCTTTTCCGGATGGAACTGCGTGCCGTAGAAGTTTTCATAGCGCAGCGCCGCGCTGAACAGCACCGTGCCATAGCGACAGGTCGCCACGGTATCCGGGCACAGGCCGGCATAATAGGAATGGACGAAGTAAACATAGGGATGCGGATCCAGGCCCCGAAGCAGCTTCCCCTCGCGGTTTCCCAACTCATTCCAGCCCATATGCGGAACCTTGCAGGCCGGACTGGGATCAAAACGGCGTACGTGTGCATCGAAAATGCCCACGCATGCCTTTCCCGGCGACTCTTCGCTGTCCCGGCAGAGAACCTGCATCCCCACGCAGATGCCCAGTACGGGCTGGCGGAGCGAGCGGATGACAGCGGGAAGGCCCCGTTGCACCAATTTGTCCATCGCCTCTCCAGCATGTCCGACACCCGGCAGGATGACGCGGTCGGCCCGGCGGATGACCGCCGGATCGGCCGTCACGAGGCATTCCGCCCCCAGACGGCCCAGGGCGTTCTCCAGCGAACGGAGGTTGCCCATTTCATAGTCGATGACGGCAATCATAGCGATCCTTTCGAAGAAGGCAATGCGCCGTCGAAAACATTGCGCCGGACGGCTTGGCGCAGCGCCCGGGCAAAGGCCTTGAACACGGCCTCCGCCAGGTGATGGTTGTTCTCCCCCTCCGCTTCGATGCGGAGGTTGCAGCGCGCTTCGGAGCATAAGGAGCGGAAGAAATGGGGAAACATCTCGGTCGGGGTGTCGCCGATGTACTCCCGGGTGAACCGGACCTTCCAGACCAGGTCGGGACGGCCCCCGAAATCCAGGAGCACCAGCGCTTTGCTCTCATCCATCGGAAGGACGAAACCATAGCGCTCCAGTCCCCGCTTGTCACCCAGGGCCTTCCCAATGGCAGCACCCAGGACCAGGCCTACATCTTCCATCGTATGATGTTCATCGACATCCAGGTCCCCCTGGCAGGAAAGGGCCAGGCTTACGCCGCCGTGATGCGGAATCTGCCCGAGCATATGGTCGAAGAAGCGCAGGCCCGTATCAATGCCTCCGGGCCCCTTCCCATCGAGATCGAGTGTCAGCGTGATATCCGTTTCACGGGTCTTGCGGGACAGGGTCACTTGCCGGGAACTGCACCGGACCGTCTCGGCGATCTCCGGCCAGGACATCGGCCCCACCCGGAGCACCCGGGCTCCCAGGTTTTCCGCCAGTTGTCCATCGCTGTCCCGGTCGCCAATCACATAGCACTGTGCCAGGTCGTAGCCTCCGCCCAGATAAGCGCCGAACATGCCCGTCTTGGGTTTCCGGGTGGGAGCGTTGTCTTCCGGAAACGACCGGTCGATCAGGATATCGTCGAAAACGACGCCTTCGCCTTCCAGGGTCTGGAGCATCAAGTTTTGGCAGGGCCAGAAGGTCTCTTCCGGGAACGAGGGCGTACCGAGGCCGTCCTGGTTCGAGACCAGAACGAGTTCGTAGTCCAGTCCGGAAAGGGACTTCAGGCCGGAGATCGCACCGGGGACGAAGGCAAACTTCTCCAGGGAATCGATCTGTTCGTCGGCGGGTTCCACGAGGATCGTCCCGTCGCGGTCGATGAAGAGGGCTTTTTTCATAGGTTTCATATCGGATAGTTTTCAAGCGCGTTCAAGAGAGCATCGTTTTCCGCCGGCAGGCCGACCGTCATCCTGAGGCACGATTCACAACCGGGCACATGCGAGCGGTTCCGGACGATGATGCCCTGGTCGAGCAACCAGGCATACAGGGCATCGGCATCGTCCACCCGCACCAGGAGAAAGTTGGCGTCGCTCGGGAACACCTGCCGGATGAAGGGAAAAGCCGGCAGGGCGGCAGCCAGCCGCTCCCGTTCCCGGACCAGGGTAACGACTTCTTCGTCGATGCGATGGTCGAGCAACAGGAGGGCCTGCTCCATGGCCGCCCGGCTGAGGTTGTAGGGATATTTGACCCGCGACATCAGGCGGATGATCTCGGTACTGGCGATGGCCATCCCGATGCGGAGGCCGGCCATCGCATGGGCCTTGGAGAGCGTCTGCAGAACGACAAGGTTCTCCCGGACGAGGGCCTCGGGGACCAGGCTCCCCTGTCCCGAGAAATCGGCATAGGCCTCGTCGACGACCACCACGCCGCGGAAGCGGTCGCAGATCTCCAGCAACTGCGCCCGCGGAAAGGCGTTGCCCGAAGGATTGTTCGGCGAGCAAAGGAAGACCAGCTTGGTCTGCGCGTTGCAGGCCCCCAGCAGCTTCTCCGTATCGAGGGAGAAATCGGCTTCCAGCCGGACGGGATGGACGGCTACGTCGTTTGTGGCCGCAGCGACGCCATACATCCCGTAACTGGGGGCGATGATCACGGCATTGTCCTGCCCGGGCACACAAAAAATCCGGAACACCAGGTCGATGGCCTCGTCACTGCCGTTCCCGAGAAAAAGGTTCTCCGTCGGAATGCCTTTCAGTCCGCCGATCCGGGCTTTCAATGCGGCCTGATGCGGATCGGGATAGCGGTTGTAACCGCTGCCGTAAGGACTCTCGTTGGCATCCAGGAAGACGCCGATCGGACCGTCATATTCATCCCGCGCGGTCGAGTACGGGGCCAGTGCCGCGATGTTGGGCCTGACAAGGGGGGTGATGCTGCTCATTCTCTTTCCATTCTGAGGGTGACGGCCCGCGCGTGTGCTTCCAGGCCTTCCGCACGTGCCATGGGGACGATGGCCTGTGACAGCGCGGCCAGGCCTTTGCGGGAGAGTCCCTGCAAGGTCATCTTCCGCATAAAACTGTCGAGGTTGACTCCGCTGCAGGAGCGTGCCCAGCCGCTGGTCGGCAGCGTATGGTTCGTCCCCGAAGCATAGTCGCCCGCACTTTCCGGGCTCCAGGGGCCGATGAACACACTGCCGGCAGCTGAAATGCGATCTGCAAGCTCGCCGGCCCGTTCCATGGCGATGATCAGATGTTCCGGGGCATAGGCTTCGGCGAACTCCACGGCACTGTCGCGGTCGGGCAGCACGACGGCAAAACTGTGCGCAAGCGCTCCCTCCACCTGGGTCTGGCGCGGGAGCGTCTGCCGCTGCCGCTCCACTTCCTGCAGCACGGCGACGGCATCGTCTTTCCGGGTACAAACCAGTACGGCGGTGCTGTCGGCGCCATGCTCGGCCTGCGAGAGCAGGTCGGCAGCCACGAACGCGGCAGGCGTACCCGCATCGGCCAGCACCATCACTTCCGACGGACCGGCCGGCATGTCGATAGCCGTGTTTCGCCCGCTGACCAGCTGTTTGGCGAGCGTGACATAGGGATTGCCCGGGCCGAAGATCTTGTCGACCCGGGGGATGGTTTCCGTGCCGAAAGCCATCGCTGCCACTGCCTGGGCGCCGCCGATGCGGAAGATCCGCGTCACGCCGCACTCCCGGGCCGCCAGCAGGACTTCCGGCGCTACCGCGCCCGATTTTCCGCAGGGAGTGCAGAGGATGCGCTCCCCACAGCCCGCCAGAGCGGCAGGGACGGCAAGCATCAGCACGGTCGAGAAGAGCGGGGCACTGCCGCCGGGAATGTAGAGGCCCACACGGCGGATGGGCACCGGACGCTGGATGCAGAGCACGCCGGGAGCCGTCTCCACCCGTATCTCCCGGGGCAGTTGGGCCTGGTGAAACGCTTCGATATGGGCTTTGGCCACACGGATGGCCTCCCGCACCTCGACGGCAACCTGTCCGCAGGCCACATCGATCTCGGCCTCCGTCACTTCCAGCGGGGCGGACACCCCGTCGATGTCGCGCATCAAACGCTCCAGCGCAGCGTCGCCTTCCGCCTCCACGGCATCCAGAATGGCCTGGACGCGCGGGCAGATACCTTCATAATCAACGCCCTGTCGCCGGGCCAGGTCCTTCCAGGACGACCGCGGCGGATTCTCGATGATTCTCATAGTATGATTTTGTCTACGTCCATCACCAGGATTCCTTCCGCCCCGATGGCCTTGAGCTGGCGGACCTTGGTCCAAAGGTCGGCGGCGTCGATCACCGAGTGCAGCGAGCACCAGCCGGGCGAAGCCAGGGGCATCACCGTGGGGCTGCGCATGGCCGGCAGGATGCGGATGGCCTCGTCGAGCGACGACTGGGGCAGGTTCATCAACAGGTATTTCTTGCCACGGCTGACGGTTTCCGACTCGATCCGGAACAGCAGGTCGTCGATCAGCGCCTGTTCCTCCGCATCCAGGTCGCGCCGGGCAATCAACACGGCTTCCGATTCAAAGACAGTCTCCACTTCCCGCAAGCCATTGGCGATCAGAGTGCTTCCCGAAGAAACGATGTCGAAGATCGCATCGGCGATCCCAACGGCCGGCGCAATCTCCACAGAGCCGGTGATAACTTCGATTTTTGCATCGATCCCTTTCTCATCCAAGTACTTGCGCAGGATATTCGGATAAGAGGTGGCGATGCGTTTGCCGGAGAACCAGCCGAGTCCGTCGCAGGACTCCCCTTTCGGCACAGCCAGGCTCAGCCGGCAGGTGCCGAAACCGAGACGGCACAGGATGGTGACATCGGCCCCTTTCTCTTCAATCTCGTTGAGACCCACAATGCCCAGGGTGGCCGAACCACCCGACACGACGCGGGGAATATCGTCGTCACGGAGATATAGGGCTTCTATGGGAAAAGTCTGCGACTTGGACAGCAGTTTCCGTTTGGGGGCATCCACTTCGATGCCGATGTCCTGCAGCAGGGAGAGGCTTTCTTCGTTGAGCCGTCCCTTGGACTGGATGGCGATTCTGATCATTTCTGTTGGTTCATGCATAAAAAAAGACCTGCCTTCAGGGAGGGCAGGTCTTCATCAATTCCTAATAAAGTATCTGTATGTACCGTACAACAAGGATCCGCCCTATCTTTCCAAGACAAGGTGATGATGGTGCTTGTTGTTGAACGTTCTGCTCATACGGAGGCAAAGGTAGTGATAATACCTGTAAATGCAAGAAAATTTGCCCAAAAGGCTAAAAACGACCAGATGGTATGGATGTAGCCTTGGAAGCGGGCCGCGACTTCGGGCGTGGACTGGGCCCGGAAGCGGAACTGGTCGTCGATCTGCTGCAGGCAGACCGCGGGATTCCGGTAGCCGCACGAAGCGACCGGAAAGCCCTTGAGCGCGAAATAGACGGCTGTCAGGTCGGCCCGCTCATAGTGCCAGTCGCAGATGAACACGTCCTGGGGGATACGGTCGATGGCCGGCCAGGTGTCGTTGAAACTGGCTTCCCACTCGCCAATGCCGGTGGTGCGACCGTCGATGAGCATGGTCGTGGATCCGGGTCACTTCGCCCGCGAAGAGGTCGGCCTTGTCCTTGTCGTGGCAACGGGGACATTCCGCCTCGCCCAGGTAGAATACTTCGTCCATGCCGGCGTGGAACGCATCGGCCTCGAACGCGTCGCAGACCTCATCGACCACGGCAAACACGACATCATGGACCTCAGGGTGCAGCGGGCAGTAGCTCTTGCAGTAGAGCCGGTCGGGGTTGGGCCATTCGGTATAGTTTTCCGTCTTGACGGAAGGGTTCTCGTCGAACTGGGGGTATTCGCGCAGGAGCGCGTGGGTCTGCTTGGCCCAGGACTGATGGCCCAGCAGGTTGATCTGCGGCACCAGGCGGATGCCGTGCTGGCGGCAGAGCGCCACGATGCGCTTCACGTCGTCCCGCGTCAGGGGATTCGGGTCGCGGAGCTCGGGATGTGTCTCATAGGCGTAGTTCCAGTCTACCCGGAGAATCAGCAGGTTGAAATGGGCCGGGACAAGTTCTTCTTCGATGAAGGTCAGGAAAGGGTCGAGGCCGTCCGGCTTGGGAGCCTCGATGGCAAGGCCGCGTACCGGCAGCGGCTCCCCTACCGCTTCTTTTCCGGAATGACGGCAGGAGGGAAAGAGCAGGAGCAGCGAGAAGGCCAGCAAGGCCAGCGGGAGTTGTTTCATGGTCAGAACAGCTTTGATGGGTAAAGATAAATATTTTCGTCCGAAAATGATTATCTTGCCGAAAATTCGCGTATGAAGCACCTTTCCTCTGTCTTTGGGAGCATCCTGCTGCTGGCGATAGCCAGCGTGTTGCTCGCCGGCTGCGGAACGCCGGAACAAAACTATGTCAAGAAAGCCGTGAAACTAATGAACAAGCACGGACTATTCGCGGAAGGACCGGCCTGGGAGGCGGCGCGCGCTGACGCTTTGGCCGCCAATCCCGCCACCATGGACGAAGCATACGATGTCTGCCGCCAGGCCCTGAAAGTGGCCGGAGGCAAGCACTCCTTCATATATACAGTTGAGCGACAGCAACAATCAGCGGCTGAAGACAAGGAGACCGCACCTTCCGTGACACTTCGTGAAGACGGCATCCTGCTGATCACGATTCCGGAATTCAGCGGCCAGACAAAAGACGAGAACCAGCGATACGCACGCACCGTGCTTGACGCCCTTCCTGAGGAAGGAACGCCGGAAGCCGGTACGCTGAAAGGCGTCGTCATCGATCTGCGCGGCAACACAGGCGGCAATATGTATCCGATGATTGCGGCCATCCACCGCTTCCTGCCCGACGACACGATCCTGCGATTCAAAAGCCGCAAGTTCTCGACGCCCATCACCAAACTCTTTGTCCTGCAAAGTCTCGACCTGCGGGAACAGATGCTGATCATCTGCCCCGTCGCTCTGCTGACAGACGAGAATACCGCCAGTTCCGGCGAAGCCACATTACTCTGTTTCAGAGGTTTGAAGAACACCCGCACATTCGGTGCACCAACCGCCGGCTACGCCTCCGCCAACAAGCCCTACCCGATGCCCGACGGCTCGAAGCTCGTCTTGACAATCAGCTGCGACGTAGCCCGCACCGGCGAAATCTTCTGCGATGATCCTATCGAACCTGACGTCGTCACGGACAAGCCGCTGGAAGAAGCACTCGCCTGGATCCGCAGCCGGTAACGGCGCCCGCCTTTCCTTCGTTTGATCCCTTTTTTCCGTCTTTTTTTCGTTTTTCTCCGAAAAATATTAGGAATTAAGAAAAAAGTATTATCTTTGCAGTGGGGATTATCCCGTAAAGAAGCAAAAATGGAGAAACTGACTGCAAAAGAAGACGAGATCCTGCGGATGTTCTGGGCCTATGGGCCGATGTTCATCCAGGACCTGCTCAAGCATTATCCGGATCCGAAACCGCACTACAACACCGTCGCCACCCAGGTCGGATTCCTGGAGGAGAAAGGGTATGTCGGCCGCGAGAAGTTCGCCAATGCCTATCGCTACTACGCCCTGGTGGATGAGCGCGGCTTTGCCGACCAGGTGATTTCCGACACGGTCGAGAAGTTCTACGCCAATTCTTATGCGAGCGTGGTCTCCCGATTCGTAGAGGAAGACAAGATGGATCTTGAAGAACTCAAGGCGCTGATCGCCCAAATCGAAAACCAGCAGCGAAAATGAATACCTTTCTCTTATATTTGTTGAAGAGCACCCTGCTGCTGGCCGTATTCGACGCTTTCTTCCTGCTGGTGATGCGCCGCAGCGGATGGTTCCGCTTCAACCGGATCGTGCTGCTGGCCGGCAGCATGCTGTGCCTGCTGCTGCCGCTGATTCCGGTACGGCTCCCGTCTCCGACCCTTTATTCCCAATGGATCGAGCCGGTCTTTGTCGTTGCGTACAACGTCGAAACCCCGCTCGTCGAAACAAGTGAAGCAGCCGTTCCGGACATGCCCCTGTGGCAGATTCTCCTGTTGGCTCTCTATGCCGCCGGTGCGCTGGCGACATGCGCCTTCTATGTCCATTCCTACGGCAGCATGTTCCGGATGCTCCGCCGAAACCCCGGCGAAAAGCACGAAGACTATATCCTCCATCTGGCAGATCAGGAAACGCCCTCCTACAGCTGGATGCGGCACATCGTCGTCTGGCGTGGCGACTTTGCACGCTATCCCGCCATCCTGACCCACGAACGGGCACATGTCCGCTGCGGCCACTCCGTGGACCTGCTGCTTTCTTCGCTCCTGACCGTCCTCCAGTGGTTCAATCCGCTGGTGTGGATCTGCCGGACCGAACTCAAACTGCTCCACGAATACGAAGCCGACGACTTCGTTCTCAACCAAGGCATCGATGCAACGCAATACCAATTATTACTCGTGAAAAAAGCTTCAATCACGCCCAACTCAAAAACCGTATTACGATGATGCAAGCCACCTCAAAGGCAGCCTGGAAGAAATTCTTCCTGGTGCTGCTCATCCCGCTGCTGGCCGCCACCACGCTGCTGCTGGCAGAATGTACTTCCAATGAAACTGAAGAACTGACGGAACCGACAGTCAGCGAACAAGGAAAGCCCACTGTAGAAACCCCGGCGGCCGAACCGGAAACCCAGGCGGAGCCGGCAGACGAGAGCGAAGCCATCCCCTTCGTCCTGGTCGAGACCAAGCCCAAATTCGAAGGTGGGGACGCGAATCAATTCTCCTTCTGGGTGAACCAGCGCCTCCATTATCCGCCCGAGGCAAAGCAAAAGGGCCTTCAGGGCCGTGTCACGCTCCAGTTTACCGTCGAGAAAGACGGCAGCGTCACGGGTGTGAAAGTACTCCGCGGCGTTCATCCGCTGCTCGACGATGAAGCGGTAAGAATTGTCTCCGAGTCACCGAAGTGGACTCCCGGCACTGTCCTGGGCGAGCCGACCCGCGTGGTCTACAACTTCCCTGTTGTCTTTCAGTTAACCAAATGAAACGGATTCGCTGTCTGCTGCTTGTGCTCTCTGCCGCGACGCTGGGCGTTGCGGCGGTGGCACAGCCGGCGGCGGATTCGCTCGCCGCACGCCGGGAGGCGCTTGCTGAAGCGCGCTACCTGAAGAGCATCTTCAAGACCGATGCAGCCATTGAGCACCTGTCAGAATTCGTGACGCCGGAGGCTTTCGATGAGGAAGTGCTCGCCGAGCTCGCCGACTGCCATTTCATCGCCGGGGAGTACGCATCGGCCGCCGGTACCTATCAGCTGCTCTCCTTGCGGGCGCCGGACAACCTGCTCTACCGGATCAAGCAGATGCAGATTGCCTTCCGAATGAAAGACTATCCTGCCAGTGCGTCCTTTGGGCAGAGGATTCTGGCACAGGATTCCATCCCGGCCATAGCCGCGCTCACGGGCGACGCCTTCAACCTGGCCATGCGGAGCGACTCCGCCCTGGTCTATTATCGGCACGCACTATCGCTCCAGCCGCAGAATGAAACCGTGGTGAGCAAGGCAGCAAATATCCTGCTGGCCGACAAGCAGTACGATGACGTCCTGTCCCTGACCGGAGACTATCTGGCCTCCGATCCGGACAACTTCACGATTCTGCCCATCCGGGGTCTGGCCTTCTACCTGAAGAGCGAATACGATTCTTCGTATGTCGTCTTCCAGCATCTGGAAGACCTGGGCGCCGACAATTATCCGCTCCACTACTATCTCGGCCAGAGTCTCTGGCATACGAATGTGATATACGCGGCTGAGCGGGAATTACTGAAGGCCTGGGCCATCGATTCGAGCGATGCGAACCTGGCGTGGACCATCGCCGCCGTCAAGACAGAGGCCGTCAGACCGTTCGACGAAGAGGTCCGTCCCTGGCTCGACAAGACAACTTCCATGATCCAGCCCGATTCCTCCCTGGTTTCGCGCATCCATCAGCAATACGCCGTGGGCGAGTACAAGTCCGGCCAATTTGACAAGGCCATCGTCCACTACAAGGAAGCCTACCGGTATAATCCTTCTTTCATCCAGGCCCTCTCCTCCATCGCCTACTGCTACGAGGTCCAGAAACAATACAAGCCGGCCATCGAATACTACGAGAAATACCTCAAGGTCGCCCGTCCCGGCTCCCGCGGCTATGAATTCGCCAAAAAGAGCATCGAAATCCTGAAAGGCGAGTTGTTTATGGAAGAATAGCCGCTCCGCCCCATCCTCCCTGCGCCGTTGGGTCTGTCACGAAAGGCATGCGGGTGCCGCTTCTTCCCTTTCGCGGCAGCGTTTCCGGGGTAAACGCCCGATTTCTTGACACGAAAGGGACGAGATAGATGAAACGTCCCTCTCGCGGCAGGGAAATGAGATCAAGACAGCGAAGGCCTGGCAGCAAAGCTAAGTCTCGAACGTCTCGTGCCCAGGAGAACGGCGCAAAAAGGGAAAGAATCGACGCAATGATTTCAGATTTCGGCATTTAGTAGAAAGAAACACAGATGATGAAAATGAAACGATATCTGAAGATTTGGGTGGCTTGCGTGGTCCTGTTGACAGCCGCCTGCACGACAGCCGATTCGCTGGACGAAGACTATGTGCCGGAGGAAGGCACGGAACTCATCGGAACCTTTTTTGTGGAGAACCGCCAGATGACGCTCCGGCTCATCGACATCACGTCCCAGTACGACATGGTGGGATATCAGGGCAAAGCGGTGCCCGTGCAGCACACGTCTTTCGATAACCTGCCCGAAGGACTGAAGGAGACGGTCAAGAACTGGGCCCTTTCTGCGCAGACCCAGGTCTATCGGATGAAGTGGAAAGGCGAGGAGATCTATCATCTGCTCTGTTTGTTCATGGACGAGAACACCGGCGTCTACAGGAAGTCAGGCGAAAGGGTGGCTTTCGCTTCCATGACGGAGTACATGCAGTTTCTTCAGGAAGCCAGTGACATCTGCTGCATCCTGCTGATCGACGTAGAGGTGGTAAGGAGTGCGGATGGCGCGCCCAATCTCCTGGTGGGGACCTGGCAGACCGACTGGCGGCACCTGCACCACGACGTGGGCGTCACGGGCACCGGCATCGACGACCAGGTGCCCCTCTATGCCGACCTGCCTTTCAGCATCACGGAGATCTGCCAGTTCGAAAAGGACGGGACGGGCTATCTGCGCAGTATCAAGACCTATCGCGACGGCACGCAGGAAATGGCCCTAGATCCATTCACCTATAAGATGACCGATTACCTGAAGCAGGAGTCTGAAGGCAGTACCTATCAGGGCTACTACTACAAGTGCTTCTTCGCGGCCGGCGACACCATCGAGTATACGGCGCGCACGCGCGACGGTTTCAACCGGGTGTTCGACCGCTATTTTGCCTACGTCACCTATCCCTGGTACAGGCTGGTTTCCGATCCCTATGACGGCAAGACGGGTTCCCCGAAGTACGGCCGGCCCCAAAAAAGCAAACAGACTCCCATCGTAGGCCGCTGGTCGGGCAACTGCGACGGCGCTGCAATGGTCTTCGGCAAGCACACTTATCACTGGGTGTTCCGGGCCGACGGTACGGGATACCAACTCCAGGACCAGTCGTTCATGCAGTCGTTCGCCTATACGGTCGACAGCGTACAGGGCGAGAATCTGGAACTGACCATTTACAAATACGATACGGGCTTCACGATTGACGACGGCTTCTGGACCAGCGGAGACTTTAGATATCACTTCGTGTCCCAGCCGGTTCCCCAAGGCAAGGGAATGAAGGCGAAACTCTACGGCGGCGGCGACAAACTGGAGATCGAAGGCTGGACCGTCAGGGCTGCCGACTACAGCGTCCTGCCCATCGTCTTCCGTCGCATCGAGAAGTAGCGGCAGCCTGGCAATTACAGCAGTTCGGCGGAGCGGCGGTCGCGGGCCAGCAGCAGGCCGAGAAGGATGGCGCTGACGGCGACGGCGGGCATCAGGATATATTTCCAGCCATCGAGGAAAAGGCGGACACCTTCCCAGAAACTTTCGCCCGTCAACCGGGCCGGCTCGATGGGGAACAGGAACGCGAGGGCCGTGGCCAATGCTCCGATAACCACGCCGACGACCAATGTGATGATCAGAACGGTACGCCCATATCGGCGCTGACGGTCCACTTCTCCCTTGATGCCTTCCACTTCGGCCATCCGCCGACGCGTTTCCAAAATAAAAGTGGGATCATCGGGAACGACAGGTTTGTTCTCGCGCAGGAATTCTTCTATGGATGGCTCTTTCATAAACGGATACAGGCTTTCAGGTGGTTTCTCCCCATGGAGAGATGATACTTGATGGTGCCGGAAGGCATCTGCAGGATGTCGGCCATCTCACGGATACTCCGGTCTTCGAAATAGAACAGGGCGATGACCGCTTTTTCCTTTTCGGGCAGGCGGTCCAGCGCCTGGTAAAGTGCCTGGTAACGGAAAGATGCGTCAGAAGCATCGTCCGACGGGACCCGCAACGCTGCCCGGTCTTCCAGCGGAACCTGTTCCGGCCGGACCCGCCGGGTATGGTCGATATAGCAGTTGTAGGCGATCCGGAAGAGCCAGGTGCTGAATTTCGAAAGGCCCCGGAAAGATCCGGACGCCACGTATGCCCGCACCAGCGCTTCCTGGGCAATGTCGTCGGCCAGGGCGGCGTCACCACTGCACAGCGCAAGCAGGAACCTTCTCAAAGACTCCTGCTCCGCTTTGACCAGCGTGATGAAGCGTTCCTGCGTCATTCGCTATTTGTTTTCGAGTTGTTTCTCTTCCGCCTCCATCTCTTTGGCCAACATCTTCTTGCCAGCGAAGTAGGAGATGAACAGGCCGATTCCTACGGCGAGGAGGATTCCTCCGGCAGGGAGCCACCACTGATTCATAAACATCCCACCGCCGAAAGAGGGGTTGATGGTCCGGATGATACCCAGGGTGAGGAAAGCGACACCCATCAGTCCGGTGATGCACGCACCGTTGAGTTTTTCAAGCAGGTCCTTCTTGATGGACTTGTTGTTTTCCTTCGGCTTGAAGTACTCCGGGTCGATGGGAGTGCCCGACTCGATGGCCTTCAGCATGATTTCAGCCTTTTTGTCGATGGAGTGCTGCCTTGCACGGAGGACCAGCCAGACGACCATTACGGGAAGGACGACACAGAGTAAAACCGGAAGGACAAAAGTAACCCAGATATTCATGACAAATCTATTTAAATGGTTCAACTTTCCGCCGCTTTTCCGGGCGGTTTCATCTGTTAGACGGAATATCGACCATAAAGGTTGGAAAAATTTTCGATTTTTCGTAAATTTGTGAAAAGACGTTTCTTTCATCCGACCATGCATCACTCTTTTTCCTTTCTGTTTGTTGCGGGCCTGACGCTCGCCCTCGCGCTTCTGACGGGTTGCGACAAAAAGGCCGCCACCGCCCAGGAACCTGTTTTCGTCAAAGACGACGTCGGCATCGTCCGCCGCGTGAATCCCGACGAAAAGAATGTCTATCTGGTCTTTACGGCACATTATAGCGAAAATGACAACGGCCGCTTTGAGAATTTCGACGGTGTTGTCCCCGTGCTGAATACCCTGAAGGAGAAAGGCGTGAAGGGTTCGTTCTTCCCGACCGGCGTGTGCTTCGTGCAGCCGCAGTACCAGGAGCCCATCCGAAGGATTATCGACGAAGGGCATTATCTCTCGTCCCATTCCTTTGCCCATCTGGTGCTGTGCGAGAATGGCCAGACGCTGGTCAGCGCCGACTCGCTTGCCCGGGATTTCGCCCGGATGGAGGAACAACTGAACCGTTTCGGCCTGGAAAAAAAGCAGTACTGCTGGATGATTCCGCCCTACGAAAGCTGCAACGCGGAGTCGCGCGAGAATATGGAAGCGCTGGGCTACAAGCTGCTCAATCCCTCGGAAGGCCCGATCTTCGACCTCGACTGGACGACGCCCGACATGGAAGCGTACAAGACCATCGACCAGATGCTCGCCCGTCTGTGGGAAATCGAGGAGGCCGAAGGCCTGAACGGCATCATCCTGCTGATCCACGCCATGAACTATCCCGAAAAACAGGATGTCGAGCGGCCGTACAACCACCTGGGCGAAATCATCGATACACTGAAAGCCCGTGGCTACGGTTTCCGCACATTCAACGACGTGATTGCGGCAGAGTAATCATTCTTATCGCTAGAACATCATGTTCATCGCAGCCTGGTTGGCCTTGCGGCTCTGGGCGGCGTTCAGCTTGCCGAAATTCCACTTCAAGGTAATGAAGAAGTGGCGCCCCAGCTGGTTGTACATCGAATCTTCGACGTAGTTCTCGGTCGTGATGTGGCGCGTGTTGCGCGTACTGTTCAGGATGTCGCTGACGTGGAAGCCGATGGAGAACTGCTTGATGTTCTTGACAATGCCGGCTTCCCACATGAAGTACGGCAGGTTGTATCCTTCCGGGTAACCGTTGAAGAAACGGTAGTACATGAACGTCTCTATCTCCCAGCCGTTCTTGGACTCCCATTCCAGGTCGAATTCGATGCGGCTGTCCCAGGTCTTCGTATCCGCCTTGCTGTCGAGCGAATAGTGCGCCGACTGATAGTCGGTTTCGCCTTCCAGATAGACATTGAGTTGGTCGCCCCGATACTGAAATCCGAGACGCGGAGAGAGCGTCAGACTATTGGTGATGCTTTCGCCGAAACCGCTCTTGCCGGAATAGAAGCGGTCTCCGGTTCCGTCGCCCCAAAAGTCAGCCATGAAACGATTGTAGTCGAAAGTTTCAACAACCAGTCCTTCCAGCTGCCGAGTGTTTTGGTAGCTGATGGAGCGGGTGCCCGAAAGGGAAAAGCCGAGCTCCAGTGAAAGCCGCTTGTCCTTGGTCAGCGGTAGTTCCCCACCGGAATAGACCGATGCCGAGAACGACGGCTTGGCCGAGTTGACCGGAATGCTGTACTGGATGCCGTCGTCATCGAACCAGCTGGCCGTGACCATCTGTCGCTGGTACATGTTCAAGTACACGTAGAGGCTGGCGCTCATCTGTTTCTGCGGGTTGTTGAGGTAGATGTTTCCGTTGGCGCTGTGGCGATACGATGGTTTCAGATAGATGTTGCCGAGGGTGAGCCGGGTCGGCACGGAGATGTCGAGCACGGGAAGCTGGCTGGCAGCCGAGGGCCGGGAGGACCGGCCGTTGTAAGAGAAGTTGAAACTGTTCTGCTGTTTCATCCACCGGAAGTTGAGATACGGGTTCCAGTCGAAGAGCCACTCGCCCAGTCCGGTTTCGGTCTCCTTGCCCAGTGATTTGGCGCGTGTCTCGTTGAGGGTCTCCTGCAACTGCGCGCCCATCTGCAGGGAGGTCCGGTCCTTCTTGTATTGGAACTGTACGCTCTCGTTGAAATAGACATATGTGTTCTTCGTATAGGATGAATAGTAGTCGTTGTGCTGCGTGTAGTCCTTCTTGTCGATGACAGAGGGATTGAAACCCGGCGTGCCGGCAGAGCGGCCGTAGGCATCCTTGCCGTTGTTGCGCCAGGAGCCGGAACTGTTGACATTGACCGACAACGTCCAGCGCTCCGCGATGGGCTCATTGTACGACAGTCGGAGGTTTCCGCTGTAGTTGCGATTATCGGTCACATAGAAGAGGTCGCGGGTCACGGGCGTCGTGGGATCCTGCAGGAAGGTCTGCGAGAACTCGCGGCTGTCAGCATCGTAATCCGAGAGGCTGTAATTGCCCGAAAGGGTCAGGCTGCGGTCCTTGTTGCCGCCCAGTTCCTTGATGCCGAACGAATAGGAGGCATTGTGCGAGAACTGCTTGGACTCGGCATAGTTACTGGAGGAGGCGCTGTTGAGCCGCTGCCCGCTGTCCTTCTGCTTGGAGCTGTTGTCATTATAGGCTTCCGTCTTTCCGCCGGCATAGCGGAAGGTCGGCGAGAAGGAGAAGAGGAACTTCTCCCGTTCGGTGTTCTTGAGTTCGAGATTGACCTTCACGTTGTCGTTCGTCGTGAAGTTCTTGTTCTCGGTATTCGTATAGATATCGCTGCCGCTTTGTTGGAAGGTCAACCGCTCCGACCGGCTGCGCGAATCCTTGAAAGAATGGTTGTAGTTGGCCGCTGCCGTACTCTCCAGCCCCTTAATGCGCGTGGTATTGTAGTTGGCGCCAGCCTGGGCGTAGGTCTGGATGCCGCCGGCACCGCTGCCAAGGTATATCCTCGAGTCGTCGCCTGAATCGTCGTACATTACAAATACGACAGCGCCGTTCTCATCGATCGGCGCGTTGTAGGCGCCGCCCACCAGGGTGATCTGGTCTTTCTCGTTGTAGCCGGAAGCCATCACGTTGCCCGTATAGAGGAAGCCGCGGTTGTCCACCATCTCGTCCTTGCGGTCGCCGGCGACCGTCGTGCCGGCACCGGCCGTCGCGTTGCCGAACCAGCCTTTCTTGAATTCCTGCTTGAATTCCAGGTCCATCACCTTCTCCCGTTCGGTGGCTACGCCCGTAAATTGTTCGGAGTCGCTGGCCTTGTCGATGATCTTTACCTTGTCCACCACCTTGGCCGGCAGGTTCTTGAGGGCCATCTTCGGGTCATCAAAGAAGAAGGTCTTGCCGCCGACAGTAATCTTGTCGATGGCCTGGCCGTTGTACTTCACTGTGCCGTCTTTCGACACCTCCATGCCCGGCATCCGCTTGAGCAGGTCTTCCAGCATCGAGTTCTCACCCATGATGAAAGACGAAGCATTGAAGATGATGGTGTCCTGCTTGATTTCGATGGGGTTGCCGATGGCCGACACGTGGGCGGCGTCGAGCATCTCGGCATCTTCCGACATATGGACGATGCCCAGGTCCACGGAATCCCTGTCCCAGTCAAAGGAGAAATAGCACTCCTTGTTGTAGGTCCTGTAACCCAGCATCTCGATGGTCAGGATGTAGGTGCCGCGCGTCACTTTCTCGATGCGTGCCCGACCGGTGGTGTCGGTCAGGGTAAAATTGGTAATGAGGGTGTCGTTCTTGGCCGTCAGGTAGGCAGACGCATAGGGAATCGGTTTGTCGGTACCGGTTTCCAGCGCCTTGACGATGACGGAACCCTGGTTCCGCTCAAAAAGACTTCCGGGAATGAACTGGGCCCGGGCTGCCGTCGTGGCCAGCAGGCAGCATAGAAGAATAAAAATACGTTTCATCATGAAGTAAGGACGCACGATGCCTGCAAAAGTTATTCCTTTTATTCCGTCCAGTTCTCTCCCCACTCCGGAGATAGGCCGGTATAATAGGTAAACAGTTCCTCCTGGAAACCGCTCATGACCCGGCGCACGATGCCGTTGCGGTCTGTGTAATAATAGGTTGGAATGCCGTGGATGCCCATCTTCCTGTCGAGCGGACCTTCCTTTCCTTTCAGGTCGGAAATCACCAGATAGGGTTCCAGCTGGAAGGACTTGACCCGCTGCTGCAGCTCAGCCGGAGAGCTGGCGTAAACATAAGCGACCACGGCCAGACTGTCGCGATCGGTCGCGGCCAGCAGATCCTTGAACCAGAAATGCGTGCTGCGTTTGAGATAGCCCCATCCCTCGTAGATCAGAAGAACACGCTTTCCATCGGTCACCGACCAGTCGAAAGGCTTGCCATCCATGCCCACTCCGTCAAAATGTGGCAGCGGATCTCCCACCAGAACCCCTTTTGTATCGATGTAGGCCTTGAAGGATTTGCCCAAGTTGGTTTTCTTCATGCCGGGATTCAGCGCATTGTACACTTCCCGCACCTGTTCGCGGGGTATGCGGACGCAGTTGTCGGTAACGGCGGCAAGGGCTGAAGGCGATGTGGGGGCGTGTTTCACGGCCAGTTGCATGCTTTCTTCACCCAGCTCCCGGAACAGGCGGTTTTCCTCCTTGTCCGGCAGTCGCTGTCGGAAGATGCTTATCTGCCTTTCATCCAGTTCCTTCAAGGCCGCGTTGTATTCGTCTTCCGTGTTGATCCAGGGCTTTTCGTGTGCCTTTTGGCCGCAGCTGGCGCACATGACCAGACAAACCAGCAGCAGGACAGCCGCTTCTATCTTTGCGTGTATTTGCATGAGAAATCTTTTTGCAAAGATATACTAAAAGATTTAGTTTAACAACTAAAAATTATAGTAATCATGCGGAAGAGCCTTCATCCCATTTCCTCGTCACGAAAGGGACGGTTCATCTATCTCATCCCTTTCGCGTCACGGAATCGGGCATTTTTCCCGGAAATACCTCCGCGAAAGGGAAAAAGCGGCGCCTGGATGCCTTTCGCGGCAGACCCCACGGCGCAGAGACTCATTGAATAGTTAACGCAGCAGTTTTTCCTGCAGCAGGGAGTCCAATTCCTCTACAGTAGGGTCGATGGCCAGGATGGTGCCGTCGCGGTCGAGCAGGAAGGCCTTGGCGTGGTTGGCTTTGAGGGAGGGAACGGCATCGATGGCAACGAGACTGGTCCAGGGATAGCCGTCCCTTTTAAGGGCCTTGCGCCAGGCCGCGTCGTTCTTGAATTCCAGTGCCACGCCGACCATCGTAAAGTCTGCTCCTGCATATTTCTCGTAAACGGGAATGAGTGCCTTGCTTCTGATCCGGCAGGAGCCGCACCAGGAGGCCCAGAAATCGACCACGGCCAGTTTGCCGGCGGTCAGATCGGAAAGCTTATGCTGCACGCCTTCTGCATCAGGCAGTGTGAAATCCCGGAAGGAATCGCCCACCTGGTTGCCGGTCAGCGAAAGGATGATCGAATGATAGGGATGATCGGGGAACTTGTCTGCATAGGTGTGGTCGTACAGGTCGATCCAAGGCTGCAAATCCTTCTTGGAGACAAACGCAGACCGCAAATTCTGGTAAAGCAGGTAGAAGGAACTGATCATGGGATGCTCCAACAGATACGCACCCTGCAGGCTGTCCTTCGCGGCATTGAGGGCATCCAACTCCCGCTTGACGGCCAGGCCCGCTTCGGTGTAACTCTCATCCAACGTCTTCAACTTGTCCGTCTCCGCCCAGATTTCCACGCGACGCTCCCGCGATGCAGTGTCTTCTTCTGCCATCAGGGCGTAGACCGCATCGGTATACAGAGCTTTCTTTTCCATCAACGCCATGAATCGCTCTTCGACGGGCCCGGAGAGCGGATCCATGCTGTGGCTGATAAGCGAATAACGATTGAAGTTGTCGTTTTCAGGCGTGTCGGAGACCAGTTCTATGACCTCGCCAAATTCTACCGGTCCGATGATCCGGATGCCTTTCGCCGTCGGCACGAAAGGCCGGACCTGGGCCATACCGGATCCAGGTACCGAGAACACCAGTTCATAGACCAGCGTCGAATCCAGCCGAACCGTGCCCTCAAAGTTGCCCTTCTTCATCTTGAAGGTCGCGACCGGCTCATCCCGGAACCAGGACTGGTCCGGCCGGTAGACATATACTTTGGAATAGTCTTTCGTGACCTTCGTCCCGGAAATCGGACAATCGGTCATGAACTGCTCCCGTTCAACGGGCAAAGCGTCCGAATCCGAAACGGCCTCGCTTGAACCGCCCCGGCAGCCCGCCAGAAAGATGGCGGCCAGCATTAAGAGAATTGCGTGCTTGAGCATATACTAATATACTATTCTTGTTTTCTAACAACAAAGATACATTAAAGATGAGCCGCATTTATATTTCTTTTTGATTTTGCGAAAAACTCCCTACCTTCGTAACAAGCATTTCTGCTGTGGCGGAAGAACGCGGCGGACGAATTGTGCGAAAGATTTGTGTAACCAGAAAAAGAAATGCCATGAGAAAGACCTATCACATTTCTCTGTCCTCCCACGACGAAGTATTGTTCCGAAGCGAAGCCGATCTGATACGCGGCTTCAACTGCCTGGCGCTGGCATCGCTGGAAACTGATTCCCGCTTGCTGGCCGACGGATTTCCCTCAACCCATCTCCATTCTTTGGCGCAAACGGATGCACCGGAAGAAGTGATCCGTCGGTATCGCTATGCATATGCACGCTTTTTCAATGCCAAGTACAAGCGGCGGGGTCGGCTGGCTGAGCGCCAGGGCTTCATTCTGCATGTAGACGGATTTCATCATACGATGGCGGCGCTCAATTATGTCAATCGGCAGGGGCTCCATCACGGTATTTCCCCGACTCCGTTCGGCTATCCTCATTGTTCGGCGAATGCCTTCTTCGCACGGCAGTTGGGAAAAACGCATTCCAAGTCATTGATGCCTGACACGGAGCGCTACAAGTATCTGCCGAAAGGCGTAGACATTCCGCATCATTACCGCATGGATGTTTCCGGCCTCCTGCTGAGGGAAGACATTCTGGACGTGGCTCAGGTGGAATCCTTCTATGGAACCCCGCGGAACTTTATCTTTCAAATGAACAAGATAGGAGATGAGATGTCCCTCCGGGACCAGAAAGAAGAGCCTTCTTCTTCGCCGCTTATCACGCTGGAGCTGATTGAGCAGGGAACGCCGGACATGGATCTTGAAAGGCTTCTTCGAAATGAAAACGGGAAACACGATCCCGTCTGGATATCCGATCTGGAGCTATGCAGCCTGATCGATGAGACCTGCTTGCCAAAATATTGCAAAGGAAAGACGATATATGAAGTTTCCACTTCCCAGCGCGCCTTTCTATACGACCTTATCGAAAAGAATCTGTGGCGATCCCGAAAGAAAAGGACGACCGATGCGCAACTCCGTCGTTGCCTCTGCCTGAAATGAAGCCATAGCGTGTTCAGCGTTGCTTGCGCGGGATGACGAAGCGGTCCACGACCTGCCGGTGCTGGTCGTAGACCGTCACTTTCAGACAGGTGCCGTCGACTTCGACATTGCAGGCGCAGCTCATATCCAATTCTTTGAGATCGAGGACCTTGGTATGGCGGGGACTTTCCGTCAGGGAACGGTCCAGCGGGCGGCGCTTGTCGCCGCTGGAACCCATGTCCAGATAGAAAGTTCCGGCTTCAGGGTCTTCTGTCGGCTGATCGCCGTCGAGCGCAAAGGTCCGGGAATAGATGTGGTCGTGACCGCTCAACACCAGGTCCACCCGATATTTCTGAAAAACAGGCGCCCACTGCGGCCGCAGGTTCCGGGCCACGGCGGAATCCACGATTTCCGAACCAAAGATAGACTTGTGTTCAAAGACCACCAGATACTGGTAACTCCCGGCCAGCCGGTCGAGCGTCTCCCCGAGCCACCGGACTTCATCCTTGAAGCGGGGGCCAGAAGCGGTGTCGGAGTTGTGCATATCGAGCGCCACGAAAAGGACATTGTTGTAACGGAACCAATAGCTGGTGTTCCGGCTGTCCGGTGCGCCGTTCTGGGGGAAGTGGAAGAGACGGTTGAAGGTGTAGGCGTAGTCGTATTGCGGATAGTGCCCGTCCACCTTGTCGGAAGCCCAGTAGGCGTGGTCGCCGGGCGAGGCCGCGTAGACGAAGTCCCGGAAGATGTCGTTGTCGAGCAAGTAGGTCCATTCGTATTCGTTCCCGGCCACGTCGACCATATCGCCGCTGCAGATCATCAAGGCAGGGTCCCCGGCGATTTCCTTCATCATCTGGACCAGGGGCAGTGTAACCGGATTCTCCCGGTGCTGGAAATCGGTGAAAGCCACGAAATTCCAGCTACTTGTCGTGCCAGCGGTCCGGAAAAGGCGGACATCGGACTCCGCGCCTTCTGAAACAATCTTGAAGCGGTAGGGCGTGTCTGCCTCCAGCCCGGTAAGGGGCGCATAGCAGACATATCTTTCCTGCGTGTAGAAGGTGGAGCCGGGGGCGGTGTTCCGGATGCCCTGGCTGCTCCAGCGCTGGCAAACCGGCCAGACCTTTTTTGCTTCGGCAAACGCCGTGTCAGCCGCCTGCGTGTACAGGACATAGCTGCAGCAAAGGCTACAATGATAATTGACAGTAACCTGGGAAGCGGCATCTTCGCCGACAGTCGTGACGATGTGCCAGATATCCCGCTCCGGCTGGGCGCTGGCTGTCAGTGCCTGCACTCCCTGAAAAATGCAAAAAATGAGGAGAATAATAGCCCGTTTCATAACGACAAAGATACGGAATTTTCATTTTCCGGACGCGAAACGGACCAAGCGGCGTAGTCGGTCAGGAGGGATCGTCAGTGCTGCAGGCCAGCAGAGAGGCGGTACCGTCTTCTCCATTATAGGACAGGATGTACGCACAGGTACTGCCATCCCGCAGATACACGGTCAGGAAGGCGCGGTCGCCGGAAGGCGTGGCCACGATCGATTCGATATCCCCCATCTCCAGCAACATCATCTGCTGGATGCATTCCGCAATCTGGACCGGCGTCAACACCGGCGCCGTTTCGGGACGGGGCCGAAACAGCAAAACCAGGCCGGCGAGCACTGCAGCAGCGGCCAAGCCAGCGGCCCAGCGCAAAACTTGCCGCCTGCGGGGCCGCTCAGTCCCTTCCGTCCGTCCGGATGCTTCCGCCTCGGCCATCATCCGGTCGAACGCGGCTACCGCCGCGTCCGAATCCGCGGACTCCGCAGCACCCGGAACGGTCATTTCGATCAGCATCGCCACTTCCCGCTCGTCTTCATCGGCAGGATGCGCAGCAAACCAATCCCGGAGCGTCAGCTCCTCCTCCCAGGTCGTTTCGGCCTCCAAATACTTGGCCAACAAGGCCTTCCTTGTATCTTTATCCATCTTTACCTTTCTTCTTTCAAATAAGTCAACAATTGCTTCCGGGCCATGGACAACGCCGCTTTGATACTGCCCTTGGGCCGGCCCGTCGCCGCCGCAATCTCGTCGAGCGAGAGGCCTTCCTCGCCCCGTAGCGTCAATAGCGTCCGGTCGGAAGGCGACAGCCGCGCGAAGAGCCGAGTCCGGAGTCTTTCCGCTTCCGACTGCTCGATCCCCTGCGTAGCCGGCAAAGCGCCCTCCATCCGATCTTCCTGAAGCGGCTGCCTGTGCAGGTGCTGCCGCCGGTAGTGGTCGATGCAGCGGATCTTCGTAATGCGGACGGCCATCGCTTCGGCATCGCGGACCGGATAGCCCTTCTCCAGCATCCGCCAAAGGGTGGTCAACGCTTCCTGCACAAAGTCTTCGGCCTCTTCCGCCATGCCGGATATCCGGACGAAACGTCCCGCCATGGCGGTCAGTTTCCCCCGGATCCGCGTAGCGAAAAGGTCGAATTCCTGTGCGGTCATTGCCGTGGCCAGCTATTTCGACGTCCGGCCCGACTTGGTCGTGATGAGGATCACGCCGTTCGCACCCTTGATGCCGTAGATGGAAGCGGAGGCATCTTTCAGTACATCAATCGAATAGATGTCCTGCGGGTTGATGACGCTGACATCGTCGATCTCACTTCCGTCAACGAGGATGAGCGGATCTTCGGAACTGTACATGGAGTTGACCCCACGGATGCGGATGGATTTGCCCACCACCTGGACGCCGGCCACCCTGCCCCGCAGATACTCATAAATATCCCGGTAGAACGCATTCTCACCCGGCTTGATTGATCCCACCGAATAGGTAAGGTCGTCCTTGTGCGCCACACCATATCCAATCTGGACACGTTTGTCCTGCGTCCTGTCGATGGGTACGAGCGGCTTGGTTTCCACCAGGATGACCCCGTTCTCCCAACCCGGATACTGCTTGACCATCTCTACGCTTCCGTTTTTGACGATGGTGATGCTTTCAATGGATGCGGGATCCAGCTTCTCGAATCTTCGCTTGGAGACCACTTTCCCGTCGAGCACGATCACGGGATTCACGGGTTTGGCCCCTACGGTCACGATATTGTGGCGAAGGATGACACCGTTGGCTGTTATGACCGTATCCACCTCATACGAAGAGACCTGTTTTCCCAGCAACAGCGATCCGTCGAAATCGTCGACCCGCTGGAAATCGACCATATACTGGACGATAGTATCGGAAGATGCGGGTTTACCCTCCGCATGCGGCCGTCCGAAGCCCGGTGCGGCAGCACCCAGCAGGGATAAAACAATAAACAAGATTTTCATGATGATTCGGTTTACGTATAAAGGTCGCCAAAAACAGAAAAAAGTTAAAAAAGAAACGGGCCTTTATGGTAAAGAGCTGATCATGGATCGTGGAGTATAGGGGATTCGAACCCCTGACCTATAGATTGCGAACCTATCGCTCTACCAACTGAGCTAATACCCCAAAGCGGGCACGAAAATACGGGTTTTTCGGCAAACCCGCAAACATTCCCGCATGAAATTAATCCAGCGGCTTCTTCGAACGGTTGAAGAAGGCGGCGACGGTCAGGCCGGAAACGATGTGCCACACACCCCACCAGGCCGTGATCACCAGCATGCCGCCGTGGGGCGGCAGGGCGGCGAAAATCGGTGTGCCGAGCAGCAGCACCAGGCCGAGGCCGGAATTCTGGATGCCCGTCTCAATGGTCAGCGTGCGGCGGTCGCGGCGCGGCAGCCGGAAGATCGAAGCCACGCTGAAGCCCGTACTGAGTGCCAGCAGGTTGTGGATCAGCACGATCACGAAGATATACTTGATGCACTTGAGGAAGGCCTCCAAATTGCCCATGAACGAAAGGATCACCATCGCCAGGAAGAAGAGGATGCTCACCCACTGGAACGGCTTCTTCATCTTCTCGGCCAGCTTCGGCAGGTAATGGGAAGTCAGGATGCCGAGCGTCAAAGGAATGCCCAGCAGGATAAAGATCGTCTTGAAGACATCCCAGAGCGGTATCACCAGATACGGGACTTCCCCGTGTACCGAGGCAAAGCGCAGGAACAGATTTCCGTACAGCCAGAAATTGAACGGCGTCATCAGGACGGCCAGGGCCGTGCTGATGGCCGTCAGGCAGACAGACAGCTCGATGTTCGCCTTCGAGAGCGAACTGATGAAATTGGAGATGTTGCCGCCGGGGCAGGAAGCCACCAGGATCATGCCGAGGGCCATCGTCCATGAAATCCAACCCATCGAATCCATCAACAGGGCCAGCAGGAACGTAAGCAAGGGCAACAGGACGAGCTGGCAACAGACGCCCAGGATCACGGATTTGGGGTTCTTGAACACGTCGACGAACATCCTCGGCTTGATGCCGAGCGCCACGCCGTACATCACGAAGGCGAGGACAATGTTGATGGTGTTCATTCCACCCACATTCAGGGTGACATTAATGGCATCTATGGCCGCTTCGATTTCAGGTTTCATATAGGATTATTGTGCGATAAAACGATATAGGATCCAACCGGCCTGGGATTTGGCCGCGTCGGAAGAGGCGGAAAAGCGGGAACGCTTGGCCGCATCGATAGCAAACGAATGGAGCGAGGCGTCGGCGGACGAGCCGTCTGCCCGCACCTTGGCGGCCGTCACGCGGCCCGCCGGATTGACCTGGATGTCGACCAGCACGTCGCCCGCCCCGTAGCCCTTGTAGGCTGGTACAGGCAGACTCAGGGCTTTACGGCCCTCCAGCTCGTATGAGATGACCGACGGCCCCTGGAATGCCGGCGCAGGTTCGTTCGATTCCTCCCCTTTCTGCTCCCGGTTAAGGTCTACGGCTTCTTCGGCCGCTTTCTGAGCCAGGGCATCGCGCTTGGAAGCGTCGAGCTTGCGCTGCAATTCCTTGGCTTCGTCGTAGACCTCCGCCGGATTCTTGAAACGGTCGTCCTTCAGCTTGCTGCCTGCATCGACCGCCACGTTGCGGATGCGCTGCTGCGGCTGCCTGGCCAGCTGGTCTTCGAGGTTGCGTGCTACCTGCTCCTGGAGTTCCACCTCCCGCTGCAGGCGCTCAAGTTCCTCCTGCTTCGTAAAATCGAGCACGAAGGTGTTCTCGGTCGAAGCCACCTTGCCGATGGAAACCACCAGCAGGACAATCAGGACGGCCAAATGGAAAATCAGGGTCGTATAGAATCCGACCCGGTCTTCCTTGTTTTTGCCGCCCCAAAACTTCATTTACTCCTGCTCCTTTTCCCGGGCCATCTTCTTGATACCCGAGAGCAACACGTTGATGGCCACCTTGTTGTGTCCGCCCTGCGGAACGATGATATCGGCATAGCGCTTGCTCGGCGCGATGAACTGCAGGTACATCGGCTTGACCGTCTTGGTGTAGCGGTCGATCACCCACTCCACGTTCTTGCCCCGCTCCACGATGTCGCGCGTGATGACCCGCATCAGCCGGTCGTCATCGTCGGCATCGACGAACACCTTGATGTCTAGTTCCTTCATCAACTCTTTGCAGGTGAAGATGAGGATGCCTTCGACGATGATGATGTCGGCCGGCTCGACGTGTACCGTCTCCTCCTGCCGGGTACAGGTAAGATAGGAATAGGTGGGCTGGTCGATGGCCTTTCCGTTCTTGAGTTCGCGGAGCTGGGCCACCAGCAATTTCCAGTCGATGGAATCGGGGTGGTCAAAGTTCAGGGCCTGGCGCTCCTCCATGGGAAGATGTCCCTGGTCTTTATAATAGGAGTCCTGCGGGATGACCACCACGTTTTCCTGGGGATGCATCCTGCGCGCGATCTCCTTGACAACCGTTGTCTTGCCGGAGCCGGAGCCCCCTGCGATGCCAATAACCAACATAGTTTTTCGTTTAAGTATGCGTAAGTTTTAGAATTCTGCCGTCTTGGGCGTACGCGGGAACGGGATCACGTCGCGGATGTTGCTCATGCCCGTAACGAAGAGCAGCAGGCGCTCGAAACCGAGGCCGAAACCGCTGTGCGGGCAGGTACCGAAGCGACGGGTGTCGATATACCACCAGAGGTTGGTGGTGTCCATGTGCAACTCTTCGATGCGCCGGTTGAGCTTTTCGAGCGAAGCTTCGCGCTCGCTGCCGCCGATGATCTCACCGATCTTCGGGAAGAGCACGTCAGTGCCGCGGACCGTCTTGCCGTCGTCGTTCTGCTTCATGTAGAAGGCCTTGATGTCTTTCGGGTAGTCGGTCAGGATCACCGGCTTGCCGAAATGCTTCTCCACGAGGTAGCGCTCATGCTCGCTCTGCAGGTCAACGCCCCAGGCCACCGGGAACTCGAACTTCTGGCCACTGGCCTCGAGAATCTTGATACCCTCGGTATAGGTCAGGCGGACGAAGTCGGTCGATACCACACTCTTGAGCCGCTCGATGAGTTCGGGGTCGATCATCTTGTTGAGGAAGGCCAGGTCGTCCTGGCAGTTGTCGAGGGCGTACTGCACCAGGTATTTGATGAATTCTTCTTCGAGGTCCATCAGGTCGTTCACGTCGTAGAAGGCCATCTCAGGCTCCACCATCCAGAACTCGGCCAGGTGGCGCGGCGTATTGGAGTTCTCGGCGCGGAAAGTCGGGCCGAAGGTATAGATCTGTCCCAGGGCCATGGCACCCAGCTCACCCTCGAGCTGACCGCTCACCGTCAGGGAAGTCTGGCGGCCGAAAAAGTCCTGGCTATAGTCAATCTTGCCGTCTTCCGTACGCGGCAGATTGTCGAGGTCAAGGGTCGTGACCTGGAACATCTCGCCGGCACCTTCGCAGTCACTGGCCGTGATAAGCGGCGTATGGAGATAGACGAATCCCCTGTCGTTGAAGAATTTGTGGATGGCAAAAGCCATCGCGTGACGGATGCGGAGCACGGCACCGAAAGTATTGGTGCGGGGACGCAGGTGCGCAATCTCACGCAGGAACTCCATGCTGTGGCCCTTCTTCTGCAGCGGATAGGTATCGACGTCGGCCGTACCGTAGACCTCGATCTCTTTGGCCTGCACTTCCATAGCCTGGCCGCTGCCCAGCGAGGGGACCAGGTCGCCCTTCACGCAGAGGCAGGCACCCGTGGTGACCTGCTTCATCAGCGACTCGTCAAACTTTTGCAAGTCGCACACTACCTGAATATTATTGATGGTCGAACCGTCATTCAGGGCGATGAACGCCACATTCTTGTTGCCACGTTTGGTGCGGACCCATCCCTTCACCACAATGTCCTGCGCGGGCTGTCCGCTCAAATAATCCTTGATTCGTTTCATTGTTATATCGTTACCATTTGATCGTATTCGAAGCTTCACTCTCGTTCCAGCACTTGTCGACGACGGTCACCACATACTGATGCTGTCCGTTCCGTTTCTCAGCAGGTTTATAGTGCGTGTCACGGGTAATCTTGACGATGGCACTGCTGCGCGAGAGATCGACTGCCTCTCCGGCGTCGAAACGGTACACCACATAGAAATGTGGCTGCTGCAGCACGTCATCGGTCTCCACGGGCTTCCAGGAGAGGCCCTTTGCGGAGGCCTTCAGCCCGGTTACCGGCGCGGGAGCCACGGCATCGATGTCGGTATAGGCCGGAATCAGTGCCATGTCTTTCTGGTAGATGGTCCGCAGCGTATCCTGCAGCGCGGAGCCCACCAGCGACCAGCCGGGCCACCAGACATTGCCGTCGACATTCGGCAGTTCGCGCACCAACCGCATCTTGCGGGCAGTCTGCGTGATGGCCGGATTGTCGAGATCGGGCGCGTTGAACGTCGAGATGCTCTGCCCGATATAGAGCTGCCCCCTGTAATCCTTGTCGTTCCACCAGTGGATGAGCACATCGTAGTCGGCAGCCGGGTAGCCGATCCGCCAGTAGAGTTGCGGAACAATGTAGTCGATGTAGCCCTTCTCGGCCCAGGCCGGCACATCGGCGAAGAGCTGCTCGTAATTCGAGAGCCCGTTAGTATCGCTGCCACTGCCGTCGGGGGTGTCTTTCTTGTTGCGGTGGATGCCGAACGGCGAGATGCCAAATCGGACCCAGGGCTTGATGGCCTTGATGGTATCGTTCACCTGGTGGATGAGCGTCTCCACGTTGTGGCGGCGCCAGTCGTTCTTCTGCCAGTATTCGAAGCCTTGTCCGGCACCATACCGGACGAAAGAGTCATCGTCGTGGAACTCCTCGAAGGCGACGGGATACGGGTAGAAATAGTCGTCAAAATGAATGGCGTCGACATCGTAGCGATCGACGATGTCGGCGATGACCCGGACCGTATGGGCGATGGCCTCCGGCTCACCCGGGTCGAAATAGAGTTGCTTCCCATAGCGCCGGAAGATCTCCGGCTTTTTGAAATAAAGATGGTCGGGACACAGCTGCTCCTGGTCGTTGGAGGTCACCCGATAGGGGTTGAGCCAGGCGTGCAGCTCCATGCCGCGCGCATGGCATTGTTCGATCATGAACTGCAGCGGATCCCAGAAGGGATCGGGGGCGACCCCCTGCTCACCGGTCAGGAAACGGGTCCAGGGTTCCAGTTCGGAAGCATAGAAGGCATCGGCCTGGGGCCGCACCTGGAAGATCACGGCGTTGCAGCCCATCGCCGCCAGGCTGTCGAGCGTGGCGGTGAACCACTGCTGGATCTGTTCGCGCGACATCGTCTTGATCTGCTGGTTGCCCACGATGTGAAGCCAGGCGCCGCGAAACTCGCGCTTAGGCAGCTCCTGCGAAAAAGCAGGAACTGCCAGCAGCACGGTCAGACAGAGGGTGAGGAAGCGTTTCATCGCATCCGTTTAGAATTGCACGCCCATGGCGGCGCAGATTTTCTTGGGGATATCGGTGTTGTCCTGCCGGCCGGCAAAGCGGGCAGCACCCACACCTTTGGCCCAGACCGGAACCGGACCGCCACAATGCGATAACGTGGTCCAGCCGACACGGGCTTTCGCGTTGACGCTGTCAATGGCCTTCGGGCTGTCCATATATTCCTCCACGCTGGTCGAAGCCGTCGCATTCTTGATGTCGTCGATCACAGTCAAGTCGTAGGTGTATCCTTTGCGACCCAGCGCGAGGCCGCCGGTCTCGTGGTCGGCGGTCACGACGATCAGGGTCTCGTCGGGATGACGTTCATAGAAAGCGTTCGCCACAGCGATGGCATTGTCGAAGTCGAGGACCTCGAAGATGGTGCCTGCCAGGTCCTGGCTGTGTGCAGCCCAGTCGATCAGGCCGCCTTCGGCCATCAGGAAGAATCCCTTGGGATTGCGCTCCAGTACGGTGATGGCGGCATCGACGATCTGCGGCAGCGTCAGGGCGCCTTCAGGACGACCGAGGGCATACGGGCAGCAATCTTCGGATCCCTCCTTGTTGATCAGCACGATGCGATCAGCATCCTTCTTGGCCAGAAAATCCTCATAACCACAGGCCAGCGTATAGTCACCTTCGGGAATCATGTCCCAGACCGCGATTTCCGCATCGCCTTCTTTTCCTTTCGGATGGTAGAGGCCGCCACCGGCAAAGAACTCGAAGCCGGCGCCGGGAAGTTCCTTGCCAATCTCATAGTAGTTACCACGCTTGATGTTGTGGCCGAAGAAAGCGGCCGGCGTGGCATGGTTAATCGGCGTGGTGGACATCACGCCCACGCTGAAGCCGGCATCATGGATCTTGACCGAGATCGGCGTCAGGATGGTCGTGGAATCGGGCGCGATGCACAGCATGCCGTTGTTGGTTTTCTCTCCAGTCGCCAGGGCGGTTCCGGCCGCCGAGGAGTCGGTGATGATGTTGCTGGCCGAGAAGGTCGTGGCCTCGCCCATCACCGGAAACTGCGTGAAGCAGAGCGGATCCATGCCGATGACGCCGCGTTCCTGGGCCAGATAGGCCTCCGCGGCGGCCACATGGGTGAAGCCCATTCCGTCGCCGATGAAATAAAAGACATACTTCGCCGTGGGTTCCTGCTTCGTGCACGAAACCGCCATCAATAGCAGGATGGCCGCTGCCAGGGTATGGATGATTTTCTTCATGTCAATTGTTGAATAGATAAAAGAAAGGGTGGCACGAAACCACCCTCTCTTCAGTTCAAGCGTTCGCTATTTCTGCGTACCTTTTCGGGCGCCATACATGATCTTCAGGGCCGAGCAGCGACGGAGCTCTTGCTTCACGTCGGTGATGATACCCATACGGGTGTCCTTATCGGCTTTGATGTTGACCTGCATGAACGGACGGTCGACCTCGGAGATTTTCTCACGCTCGGCTGCGATGAAGTCGCGGATCGGGCTCAGGTCGCTGTTGTCCTTCACGATGACGTCGTTGAGCTGGATACGGGAATCCGTACCGTACTCTTTCTGGTACTGCTGCGAAGGCGTTCCAATATAGATATAGGTAGCAAGGTCTTTCCGGTCGAGTTTCGCAATCTCCGTCGCCATCGGCGTGGTGACGCGAACCTTCGTCTCATTCTGACGCATGGAGGTACACACCATGAAGAACATCAGGATGATAAACACGATGTCCGGGAGGGACGAGGTGTTCATCTGCGGAAGTTCACCCTTGTTTTCTTTGATGAATTTAGCCATACTGAATTCTCCTATTTCTTTTTGACGTCCTTCGGTTCCGCCTCGGAGATCTTCTGCGGGATGGCCTTGCGGACCATCTCCTGCTGCTCCTCATTCAGTTTCGAATACTTCTTGCCGAAGGTCTTCACCGAGAAGTCGTCGCGGAGTTCGTTGATGGCCTTGATCAGCTCGTTCTGGACGGTGATGTAGGCCTGGTACGTGGTACCGCGGTCGTTCTGCAGGGAAATGACACCTTTCGAAACGGGAACCGGTCCGAGACCCGGAATATCCTGGATTTCCTTCTCAGGAAGGTTCGGGTCGTCGTAAGGGTTGGTCATAAATTCTTTGATCTTGTCCTTCAGCTGGCTGACATCCATCGGTTGACTGCCGGCCAACAATCTATCGTTGGAATTGATCTTCACCTGGATGATATTCCGACGATTGACCTTCAAGTCCTCCATCTTCTGATCTTCCGGAGGGATGGGCGGAAGGAGACGGGAGATACCCTCCTCCTTGTCCATCGTGGTCACCATCAAGAAGAATATCAGCGCGATGAACGCAATATCCGCCATAGATGAGCCGTTGATTTCAGGAACCTTTTTCTTAGCCATACTTCAGTCACTTATTTTTTGACGGCCTTGCGGACAGCGCTCCAGCAGAGTGCCACGACGGCGCCAATGACCATCAGGTAAGTAATAAACAGCATCGTATCGGCAAACTTGAAGTCGCCATCCTGGACAGCCGCCTTCGTTTCGATAGGCGTACCGGGAGCAAGCAGCCAGGCGCCGCCGACAATCACGACGACCGCCAGAATGAGGATGATCAGGCGCAGAAGTTTCTTCTTGCTCTTGAACGCACCCACAAGCGGAAACAGCAGCGTGACGCAGAGCGCAAGGCAAACCAGGAAGTAGATCCAGTAGAGGTACGTATCGAGGGAACCGGTAGCTGCCTCAACGGTCTTCGGATTCTGGGTGAAGACAATGGCAAAAAGCACCAACGACACGACGAAGAGGATCAACTCCAGAATTTTCCAGGGCCGGGTCTCTTTTTTTTCGTTAGCTTCCATAACAAAACTCAATTGTTGTATTTGTTATTATTTGCTGTATTTGACGAGCATGTCCACGAGCGAGATGGAAGAGTCTTCCATGTCCACGACGATCGTGTCAATCTTGGAAATGATGTAGTTGTAGAAGAGCTGGAGGATGATGGCGACGACCAGACCACCGACGGTGGTGATCAGAGCCACTTTCATACCACCTGCCACAAGGGCCGGGCTGATATCACCGGCGACCTCGATGGCATCGAAGGCCTGGATCAGACCCAACACAGTACCCATGAAGCCCAACTGCGGAGCGATACCGATGAACAGACCGATCCAGGAGAGGCCTTTCTCGAGTTTACCCATCTCGACGGAGCCGTATTCGACCACCGATTTCTCAGCTTTCTCAATGCCCTGGCCGTCTTTCACGCGGAGGAGGCCCTGGGTGAAGATACGTGCCACCGGGCCCGGGGTGTTCTTGCAGAGCTCGAAAGCTTTGTCGACACCTTCGTTCTTGAGGCAGCCTTCAATCTGGTTGAGAAGCTTCTGGTTGTTGTTCTGGGCGATACTCAGGGTGATGATCTTCGCGATGGCGATGGCCAGACCGAGGATAAGGCACAACAGCACAAGTGCCATGAAGGTGGCACCACCTTCGATGAAGAGCTTCTTCAGCTGCTGGTGGATCGGGGTGTCGTTGGGCGCAGCGGCGAACGGATCGACAACCTCGTCGTTGGCTTGTGCCACGGCTTCAGTCTGCTCGGCAGCCTGATCCTGTGCAAAAGTCTTCTGGTACTCAGCAGAAATGGTCAGGAGACCAATGACTGCCAAAAACATGAAAATTTTTTTCATAGGTTTTTTAATTAATTATTAAACACTGTAATTTAAATAGTTATAGTCTTTTAACCGGATTTTTGGGGGTATATGCCCCCCGAAAATTCTTTGCAATTTAATAATTTTTTTGGAAAGTATCACTATATCCTAAGAAATTTCTCCACTCACCCCGATTTCGAATTTTTCGATAACTTTCTTATTGTCAGCGTATTGACCCAAGAGAACAAATAATTTTGTCACAGCGGCTTCCGTGGTGATGTCTTTTCCGCTCACCAATCCGGCCTGCTTGAGGATATCCCCGTTGGCATAAGCGCACATATCCACCGCCCCCGCCTGGCACTGGGTGACGTTGACGATCACGCCGCCGGCGCGGGTAAATCCGGCCAGCGCGGCCAGAAACCAGGGATCCGACAGCGAATTGCCGGAGCCGTAGGTCTCCAGGACCACCGCCCGCAGTCCGGGCGTCGAAAGGACGGCCTTGACCAGGGGCTCGGTGATGCCCGGGAAGATCTTCAGCACAGCCACCCGGGTGTCGAGTTCCGTATGCAGGCGCAACGGCCGCCCCCAGCGGCGGGGATGGTAGATGGCGGCGTCGTTGTAGCGGACATGGATACCCACCTCGGCCAGGGTCGGATAGTTGGGTGAACGGAAGGCGCTGAAATTCTCGGCGCTGTACTTGGAGGTGCGGTTGCCGCGGAAGAGCTGGCTGTCGAAATAGATGCACACCTCGCAGATATGCGGATGTCCCGCTTCGTCCTGCTCGGCCGCCAGCTGGATGGAGGAGATCAGGTTCTCCTTGCCGTCGGTACGGAGCATGCCGATGGGCAGCTGGCTGCCTGTGAAGATCACGGGTTTCTCCACGTTTTCCAGCATGAAGCTCATCGCCGACGCGGAATAGGCCATCGTATCGGTGCCATGGAGCACCACGAATCCGTCGTAGAAATCGTAATTGGCCTTGATGATGCTGGCCAGCTTGATCCAGAAGGCCGGATTCACGTCCGAAGAGTCGATGACCGGGTCGAACGAAAGGGAATCGATGAGGTAGCCGAACTTCTTGAGTTCGGGAACCTCCCGGGTGATCTGGGTAAAGTCGAAGGGTTTGAGCAGCTGCGTTTCGGGATCGATCTTCATCCCGATGGTGCCGCCCGTGTAGATAAGGAGAATCTTTCGGTCCATCGTGTCTATAAATTGAAGAGCCTGCGCGCGCTGGCCGTCGTCACGGCGGCCACTTCCGCGGGCGTCAGTCCTTTGATCTGTGCCACTTTCTCGGCCACCAGCCGTACATACGCGGGTTCATTGCGCTTCCCACGGTAAGGCACGGGGGTCAGCCAGGGGCAGTCGGTCTCGAGCACGATGTCGTCGAGCGACATCTTCTCGAGCGCGACGGCCACGCCGGCGTTCTTGTAGGTCACCACGCCGCCGATGCCGAACTTGAAATCGGCCATCCCGAGCAGCCGGCGATACATCTCATAGCTGCCCGACCACGCATGCATCACGCCCCGGAACGTCACGCCCCGGAGGTCTTCCATCACCCGCAGGAAATCGTCGGTGGCCTCCCGCAGATGGATGATGACCGGCATATCGCGCTCCGCGGCCATGCAGACCTGTTCGGCAAGCACGCGCATCTGCTGTTTCACATGGTCTTTCGACCAGTATTCATCGAGACCGATCTCACCGACGGCATACCAGCGCCGCCCGTCGAGATGCTGCTTCACGAAATCGAGTTCCTCCTGCCAGTCCTCCCCCACCGAGGTCGGATGCAGGCCGATGCAGGGAAAGGCGAAGCCGGGCAGCGCATCGGCCACCGCCACGAGTGCATCGTAGCTGGCGCGGTCGATGCCTGGCATCACGTACGCTTCCACGCCTGCCTCCCGGGCACGGGAGAGCACCGCGTCGAAATCGTCGCGGAAAGCTTCGTCGTAAAGGTGGCAGTGGGTATCGGTCAACATTCTTACAAAGTTAAGAAAAATTTGTTTCCGTCGGCCACTACGCGGCCCTCCATTTCGAGCTCGAGCAGCAGCAGGTTCACCACGCGAGCGTCGAGATGCGTGCAGGCGGCCAGCTCTTCGGCGGCCAGTGGGGCGCGGTCCTGCAGGCAGCGCAGGACTTCACGCCGCTCCGGCGGGTCGTCGGGCCGGAACAGCGAAACCCGGGCCTTCTGCTGCCGGGCGGAGATCCAGCCCATGGCCAGGGGGATGGCGTCGGCATCGGCCACGAGCGTGGCTTCGCGCCGGGCGATGAGTTGGTTGCAGCCTTCGAAAGAAGCATCCGTCATGCGGCCTGGCACGGCAAAGACCTCCCGCTGGTAGGAGGCTGCCAGCAAAGCGGTGATCAGGCCGCCGCCCTTGTTGAAAGATTCCACCAGCAGGGTGGCGTCGGCCATGCCGGCGATGATCCGGTTGCGGCGCAGGAAGGTGTGGGCGACGGGCTGGGTACCACGGGCAAAGTCGGTGACCAGGGCGCCGGACGCCAGGGTCCGGCGGGCCAGTTCGCGGTGCTGGCGGGGATAGATTTCGTCGAGTCCGCCGGGCAGCACGCCGATGGTGGGCAAACCGGCTTCCAGCGCGGCAGCATGGGCACTGCCATCGATTCCCAGGGCCATTCCACTGACGATCAGCGGTTTCTCCCGCAATTCACCCAGGCGGCCCACGATTCTTCGACAGCTTTCGCGGCCATACCAGCTGGCCTTGCGCGTGCCTACGACGGCCAGGGACCGGTCGGCGTTCAAGTCGGCCGTTCCCTTATAATAGAGCATCAACGGGGCGTCGCTGCAGGCAGTCAGGCGGCGGGGATAGGCGGGATCGTCGCAACTCAGCAGGTGGATGTCATAGTTGCGGGCCCAGGATACTTCGTCGGCGGCCCAGTCGAGCAGGGCGGGGTCGAAGAGCTGGTCGAGCAGGGATTCTCCATGATGGAGCAGTTCGGAAAGGTCGCGGCGCGGGGTCTTGAAAAGGGCCTCCGGGCCGCCGAAGGCGTCCATCAGCTGACGGCCGATGGCGCAGCGGTACGCAAAGACTTTGCTCAGCGCACACAGATAAACGAGGCGGTCGGACTCCATATCTTTTTTGCCGCAAGATACGAAGTCCGACCGTCAGGGCGCCCGCAGAAAAGCAATATCCTTCCCAGGAAGAAATATTGATTTAAATCAAATAATTAACATGGCATCGCCATAGGTGCCGAACTGATATTTTTCGTCGATGGCGACTTTGTAGGCGTTCATCACGTGGTCGTAGCCGCCGAAGGCAGCGGCGTTCATCAGCATCGTGCTGTAGGGCAGGTGGAAGTTGGTGACCATCGCGTCGGGAATCGAGAACTGGTACGGCGGGAAGATGAACTTGTTGGTCCAGCCATCGAAAGCGCGGATCTCCTTCTTGGTCGTCACATAGGTCTCCAGCGCCCGCACCACCGTGATGCCCACCGCAAACACCTTGCTGCCACGGCCTTTGGCTGCATTGACCTGCGCAGCCGTCTCCTCGGAGATCGAGTACTGCTCCGAATCCATCTTGTGCTTCGACAGATCTTCCACGTCCACGTTGTGGAAATGGGCGTTGCCCATGTACAGGGTCAGGAAGGCACGCTCAATGTCATGGATCTCCATTTTCTTGAAGAGGATCTTGCTGAAATGCAAGCCGGCAGCAGGACAGGCCACCGCACCTTCCTTCGTAGCAAAAATGGTCTGGAAGCGCTCTTTGTCAATCTCTTCCGCGTGGGGACGAATCCACTTCGGAACAGGCAGAGAGCCCATCTGGTAGAGGGTCTGGCGGAACTCGTCGTAGGTGCCGTCGAAGAGGAAGCGCAGCGTGCGCCCCCGCGAAGTGGTATTGTCGATGACCTCGGCCACGAGGCTGTCGTTCTCGCCGAAATAGAGCTTGTTACCAATACGGATCTTGCGGGCGGGGTCGACCAGCACGTCCCAGAGCCGCTGCTCACGGTTGAGCTCGCGGAGCAGGAAGACGTCGATCTCAGCGCCCGTCTTCTCCTTGTTTCCGCTCATCCGCGCCGGAAACACCTTCGCATCGTTGAAGACGAAGAGGTCATGCGGCGCCGCATATTCGATGATATCCTTGAAAATCCGGTGTTCGATCTCACCCGTATCCTTGTGGACCACCATCAGGCGGCATTCATCCCGTTCCGGGGAAGGATATTTGGCTATCAGATCCTGCGGAAGTTCAAAACCGAATTGAGAAAGTTTCATTTTTTAGATTTTATGCGAGAAAACAATAATTATACGGACAAAATCCAAAAAAGTTTCATCTTATCCGTTGTTCATGGCGGCCGCAACCACGTTGTCGGTCGTCAGGTAGATCGGGTAGAACGCCTCGTCATTCATCGGCGTGTTACGACCGATGAGCGCCCGCAGCTGGACCAGGATCAGGTCGCCCGAAATGGCCCACTCCTCATCGGTGGGCACCACGCCGGCTGCCGTCGTGAAGGCGATGAAATCCCGCTTGAGGTTCAGCCCGTCGAGGAAACGGTTGAGCGTGGGCAGGTCGTGGATCTCGCGCAGGCGGGCCCGGTTGCGGTCGGCTACCTGGTTGGCAAACTTGGCCTGGAGGCTCTGCCGGTTGCACTGGCCCAGATACTCGGTGTAGCGCGTGGTGTCGAGGGGCACGAACACGTCGGGGATGATGCCGCCCCCGCCGTAAACGGTGCGTCCGCCCCGGGTCTCGAACTTCAGCGAGTCGTTGACCTTGATGCTGTCGACGCTCGTCATCTCGCCATGGAGATAGCGCTCGTAGATGTCATAGCCATAATCGTCACTATAAGGCTTCTGGATACAGCGGCCCGACGGCGTGTGGTAGCGCGCCACCGTGAGCCGGATACCCGACCCGTCGTTGAAGAAGAGCGGTTCCTGCACCAGACCCTTGCCGAAGGAACGCAGGCCGTAGAGCGTGGCCCGGTCGTTGTCCTGCATGGCACCGGCGAAAATCTCGCTGGAAGAAGCCGAGCCTTCGTTGATCAGCACGGCCAGTGCAATGTCGCGGCAACTGCCCCGGCCGTCAGCATAGACGTCGTTGCGGGGCCGGTTGCGGCCTTCCATATAGACGATCAGGTCGCCCTTCTCGAGGAATTCATTGGAGAGCATCAGCGCCTGGTCGAGATAACCGCCCGTGTTGTCGCGCAGGTCGAAGACCAGCCGCCGCATCCCCTGCTCCCGGAGGGCCAGCGCTGCCTTGAGGAACTCCAGATAGGTGGTGCGGGAGAATTTCGAAAGCTTGATGAAACCGGTGGTATCGTCGAGCATAAAGGCCACGTCCACGCTGTTGACGGGGATGGTCCCGCGTGTAATGGTGAAGACGATGGGATCGGCCACGCCTTCACGCTGCACGTGGATGTCCACCTTCGTGCCGCGCTTCCCCTTCATCAGCCGCACCATCGAATCCTGGGGAGTGTGCGTACCAGCAATTACCTTGTCGTCAACCTGGATGATGCGGTCGCCCGAGAGCAGGCCGGCCTTCTCGGAAGGACCGCCCACGATCACGTGCGACACCACGGCGGTGTCGTTGGGCACGGAAAACTGGATGCCGATGCCGTCGAAACCTCCCTGGAGGTCTTCTTCCGCCTCCTGCAGCTCCATGGGCGGCAGATACACCGAATGCGGGTCGAGCTGCGCCATGATACCGGGCAGGATTTCCTCGGTCACCGATTTCTGGTCGATGGGATCGACATAATCGCGGTTCACGGTCTCGAGCACCAGCATCAGCTTGGCCCAGTCGCCTTCCGGAATCCTTACCTCATTCTTGCGGCCGCCGGTCCAGAGCCGGACGATCAGCACTACAAGCAATACCAGGACCACCCACCATCCGATGGTGGTCAGGGTCTTCTTCGTCTTTTCTTCCATTACGGTTCTATTTTTTCAACCTCGATGCCTACCCTGCGCAACAGGTCCACGCCATCGATGATCCGGTATTCCCGGGCGTAGACCACCCTTTTGATGCCAGCCTGGATAATCAGCTTGGCGCACTCCATGCAGGGAGAGTCGGTAATATAAAGGGTCGCACCCTCGCTGCTGTTGTGGCTCTTGGCCACCTTCGTGATGGCGTTGGCCTCAGCGTGCAGCACATAGGGCTTGGTCACCCCGTTTTCGTCTTCGCACACATTCTCGAAGCCCGCGGGCGTGCCATTGTATCCGTCCGATATGATCATCCGGTCCTTGACCAGGAGAGCGCCCACCTGCCGGCGCGTGCAGTACGAATTCTTCGCCCACACTTCTGCCATCTCCAGGTAACGCCTGTCGAATTTCCTGTCTTTGTCTTCCATTCCGTTATGCGTTTACTCCTCGTTGATACAGATAGCGCTTGATGCTGCGCTTGGGGGTCTTCTCGAACTCCTGGTCCACGATCTCCACCCGGCTCAGCTTGCAATACTGGTCGAGCTCCAGGTTGGCCAGCGCCATGTCCTCACAGAGCTTCTCCTGCAGCTGCTCGCGGTCCAGGCCGTCTTCTTCCGCCTGTTCAAAATCGGGGTAAATCAGGGCCACCAGCTTGAAATCGTCTTCGATGACCAGCGATTCCACCACATAGGGCATGTTGTTGAGGATGCTCTCGATCTCCTCGGGGTAGATGTTCTGTCCGGAAGGGCCCAGAATCATGCTCTTGCAGCGGCCGCGCAGATAAAGGTAGCCGTCTCCGTCGACCACGCTTGTAGTAGCCCAAGAATACGTTGTCTCCCTTGACCAGCACTTCTCCGGGAATCTTCTTGGGATCTTCGGAATCGATCTTGATGCGCATCCGGGGCGCCGCCTTGCCGCAGGAATAGAGCTTGGTCTTGTCCCAGTGAACATAGGTGATGATGGGGGCGCATTCGGTCATGCCGTAGCCAATGGTGAAGGGGAAGTTGATACGCTTGAAGAAAGCTTCCGCCTCCCGGTTGAACGGAGCGCCGCCGATGATGACCTCGCCGAACTTGCCGCCGAAGGCCTGTATCAGGTTATCTCGGATCTTGTTCTTGACCATCTTGTCGAGAACCGGCATATTGAGCATCAGCTTAATGCGTTTCTTGCTAATGAAGGGCAGCAGCATGCTCTTGTAAATCTTTTCGATGATCATCGGCACGGCGATGATGGTATCGGGCTTGACCGATGCCATCGCTTCCAGGATCACTTTCGGGCTGGGGAGGCGCGTCAGGAAGAACACGTGGGCGCCGAGGGTCATTTCGAAGAGAAACTCGAAGATCATGCCGTACATATGTGCCGTCGGCAGCATCGACACCATCCGGGAATTGCAGTCCATCTGCGGCTCGGCCTCATGGGCGAACTGGATGTTCGACACCAGAGCCCCGTAGGGAATCATCACGCCCTTCGAGAAGCCGGAGGTACCGGAGGTGTAGCTGATGAGCGCCAGTTCGTTGGGCGAATCCACGAAATAGTGGATGTCGGCAGCGGAGAATCCATTCGGATAGCGTTCCTTCATCCGGGCTTCCATCCCCTCCATCGCCGCGGATGCCACGGGATTGAGGGAGCGGACCACCTGGAAGTCGTTGAGGTTGATCACCACTTCCACGCCGGGGAGGTCCAACTCGGAAAGACCGTTCCAGATGGTGTCGCCCACGAAGAAGATGCGCGACTCGGAGTGGGACACCAGATGCCGCAGGTTGGCGGGCTGGAATTCATGGAGGATGGGCACCACCACGGCCCCGTAGGTCATCGCGGCCAGGTAGGCCACGCCCCAGTTGGCCTGGTTCTTCGAGCAGACGGCCACCCGGTCACCCGGCTTGAGGCCGCAGGCTTCGAAAAAGAGATGCAGCTCGGCAATCTTGCGGGCTACATCTTTATAATATAAGGTTATCTGGTTATAGTTCGAAAGGGCGGGACGGTCCCAGTTCTTCTTGAACGATTCTTCAAGGAGGACGTTGAGGGAGCGTTTCCTGGAGGGTTTCTTTGCCATAAGCGTATGTTATGAAAATGCCTGCAAACTGCAAAGATGCGAATAAAGGCCGGCATTTGCAACCAATTCTTCGTGATTTCCTTCCTCGACGATGCGCCCGTCCTGCACCACATAGATGCGGTCGGCGTGGCGGACTGTCGACAGACGGTGCGCGATAACCAGCACGGTGCGACCCGCCATCAGGCGGTCGAGGGCGCTCTGGACGAGACGTTCGCTTTCGGCATCGAGGGCCGAAGTGGCCTCGTCGAGAATCAGGATGGGCGGATTCTTGAGCACGGCGCGGGCGATGGCGATGCGCTGGCGCTGGCCGCCGGAAAGCAGGGCGCCGCGGTCGCCCACGGGGGTGTCGTAGCCCAGCGGCAACTGTTCGATGAAAGCGTCGGCACCAGCGATGCACGCCGCTTCGCGGATGGCGTCGGGGCCGACATCTTCGCGACCGAAGGCGATGTTGTTGGAAACCGTATCGTTGAAGAGGATGGTGTCCTGGGGTACGATGCCCATCAGCGACACCAGGTCCCCGAGCCGCAGCTGGCGGATGTCGGTGCCGTCGATGCGGATGGCGCCTTCCCGGACGTCATAGAAGCGCGGAAGCAGGTCTGCCAGGGTCGACTTGCCGGCGCCGGAAGGCCCCACGATGGCCACCACCTTCCCTTTGGGGATGGTCAGGCTCACGTCGCGGAGCACCGCTTCCTCCCCATAGGCGAAGCTCACATGGTCGAACCGGATCTCCTGCCGGAATTCCTCCACGGGACGGGGCCCGTCTTCAATCCCCACGGGCGTATCGAGGATGCGGAAGATGCGGTCGGCCGAAACCAGTCCCTTCTGCAAGGCCGCATACGATTTGGAGAGCGCCTTGCCCGGCTCCAGCACCTTCCAGTAGAACATGATATAGACGATGAACTGCTGCCAGGTCATCCCCAGGTTGCCGTGGTAGTTGAGCCAGCCACCGTAGAACAGCACGGTGGCGGCGATGCTGATGCCCAGGAATTCCGACACGGGAGAGGCCATCTCCTGGCGGTTGCGCACCTGCCGGATGACCTGGCGGTGCCGCTCGTTGTCCCGGTCGAAAGACTTCTCCACATAGTTCTGTGCCGAGAAGGCCTTGATGATGCGCGAGCCCGAAATGGCTTCTTCGAAATGGCTCACGATGCGTCCCATGAGGTTTTGCGTCTCGACGCTCCCTGCGCGCAGGGCACGGGTCAGGCGGGTGACCAGGAAGGCCGACACGGGCAGCGCCACCAGCGACACCAGGGTCAGGCGCGGCGACATGTAGAACAGCATGGCCAGGAAGCCGGCCACCAGCAGCGGCTCCCGGAAAAACACATGGAGACTGCCCGCTACCGTATTCTGGACTTCGTTCACGTCGTTGGAGATGCTCGACAGGATGTCACCCTTCCGCCGTTCGGTGAACCAGCCCACCGGCAGCGAGGCGATCTTGCGGAAAAGGTCGTGCCGGATGTTCTTCATGGTCCGGGTTTCCAGGCTCACCACGATGCGCTGCGACAGGTAGCGGCACAGGTTGGCCAGCAGGCAGCTCAGGACGATGGCACCGCAGACCAGCAGCAGGCCGCGCATCATCCCGCCCTTGGCGATGACGGAAGAAAGCAGCCAGCGGAACCAGTCGGTAAAGAACGAGATCGACAGGGAGAACTCGGGCCGCGGGCAGGCGGCCGCAGCCGCCTCATTGTCAAACAAGACAGTCAGCAGCGGACCCAGCAGGCCATAGTTGACCACGCCGAAGACCACCGACAGGATCGAGAGCAACAGGTAGCCGGGCCAGTAACGGCGCAGCGGCCGGGCATAGGACAGGACGCGTTTGAAGGACCCCATGGCGCTTGCTTGTGCCGCAAAGATACGAATTTTCGAATTTTTCACTTATCTTTGTAAGAATATGTAACAAATTATTAGCAATTATGAGCCAATTCTGCGAATATAACATCAATCCACTGGTCCAGGCCATCGGAAAGGAACCGAAGGACTTCACCAAGAAAGACCTCGAAGACTACATCGTCCGTCACGAGGTCCGCATCGTCAACTTCCGCTATGTGGCGGCCGACGGGCGCCTGAAGACCCTCAACTTCCCGGTCACCAACCGGCAGTACCTCGACACCATCCTTTCCTACGGCGAGCGGGTCGACGGCTCCAGCCTCTTCCCCTACATCGCCGCCGACAGCAGCGACCTCTATGTGATTCCGCGTTTCAGCACCGCCTATGTCGATCCCTTCCAGGAGATTCCTACCGTGGGCTTCCTCTGCAGCTATTTCACCAAGGACGGCCTTCCGCTCGAGAGTGCGCCTGAGTTCACGCTCCGCAAGGCCCACAAGGCCTTCCAGGAGCGCACTGGCTATCGTTTCGAAGCCATGGGCGAGCTGGAGTTCTACATCGTTGCCGACGATGACGACCGCTTCCCGGCCGAAGACCAGCACGGTTACCACGAATCCACGCCGTTTGCCAAGTTCGAGGCGTTCCGTGCCGACGCCATCCGCTGCATCGCCGAAGTGGGCGGACAGATCAAGTACGGCCACTGCGAGGTGGGCAACTTCACCCTCGACGGGAAGATCTACGAGCAGAACGAGATCGAGTTCCTGGTCAATCCCGTGGAATCGGCGGCCGACCAGCTGCTGATGGCCAAATGGATCCTGCGGGCCCTGGCCTATGAATACGGCCTCGACATCACTTTTGCCCCGAAGATCACCACGGGCAAGGCCGGCAGCGGCCTGCATTTCCACACCCGGATGATGAAGGGCGACCGTTCGGTGATGATCAAGGACGGTTCGCTCTCCGACGATGCCCGCCGTGCCATCGCGGGCTACATGAAGTTCGCTTCGTCGCTGACCGCCTTCGGCAACACCAACCCGACCTCCTATTTCCGGCTGGTGCCGCATCAGGAAGCTCCAACCAGCGTCTGCTGGGGCGACCGCAACCGTTCGGTGCTCGTGCGCGTGCCGCTGGGCTGGAGTGTCGGCCACAGCATGTGCGCCCTCGCCAATCCGCTGGAGGATCCGAAAGATTTCGTCGTTCCCGACAAGCAGACCGTGGAGATGCGTTCCGGCGACGGCAGTGCCGACATCTACGACATGCTCGCCGGCCTGGTGACGGCGGCCCGCACGGGCTTCGAGATGCCCGACGCCCTGGAAGTCGCCGAAAAGACCTATGTCGACGTGAACATCCACGACAAGAAGAACGAGGCGCTCCTCCGTTCGCTGGAGCAGCTCCCCGCCTCCTGCCACGAGTCGGCCCTCTGCCTCGAGAAGAACCGTGCCCTCTATGAGAAAGACGGCATCTTCTCCCCCAGCCTCATCGACGGCACCATTGCCAAGCTCAAGACCTTCAAAGACCAGCACATCCGCCACGAAGCCACCAACGATCCCAAGAAGATGGCTGAGATGGTCCGGAAGTTCTATTACTGCGGATAAACGATCGGGGAGCAGAATCGCTGATTCTGCTCCCCGGTTTGTCATTTTGATCCTGATTACTCTTCGGTTTCAGGCTGCTCCACGTAGGGTCTGACCGAGATGAGCTCCACCTTGAAGGTGAGGGCCTCGTTCGGGCCGATGTCGGAACCGACGTTGCGGTCGCCATAGGCCAGGTCGGCAGGGATCCAAAGCATGATCTCACCGCCTTCACCCACATACTGCAGGCCTTCGGTCCAGCCTTTGATCACGCCGTTGAGCGGGAATTTGGCCGTGGCACCGCGCTCGTAGGAGGAGTCGAACACCTTGCCGGCGAGGTTCTTGCCCTCGTAATTGACTTCGACCGTGTCGCGTTCGCCCGGTTTCACACCGGCGCCTTCGCGGACAATCTGGTACTGCAGGCCCGATTCGGTGGTGATCACGCCACTCTTCTTGGCATTGGCGGACAGCATCTTTTCGCTCTTGGCAGCATTCTCGGTTGCGACGGCTTCCATGCGTTTCTCCATGAAACCGTTCACCACGTTCTGGAAGGTGGTATAGTCAACCTCGACACCCTTGTTGGCGTCGATGATGCCTTTGATGATGGCGTTGGTGCTCAGCGGACCGAAGTTGCTCTGGACGATCTGCATACCGGTGGAATAACCGATCATGTAGCTCACGGAGTCGATGTCCGACTTGGAGATGCCGGCGGGCTGGGAGCCCTCGGCCGTTTTCTTGTCGCATGATGCAAGCATCAGGGCGGCGAAAGCGCAGATGACTGCGACGGAAAAGATCTTTTTCATATGTGATTGATTGTTAAACGTATCCCTTTTGGAGCCGCAAAGATAGCAAAAGTTCGAAATTTTTTTCAGAAACTATGGGATATCTGAAATTTTTTCGTAATTTAGTGGTATGAACGTTACTTCGCAAGATCTGCACGACAAGCTTAAGGAATTTTTCGGATGGGACGCCTTCAAAGGCAACCAGGAAGACATCATCAAGCACCTGATCGGAGGCGGCGACGCCTTCGTGCTGATGCCTACGGGCGGCGGCAAGTCGCTCTGCTATCAGCTGCCCGCCCTCTGCCTCCCCGGCACGGCCATCGTCATCTCCCCCCTGATCGCCCTGATGAAAAACCAGGTCGACGCCATCCGCGGTTTCATCCAGAACAAGGAAGGCATCGCCCATTTCCTGAATTCCTCGCTCAACAAGTCGCAGATCGCCGAAGTCAAGGCCGACCTCCTCTCGGGTGTCACCAAACTGCTCTACGTCGCGCCGGAGTCGCTGACCAAGGAAGAGAACATCCAGCTCCTCAAACAGCTGAAGATTTCTTTCTACGCCATCGACGAGGCGCACTGTATCTCCGAATGGGGCCATGACTTCCGCCCGGAATACCGCCGCATCCGCGAGATCATCGGCCAGATCAGCCGGGCGCCCATCATCGCGCTCACGGCCACGGCCACGCCCAAGGTGCAGTCGGATATCCAGAAGAACCTCGGCATGCTCGATGCCAAGGTGTTCAAGTCGTCGTTCAACCGGGAGAACCTCTACTACGAGATCCGCGACAAGTCGAATCCCAAGCGTGAGATCATCAAGTTCATCAAGGACAATCCCGGCAAGAGCGGCATCATCTACTGCCTGAGCCGCAAGAAAGTGGAGGAGATCGCGCAGCTGCTGACCGTCAACGGCATCAAGGCACTGCCGTACCACGCCGGCATGGACGCCGCCACCCGTGCCCACAACCAGGATGCCTTCCTGATGGAGGAAGTCGACGTGATCGTGGCCACCATCGCCTTCGGCATGGGTATCGACAAGCCCGACGTACGCTTCGTCATCCACTACGACATCCCCAAGAGCCTGGAGGGCTATTATCAGGAGACGGGCCGCGCAGGCCGCGACGGGCAGGAAGGCCAGTGCATCGCATTCTACAGTTACAAGGATATTCTCCGGCTGGAGAAATTCATGCAGGGCAAGCCCATTTCCGAGCAGGAGATCGGCAAGCAGCTGCTTATGGAGACCGTCTCCTATGCCGAGTCGAACCAGTGCCGCCGCAAGATCCTGCTGAACTATTTCGGTGAGGATTATCCCGAGGCGAACTGCGGCATGTGCGACAACTGCCTCTATCCCAAGAAGCAGTTCGATGGACAGGAAGAGATGTGTACCGTCATCGAGCTCATCCTCTCGCTCCCGGAAGCGTTCAAGGCCGACCATCTGGCCAACATCCTGGCGGGCGTGAACAACTCGATCATCAAGTCGTACAACCATCATCACCACGAACTCTTCGGTTTCGGCCGCGACAAGGGCGTGCGCTTCTGGAGCGCGGTCATCCGCCAGGGCCTGATCCTGCATCTGCTTGACAAGGATATCGAGCGCTACGGCCTGATCCTCGTCACGCCGGCCGGCAAGGCGTTCTACGAGCATCCCACGGAACTGCTGCTTACCGAAGACCGTGAATTCGTGGAGGGCGAGGACGACGATGACGACGAGCCCGTGATCGGCGCCGGCAAGCACAGCCAGAACGCGGGCGGTGGCGGCGACCAGACGCTGCTGGCCATGCTCAAGGACGTACGGAAAGACCTCTCCCGCAAGATGAACCTCCCGGCCTGGGTCATCTTTACCGACCCGAGCCTAGAGGACATGTCTATCCAGTATCCGGTGACACTCGATGAACTCAAGGCCTGCCAGGGTGTGGGCGAGGGCAAGGCACGCAAATTCGGCAAGCCCGTCATCGAGCTGATTGCCAAATACGTGGAAGAAAACGACATTATCCGTCCCGACGATTTCGTGGTCAAATCGGTGGTCAACCGTTCGGCCAACAAGGTCTATATCATCCAGAGCATCGACCGTCGGCTTCCCTTCGAAGATATCGCGCGCACGAAGGATATGGACTTCGAGGAACTGCTCACGGAGATCGAATCGATCGTAGCCTCCGGCACCCGCCTCAACATCGACTACTACATCCGCCAGACCATCGACGAAGACAAGGCGAACGACATCTACGACTACTTCCGCGAAGAGGCGGCCACCGACTCGGTGACCGACGCCCTCAAGGAACTCGGCGGTGACTACACCGAAGAGGAAGTCCGCCTGGTGCGCATCAAATTCCTGTCAGAAGTCGGGAACTAACGGGGCCCGCCTGGGGCGAGCCTCTTCCCCCTATTCAGCGAGCTCCGGGCAAATCTGGAGCCCGAAGCGAAATAGACTGACGACTCAACATTTCGTATATTTGTGCATCTATTCCTATGATGGACCAGAAAGACATCGACAGCCTGTTTCGCCTGTACTACCGGCCGCTCTGCCTGTATGCGGCGCGGTACCTGCGCGATGCCGACGATGTCGAAGATATCGTCCAGGGGGCGTTTGTGACATTCTGGGAGAAGAGCAGGGCCGGGCAGGCACCCGATTCGCCGAAGGCTTATCTCTATCGGATCGTACACAACCGCTGCATCGACGCGCTCCGCAAAAGCGGCCAGGACGCGATTGTCAACCTGGAGCATTTGCAGGAAGACGTTCCGGATGAAGAGGTGGTCGACCGCTCGTTCATCTGGGCGAGGCTCTGGACGGCCATCGACCGGCTCCCCGCGCGCAGGCGCGAAATCCTCTTATTGAACAAGCGCGTCGGGCTCTCGTATGCCGAGATCGCGCAAAAGATGGGCATCTCCGAAAGCACGGTCCACAACCAGCTGACCAAAGCCCTTCATACGCTCCGGACCGGCGCAGAACAGGATTTCTTCAAAATGCTTCTCTGGTGAGTAGTCACTTTTGAGGCCGCGTCCGTCATAAGGGTGTAAAAGCATCCTGCTATGACGGAATTCAACGACAAAGACCTCGACTTCGTAGCCCGGCGCTACGACAAGCGGCATTATGATACAAGGAAGGCGATTGCGAGCTTCCACGAAACGAACACAGGAACGACACGCCGGCGCTGGTGGATGACGGCCGCTGCCGCGGCCGCCTCCATCGCGCTGGTCTTCGCGGCCGGCTACGGCATCCGCACCTGGATCCGCGCCGCGCAGGAGCCGGCGCCTGCTGAACTGCCGGCCGTCCTCAACCCGGACGTCGCCACGACGCACGTGTTTGTCTACAACGAAGCGCCGCTCGACCAGGTTCTGAAAGAACTGTCCGCGTACTACCACTGCACCCTCAAGGCCCCGGCCACGGACAAGCACCTGACCGGTACCTTCCCGGACGATGACGTCGCGTTCATCGTCTCGCTGATCGAGGAAGCGCTGGACATCAAAATTTCCATCGAATGATGCGCCGGATCCTGCTGCTGACACTGTTCCTGTTGTCGGTGACGGCTTCCGCGCAGTCGTCAGGGACGCTGCGCGGGCAGATGGCGCGCATGGAGAGCCTGTACGGCGTCCATTTCGTGTATGACGCCGGTCTGCCCGTCGACCAGCCGGCGCCCACCCACGTCCAGGCCCGCCTGAGCCTGCGGCAGAACCTTTCCGCCGTGTTCCGCAACACGGGCATCAACTGGGAGATCAAGCGGGATTACGTGGTCCTCACGCCCGGCAAGGTCAAACGGCCGGCGCAGGCGCCTACGGAGCAGACGCTGCCGGCCCGGACCGATACGCTGCGTGCCTCGATGAAGATCGACACCATTTCGCCGGCTGTCAAGACGGCGGTCCGCCGCCCCGGCGAGCAACTCCCCGGCACCTTCACCACCGATATGAAGGCCCTGCGCGGCAAGGTCTTGAGTCCCGTCGGAGAAAACGACCCGCTGAAGTTTGCGATGACGCGTCCGGGTGTTTCCTCGGGCGCCGAAGGCTTCTCGGCCATCTTCGCCCGCGGCGGCAACCTCGGCAGCAATCTCTTCACGCTCGACGGCGTGCGCGTATATGGCTTCAGCCATCTGCTGGGCCTGACCACGGCCGTGCCTTCCAACGCCATCGCGACGATGGACTTCTGTGTCGGCGGCTTCGGCGGCGAGCAGGGCGGCTTGACGGCCAGCCACGTCGCCCTCCATTCGCCCCGTCTGACGGGCCGCCCATTCGGCGGTGAGGCGTCGGTTTCAAACACGTTCATAGGCGCTACGGTCACCGCCCCGATCGTGAAAGACAAGGCGGCAGTGATGGTATCGGGCCGCTGGTCGCCCTTCGGGCTGGAGTACAACCTGCTGAAGAAGGGCTTTGACAAGCAGGGAAGGATGCCTTCGCTGCGGCTGGGCGTCGGCGACCTCTACCTGAAGGCGCAGTGGCAGGTCGCGCCGCAGCACGAGCTGACCCTCTCGGGCTTTGGCAGCCGCGACGGCTATACCATCGGTTTTCCGGGCGCGGAGTACACGCTGGGCTGGGAGAACGCCGTGGGCCATCTGTCCTATCGCTTCACGCTGCCTGTGACGACGATCCGCGCCGACATCTCCTACAATCACTTCAAGAACCGGATGGAGCACGCGGCCGTGGTGCGCGGCGACGAGAGTTTCCTGCAGTTGCAGTCGAAGATCAACGAGCAGGTCTATGGCGTGACGGCGGAACACAGCTTCTTCAACGGCCGTTTCCTCGTGTCAGAAGGCCTGCGGTTCCAGCACGGCGAGATGAGCCCCGCCGCCGCGAAGACCTCCGAATCGAAGATCAAGATCATCGAGGACGCGCCGTTCACCGAGAGCCGGAGCCATCCGACGCTGACCAGCGGCTTCCTGGAGATGGAATTCAATTTCGGCCCTGTGAACCTGATGGCCAACGTCCGCGGCAACTACTACAAGAACAATACGGAGCGGACGCAGGACCGCTACGAGGGCTTCGCCTGGGAGTTCAGCGCCCGGGCCAAATGGCAGATTATCAGCGGTCTCGGCATCGAGGCGACGTGGGACGACCGCACGCAGTTCGACCATACGCTCGAGGGAACGCCGCTCGGCTGGTCGCTAGACCTGATGGTCCCGAGCACGAGCCTGCTGCTGCCGGAACGCGCAAGACAGGTGTACGGCGGCATCTTCACCGCTTTCGGCGGCCACGCCGTGACCCTCGGCGGTTATTACAAGAAGATGGACAACCTCGTCTACTACACCGACGCGATGACGATGTTCACCGCTGCGGCACAGGGCTGGAGCGACCACGTACAGGTGGGCGGAGGCACGTCCTTCGGAGCCGAGTTCCTCTACGAAGGCTTCCTGCCCGAAGCGGGCGCCGAGTGGAGCCTGGCCTATACCTGGTCGAAAACGGACCGCACCTTCCCTTATATCCACGAAGGCCGTCCGTTCCCGACCCGTTACGACCGGCGCCACATCCTCAACGCCAACGCGCAGTGGAAGGGCATCAGCGCCGGCTTCACGCTGCAGAGCGGCCACTGGGAAACCGTCGCGGCCGGCCAGTACCCCGGCTACATGCCCGACGGCCAAGTGGTGCTCGACTACTTCACGCACCCCAACAACTGGCCGATGCCGCTCTACATCCGCCTCGACCTGGGCTATAAGCTCGATTTTACCACCGGCCGGGACAGCGCCCGTCCGCTGCGGCACAGCCTGACCCTCGGCATCTTCAACGTCCTGAACCGGCACAACCCTTCGATGCTCAGCTACGACAGCGACGCGAAGGCCTGGAATCAGGTTTCCCTGTTCCCCATCATGCCCAGCCTCAAATACACGATTGAATTATGAAAAGCGCTTCAACCGTATCCGCCATTCTGCTCCTGCTGGCCGGGCTTTCGGCGGTCTCCTGTTACGAGCCGGTCGACCTGAAAACCGGTGAGACCGTCGATATCCCCTGGGTGCATTGCCTGCTGACCCCCGACGGTGCGCAGCACTTGCTTCTGGGCTATGTCTCCCCTTCCGGCACGGACGATTTCAGGGGCATCAACGATGCCCGCGTGGTCCTCTCCGGCTGGAATGAGCAAAAGAAGGTGTACGAGCCCCTGGACGATTTTGTTCCCGTGGGGAACGGAGAATGGGAGCTTCCCGAGCTGGAAGAGCGGTCCTCCTATCAGTTGGAGGTGTTCCTGCCCCGGGGCGATACGCTGTCAGCCTATACGTCCATACCCGATAAGCCCACCCTTTCCTACCGCCATGTCGGACCCGTAGACACGACGGACTGGGCCTATCTCCGGCTGCACGGGAAAGACTATTCTTTTTCGAAGTGGAGAGCCTATTACTCCATCCAGGCAAACAATCCGGTCTGGGTTTACATGGAGCGTTGGTCCGACGCATCGGACAGCTGGGTTATCGAGGAAGAGCTGACCTCGAACCACGAAGAACTGGCGGACGCCTTCAACCTGACCGGGCAGAGCTTCACGCACTGCGCCACCCCGGAGATCCTGGAAGCCTTCCCCGAAGTGGTGGGGAATCCGCTGCACGCCCGGTATATCCGCTTCCCCAGGCTGGCGATGAGCGACACCCTTTGCTTCGCGGGCGACTTCAAGGGACGCTATATCGCAGGGTACAGCGATCTTTTCATTCCATTTGAGCAGTACCATATCGTAGAAGATATGTACTATACCATCATCGGCTATCCCTACGACCCGGCGGAATGCGAATGGGTGACCAAAGGCCATGTGGGACGACTGCGCTTCCTCATCCCGAACTACGAATATGACCGCTACCTGCGTTCCGTGGAGCAGTACCGGCTCCTGCACGAAACCGGCACCGACATCGTCGGCATCTACGACAACAGCAACATCTACTCGAACATCCGCGGCGGAACCGGCATTTTCGGCTCCTTCACCGAGATAACGACACTCTGGAGCTGCGGGGAGTTTATTAATCTGTAACCCGGACTTACGACAACTCCTCCCAATGGATTTCCGGGTCGCGCGCCCACCAGGTGAGCTGTTTTTTGGCGTAGTGGCGCGTGTTGCGCTTGATGAGGCGGACGGCTTCGGGGAGGTCATAGGCGCCGTCGAAGAAAGCGAATAATTCCTTGTATCCCACGGTATTGAGGGCCGGAGCGTCGCGGTACGGGAGCAGCGAGCGGGCTTCTTCGAGGAGGCCTTCCGCCATCATCTGGTCGACGCGGGCGTCGATGCGGGCGTAGAGTTCGGGACGGGGCCGCGTAAGGCCTGTCTTGACGATGGCGAAAGGGCGTTCCTTGGCGGGATGCGTCTTCCAGTCTGAATATTTGCGGCCCGTGGCGATGGTCACTTCCAGGGCGCGGACGATGCGCTGGCCGTTGGCCGGGTCGATGGATGCATAGCTTTCGGGGTCGAGGATACGGAGTTCGGTGCGAAGCGCGGCCACGCCCTCGTCGCGCAGGCGCTGTGACAGCTGTGCGCGTAGCTCCGCGTCCGCTTCCGGGAAATCGTCGAGCCCGTTGCAAAGGGCGTCGATGTACAGCCCCGATCCACCGGCCATCACCACGGTGTCGTGTGTCTTGAAAAGGTCGTCGAGCAAGGCCAGCGCCTCGAGTTCGAAAGCGCCCGCCGAACAGGGTTCGGTCACGCTGCGGTCTGCGATGAAACAGTGCCGCACGGCCGCCAGCTGCGCCGCATCGGGCCGGGCGGTGCCGATGCGCATCTCGCGGTAGAACTGGCGAGAGTCACACGAAACGACCGGCGAGCCGACGCGGAGCGCCTCGGCGATGGCATAGTCGGTCTTGCCGACCGCGGTCGGTCCCAGTATGACGTGCAGTGTGGGCATGCGGGCTTACCTGGTTTTGTCTTCGCCCTCGTCGTAGAGTTCCTCTCCCTCCCCCTCATCGTACATCTTGTCTTCATCCTCGTCGTCATCGAGATCGTCGAGATCTTCGTCATCGAGATCCTCGTCGTCGAGCGCGGCGAACTTGTCGTCGCGGACAGGGTGCAGCTTGGGCACGACCGGTTCTTCTTCATAGCGTACGCGGAACTGGTCGGGATTCTGTCCCTTCTCCTCAACCAGCGCCGGATAGGCCCGCATCGGAAGATAGTCCGTCTCCCCTTCAAGGACCAGGCGGATGAAGCGGTCGTTCCGCAGGTCGAATACGAAGTGCAGCTCTTTCTCCCCGCGTGCGAGTACCTTGTCGAAGGTGACCGTGTCCATGGCACCGTCGCCCGTATCGAAGAGGCCATATTCGCTGCACAGCGTCCCTTTCTCGTCGTAGCCTTCGAAAATCACCATCTGGTCGGGCGAGAAGCCCAGGTTGTCGGTGATGTAGCTGTTGAAGCGGAACAGCGTCATTTCGCCCTTGATTTCATAGACCCGGTAAAAGACCTTGCTTTCGGGAATCGTAGCTCTGAATTGATATACCATAACACAAATTTAACAAAAATTTTCTTACATTTACTCGATGAATGCAATTTCCGACACCTACCGTTCCATCGCCGCACCTGCCAAGGGCATCTATAAAGAGCTGGGCAGCAAGTTTCTGGCTTTCGCCTACCCCGTGGAAACGGAAGAAGAGGCCAAGCGGCTGCTCGAAGAGGTGCGGAAGGAGTATTTCGACGCCCGGCACCACTGCTACGCCTGGCGTCTCGGGCTCACGGGCGAGCCCTACCGGATGAACGACGACGGAGAGCCCTCCTCTACGGCGGGAAGGCCCATCCACGGGCAGCTGCTGAGCAACGGGCTGAGCGATATCCTCGTGGTGGTGGTGCGCTATTTCGGCGGCACGAAACTCGGCGTTCCGGGGCTCATCAGGGCCTATAAAAGCGCCACGCAGGACGCCATCGCGAACGCCAGCATCATCGAGAAAGTGGCGGGCGAAACCTTCACCCTGACCTTCGACTATCTGCAGATGAACGATGTGATGAAAGTGCTCAAAGACATGGACATCACCCCCTCGAAGCAGGCATTCGACCTGCGCTGCACCCTCACGGCCCGGGTGCGTCTCTCACAAATTGAAGAGTTTCGCAAACAATTGGCATTTTGTCAAATAAATTGATTATATTTGCGAATTGCGGTTACGAATTTGTACAAAAACACCATTAACACTATTATATCTTTATGAAAAAAGCTTACAATTTCAACGCAGGGCCGTGCGTACTGCCCCAGCAGGCCATCGACGCGGCAATCGCTGCATTGCAAGATTTCAAAGGGACCGGCATGCCGGTCATATCTGTTTCTCACCGTTCGAAAGAGTGGGAGGAGACGATGAACGAGTGCCGCGCACTCTGGAAGGAGCTCCTCAACATTCCCGACAACTACGAGGTGATCTTCCTGGGCGGCGGCGCTTCGCTCCAGTTCCTCTATGTCGCGATGAACCTGCTCGAGAACAAGGCCGGCTACCTGGAGACGGGTGTCTGGGCCAAGAAGGCGCTCAAGGAAGCCAAGGGCATCGGCAATGCCATCTGCATCGCATCCTCGGCCGACAAGACCTACAGCTACATTCCCAAGGGTTATGAGATCCCGAAAGACCTCGACTACTTCCACATCACCACCAACAACACGATCTACGGCACGGAGATCAAATACGACATGGACTGCCCGGTGAACCTCGTCGCCGACATGTCGAGTGACATCATGAGCCGTCCGGTCGACGTCTCGAAGTACGCCCTCATCTATGGCGGTGCACAGAAGAACGTGGGCCCCGCCGGTGTGATCTTCGCCATCATCCGCAAAGACATCCTCGGCAAGGTCTCCCGCTACCTCCCGACGATGCTCGACTACCGCACCCACATTGACGGCGGCTCGATGTTCAACACCCCGCCGGTGTTCCCGATCTTCGTGATGACCGAGACCCTCAAGTGGCTCAAGGGCATCGGTGGCCTCGAGGTGATGCACAAGATCAACGTCGAGAAGGCACAGATGCTCTACGACGAGATCGACCGCAACCCGCTCTTCGTCGGTACCGCCGCCAAGGAAGACCGTTCGATCATGAACGTGTGCTTCGTAATGGCTCCGGGCTATGAGGCGCTTCAGGACGAGTTCATGGCCTTCGCCAAAGAGCGTGGCATGGTGGGCATCAAGGGCCACCGCAGCGTCGGCGGCTTCCGCGCCTCCATTTACAACGCTTGCCCGAAAGAAGCCGTCCAGGCCCTGATCGACTGCATGCGCGAATTCGAAAAACTTCACAAATAGTAATATGGCTTTACAGGCGAGGGATATTCCTTTATGAAACCATGCCACCCTCGGCATTGTAAGAGGGAGGGGCCCAAAATCAGCTCGCTGATTTTAGGGAGGGGTCTCGCTCGCGAGACGTTTCAGAAAGGAATATCCCGAGACAAAAAGCCATCAATCCCATTCAATATGAAAATTTTAGTCGCAACGCAGAAACCTTTCGCGAAGGCAGCCGTCGACGGGATCCGCCGGATCGCCGAAGAAAACGGCCACACCCTCGCCCTGCTCGAAAAATACACCGAAACCGCTGAACTGCTGGCCGCCGTCGCCGATGCCGACGCCCTCATCGTCCGCTCCGACAAGGTGACCGCCGAAGTCGTCGAGGCAGCCAAAAAGCTGAAGATCGTCGTACGCGCCGGTGCCGGTTTCGACAACCTCGACCTGGCCGCCTGTACCGCGCACAACGTAGTCGCCATGAACACCCCGGGCCAGAACTCCAACGCCGTGGCGGAACTCGCCCTCGGCCTGATGATCTTCATGAACCGCAACCAGTTTACTCCGGGCACCGGCAGC
>CACZWU010000018.1 GCA_902784965.1 uncultured Bacteroidia bacterium | reverse complement strand
CCGTCAGCGTCCCTGCTCAGCACATATACTTTCTCGTTGCCGGTGACAAGGCTGGAGGCGGCGGTGGGGGTGGAGGTGCCCCTGAGTATCCCGCTCTTGGACTGCTTGGGGCTTGTTTTCGTCAGGGTGATTTCGATGGAATCGTTGGTAGAAGAAGATTCAACCATGATGACCACGGGGTAGTCGGCGGGGATGATGGAGCTCTCAAACAAACGGTAAAGAACGTAGTCGGGCCCCTTGGAACCCACCCTGAAGGCTTGTGCTTCAGCAGGGAGCTGGAATGTCGAAGTGGGATGGTAAAACGTTGCCCAGTAGCGCGTCTGGCCTGCGAATGTGCCCTTGTGGGCCGTGACGGTAACCTTACTGATCTCATATACCTGCATGTAGCGTTTCAAGCTGTGACTGCCCGAGGCCAGGTCTGTCCACCCGATGTAGTAGCTTTCGCTCTCCCGGATGACATAGTTAGGTGCTGTGCAGTATACCTTCTCCCCGAGAGCTTGGGCGTCCGAGCCGGCCTTGCCCGACTTACCTCCGAAGCTACCAAAGGAGCTTGTGCCGCAAAGGCCATAGGCACCCCCCGCACCGCCTGTGACATTGACAGTTCCGCCATAGACGGTCATCGAGCCCGTGATACCCAGGCCGCCATTACCACCGTTGCCCCCATTTCCAACCGCTCCACTACGAATGACTGACGAGCCGCCGGCGCCACCAGCACCGCCAGTACCGCCTTCGATGGTGACGGTTCCGTCATAGACGATCAGCGAGCCGTCAATGCCCGCTCCACCATCAGCGCCGGATCCGGCGTTGCCGCATCTGTAGTGGACTTCATCACTGCCGTTAGAGCCGCCAGCGCCGCCAGCGCCACCCGAACTGCCCGTGACATCGACCGTACCGCCATTGACGATGAGCGATCCGATGACGCCCGTACTGCCGGGGCTCCCATTGCCGCCATCGTAGCCATTGCCTCCATTGGTGCCATCTTCTCCCTTTTTGTTAGAAACCATCAGCGAGCCTGGGCCTTCCACGGTCAGCGTCGCGCCGGCGTCGATGATAATGCCTCTTTCCGCTTTCAGTGTCACGCCGTCTGCAATCCCAAGCGTCACGTTACCTGTACCCGTCACGAGGATGGGATTCATCGTGATCCTGTTCTCCGTTAACTGAACAGTGCTGCCGGCCGACCATACCAATTGGGGGTCGACAATGTCGAAGTCCTTCGATACAGAACCATGAAAGAGGCCTTTGCCCGTGATTAAAAGGGTGGCCGTGCCCGGGTAAATGAAGTATAAATAGGAGATGCTGTAATTCTCCTTTGTGAGTGTTCTGCCGTTGCAGACCACCACAGGCTCTGGCGATATTGGGGAGCCCGTATATGGATACTCGTTCTCCACACCGCTGATGGTGGTGGAGGAATCATTGATGAGGTAGATGTCATCCGTGGAGTAGGTGATGACCAGCTTATAGAAGGAACCTGCGCTGATGGTCTTGCTGAACGTGTGGGTGCTTTCCACATTGGCACCCCAGTTGGTCTGGTTGAAGGCCGCTTCGTTGGAGGAGTGATACAACGCGACGCGCCAGATATAGTAGTTTGAGCCGCCGCTTACCGTGACGGTGACGTCGCCCTCCACGACAAGACCGTTTAGAACCCCGATTTTGTTGCTTGAGCTGGCGATGTTTATGGTGATGCCATTGGCCAGGGTGGCTTGGATGCTGGCGGTGGTGCCATAGGTCCACGGCGACGGGTCTGCAAAGCACGTGTAGTGCGCATTCGGAATGCCCTCCTCGTAGAAGTAGCCCTGGAATGTAGTATTACTTCCAGCAGTTCCGCCGCTGAAAAGATACGTCCTGGTGATGGTCGTAGCCCAGGCCGCCGGGCCGGCCAGGGTCAGCGCGGCGAAAAGCAGCACGGAGGTATATATTCTATTCCACATAGTAAGCTTTGTTGGCCGGGATGGTTCCGGTGAATTTAAAGAAGCCGAAGGTTTCCCCTTCCTTGCTTAGCACGTATGCCTTGGCAGGGGCCGCCGTGGCGGTGGAGGTGCCCTGGAGGATGTTACCGTTTTTCGGTGTCGCGCTGCTGCCGGTCATCGTCAGTGTCAGGGACGCAGCGTCCGCTACAATCACCACGGCGCAACCGGCGGGGACGATGCTGCCGTCGCCTACACAGTAGAGTGCGTGTGCGGTGTCCATCGTAAACGCCTGGGCGCCAGCCGGGAGCTTGTAATTATAGTTAGGATGGTAGAACGTAGCCCAGTACCGCGTCTGACCCGCGTAGGTGGCCTGGCGGGCGGTGAGGGAAAGGGTGTTGGTACCGTCGCCAAAGTCCATAATGGCTTGCGTAGTGGCTCCCTGCGCGTCCCCCTTGACCACGAAATAGCCACCAAAAGCATTCAGCGTGCGGTCCTCTTTCGAAAATCCTATCGTATTGCCCCGGCCCACATAAAGGACATTGCCCTTATTCTCACTATTGATGGAGAACAAATCGTAATTGCCGATGAAGTCGGCGTACAAAGCCTCCACGGGCGAGGACGTCGCGCTAACGGTGACGCCGGTGAATACGGGATTGACGATCGCATCGCCGCTGTCCCACTTGATGAGGTAGGGCTTGCCCGCATCAATGGTAGTGGCATTGGAGAAGTTCAGCGTCAGCGTACCGTCCTGGAAGCTGCTGCCACTGAGCGTCCTCAGCCCCGCGGGAGCGAGGAGGCTGCTGACCTGCGAGGCATCGAGGTTGAACGGCAGGCAGAGCGTGCTCCAGTCGCCGTCCTTCCAGAGCGTGCGGCCCTTCAGGGTAACGGTGTAGCTCTTGTTGGCGGCGGCGTAGGCGGCGATGATGGCTGTGTTGTCGCGGTTGTCGAAGAGCCAGAGCTTCGAGTCGTCGAGCATGGCGCCGGTCTTGTCGCCGGAGGTGTAGGTCGTTGAACTGTCGTATTGCTTGCCCACGCCGATGTTGAAGGCGTCGGTGCCCACGAGGCTGCTGTGGTAGGTGTTGCCGCTGAGGGTGGCACTAGTGCGGTTGCTGCCCACGATGGCGCCGGCACCATCGACTGCAGCAATAACGACGCCTGCGGCGGTGCAGTCCTGGATGGCGCCGTAGTTTAGGCCCACGATACCGCCGAAACCGATGACGTCAGTGACATCGCCCTTAACGGTAATGCGGGCAGAGCTGCTGCAGCCGCTGACGGTGCTGCTGCTTGTGTTGTAGCCCACAATGCTCCCGTGGTAATTGGAACCGTTCTGTATAGCGAAGATGGTGACGTCGCTCTTGACGGTGCAGCCGCTGACGGTGCCTTTGTTGTCACCCACGATGCCGCCGGTGGCGGTATAGCCGGTGATGCGGGCGTCGGACAGCACGATGTCCTTCACGGTGCCGTCTCCGCTAACAGAGCCGAAGAGACCGCTGTAACCGCCGTCAATGGTTGATATGGCGTCCATGAAGAAGATGCGGATGCCGCTGATGGTGTGGCTCTGGCCGTCGAAGTGACCGCTGAATTGTTTATTGTCACTATACCATTCAGAACCCTCTCGCCACCCATCATGTTTGCCTATACAGGTAAAGTTGTTCTCCGAGCTCTCATCGTCGTTCCACGCAGTGGAGTAGCTGTAGGCGATGTCGTCGTCGAGGCGGAAGAACGTGTCTGCGAACGGGTTGCCGCCGTTCACCTCGCTGGCCAGCAGGTTGAGGCCATCGGTGGTGGTGATGACGTAGGCCTTGGCCGCTGTGGAGCCGTCGATGGTCATGCTGGCCTGCCAGTGGTTCACATAGTCCGTGCGGGCGCTGTGGGCGGTGACGGTGACGCCGTGGCTGGGCATCGTGAAGGTGTAGTCCTCGCTGAGGGTGGGGCCGGTGACGGTGTAGCCCGTCAGGGAGTAGCCGCTGGGCAGGTCGGCACCCAGGGTGACGGTGGCGTACTCCTTGAAGTATTCCTTGCCGTTGTAGCTGAAGCCGTCGGCATAGAGGGTGGCGTCGCCATTGCCGATAGCGGTGCCGGTGCGCACAGCGGTGGCGCCGCCGTTAAGGACTACCTCTTTGGTCCCGGTCGGTTGAATCACGTCCTCGCCGTAAGCGAATAAGGCGGGTATACCTTCGACCAAGTAGGCACAGTTGGTGCTGGCAAAACCGTAATAAGACAGTCCTGTGAATCCTCCATCGCCGGTGCGGCTGACGTTGACGAAGCAGTTGGTCAGCCTTGGTGCAGCTTTGAAGACATAGTCGTAGTTCACGGAGCCTTCCATCGAGAGATTGCTGAAAGTGGCATTGACGACACCATTGGTGATGATGCCACCGGCGACGTCAGCAAACGTAATCTTGTGGTGTTTACCATCCAGATGGCCAGTGAAATTCACAAGACCCGCTGTCACGCCGCTGATGTCGGCAGACAACTCGAAGTATTTGCCGTGGATAAAGTAATCGGAATACGTCGATTTCTCCACCAGCAGGTCCCAGCCAGCCTTGTTGCTGATGACGTAGGGATTCTCTGCCGTGCCGTCAGCATCCTCGCCCCATAAATAGCCCACCTCGTCAAGGAATTTCGCACCGACGGTGACATCGCCAGCGGGCATGGTGAAGCTATAGGTGCCGTTGTTGGGCTCGATGACATACTTTGTTGTGTCGACGGTGTAACTCACCTCTGTAGTAGAATAATTGGCGCTGGGCGTTGGCGTCACGGTGACCGTTTCGCCCAACTTTGCCCTTGCCTTATCCACTTTAATGGTACCATGGGAGGGAGTGCTTGTGCTGATGGGGAAGTCAGTGTTCAGGTCCACGATGGTCACGGTCAGGTCAAGACCTGCATACTGTGTCGGCATGTCATACGTAAGGAATGTAATCCACAAAACGCTGCTGTTACTACTGATTACTGGTTTGATGCTTTTCACCTCTCCATCCGTGTCACTTCGCAAAAAGTCGGTGATATAATAATATTGACCGACTGCACTGAACCTCACGTAGCTTTTGGTAGCATCCGTACAGATGGTTCCTGTTACAGAAAATCCGTAGCCTTCAGGTATGGTGATGCTGAGATATGACTGGACGTCCCTGCTATAGTTGCCGTTCTTGCCGCCGTCGTCATACACCTTGAATACATTCTTGCCCGCTGCGAGGTCATCGGCGGAGAGCGTCAAATTGTAATCGTATCTATTATCAATCAGCATGTTCACATACCAGTGTCCGGCGGTGCCTACGGGGATGTCGTTGTCTTCGGAGAGGGTCACCGTCTTCGTCGCGGCCCATGCCGCCGGGTCGGCCAGGACCAGCGCGGCGAGGGTCAGCGCAGCGGTAAGGATGGTTCTTGCTTTCATCACGTTTTACCAAACCGAGGTCGCTGGCGTCGTCTGATTCGGGTTTAATACCACCTGGCTCACGTTAATGGTTGTGTTGAGGAATTTGCCATAAACGAGCTTATCGGCGGGGACGGCTTTTCCGCCCAGGTACAGCGCAGCGTCATTGTCGATGACGTCGAAAGAGAAATTGTCAGCCTCGCGCGCCGTGGTATTATCGGTATAGTCGCCGTAGCGGAGGGCGACGTAAAGCGGCTTGTTCGTAGAGGAGGAAGCAGTCACGGTCAGGCTGCCGAACATCGACTCCCACTGCTTGTTGATGCCATTGAAAGAGAGGCTGTTCGAAATCTTGTTGTTCGAGGAATAGATCGTGAACTTCTTCACATTGACAGCCGATGGTGTAGTCGCGTTCGTGAAAGCGAAGCGATAAATGCTCTGCTCGTTCCGGAAAGTGGCCGGGCCGGTCGTGGTGACCTTGGTACCTTCGATGCTCTCGATGGTCAGGATCGCCGTCGCGTAATCGAACATTTTTTCAATCGAAGCTTCTGTTTCCGTCAGCACGCCGTTCTGGCCCGTATAATCCCATTTAGCATCATTTCGACTCGGAATCAACAAGGTCAGCACGTCACCGACTTTTAATCCATTGTAGGTGATTGTGCCCGAGAGCGTAGCGGTTTTCGGTTTGCCGTCACCACAAATAACGTCCAGTAGACCGTAGCCATTTCCGTTTATGAAAACTTGTACCTTTTCCCCATTTTTCCAATAGGTATTCAGCGTTTGGTCACCATTCACAAGGTCGAGCGCCTTGGTGTCCACGTTTTTGAAGGCCTGAACCGTCAGCGTATACACCGAATCGGCCGAATTTTTGCCCTCGACGAGGGTTCTCTGATATTCGTTTTCCAATTCCACCGGCTCGCAGGCGGCCAGGATCAGCAGAAGGACGGGGATGAACAGATGTTTTGCTTTCATGGTCTTTTCCTCCCGAATTAAAAATTAACCAGATCACCGTAGTCGGGACGATCCCAGCCTATGCCTTGATCCGGACTGAATCGATCATTGTTATACGTCCATGTGACCGAGTTGTTGCTGGTAGAACAAATCGCCGTTTTCGCGTGCAGCTCTACTATCTGCATGGCGGGCGTCGTGTACTGCATCATGTTGCTTCCTTTCATGGATGTACTCCTTATTTTTCCCGCAAAATTACAGATTGTTCTCCTGACTTTTGTGCGTCTGCGTTTACAAAAATCCATATGCGTCAAAAATCGCCGTCTTTCTGTCCCCGACGGAACAGAAAGACAGCGGTTGCGCGAAAAAATGAAGGGCTAGCTCTCGAGCTGGCGCTTGATTTTATAATAAGAGGTGGAGGAGCCGAAACCGGCGGCGTCGATGGCTTCTCCGACCGGCATGCCGGGGTTCTCCGCCAGAAGCCGGTCAGCGTGCGCCATGCGGAGGCGGTTCACATAAGTGAAGAATCCGCCCAGTTCACTTTTTATCAGGCCGGAAACATAGGTGCGGTTGTAGCCGCAGCGGTCCGCCACATCCTGCAGGGTGAGGTGCGGGTCGAGATAGGACTCTTGCTCTTCGACCACCGTGATCACGGCGGCGAGGATTTCTGCCTGCCGCTGCTTCGACAGGGTCCGCTGGTAGACCTGTGCGCGGGGTGCCTCTTCCGAAGACCCTTCCATGGGCCGGTTGCGGTTGGGATGCAGCACTGAGATGACGAAAACCACACACGAGACCGAGATGAGCAATTGGATGACCGCCAGCACCGCCTGATTGTTGAGGAGCGCACCTACCCAGCAGAGTACCGCATTCAGCACGATGAGGAACAGCCAGCGCCGGGCTTGTGTCACGGGAAAATCGGCGGGGTTGGAGAATTCGTCGTTGTCGTAGCGCCCGGCCCATACCCGCACCACGGCGATGGAGGTAAAGCACACCCCCGTGATGAGCAGACCAAGAATATAGAGAACAAATCGCGACAGGGCCGTTCCGCCCAACTGGTCGCCCGGCACGATGGCCAGCACCACGGCACCCAGCAGCGCCACCACTACTGGCACTCCCGAGAGGATGGTGGGCCAATGCCATTGTTTCCACTGCATCACGCTGCCGAAATACGAGAAGAGCAACAGCGTGAAATGGTAGAGCGTTACGGGAAGGAAATAGAGCCGTGCCACGAACCACGCGTCTGCACTGGCCGGATTCAGCACGTAGGGCAGCAGGGAGAGGGAACTGAGCCACGCCGCCGCCACGTAGGGCCGGCTTGGATAGTAGTATTCCGGGTTGCGGCTGTACGGCTTGCACATGTGGAACCAGCGCACCGCCGCCGCCACCAGGCAGGTGGTCACGTAGACCGCCGCCGCCAGTCCGTACAGGTATGTGGGCGTGAAGGGCATATGCAAATTTATACGAAAATCCGGGAGTTTACAAGCATTGTTGACGCAGATGGACAATTTTTGGACGCAGATGGATTTCTGTAAACGCAGAAAAAGTAGTATCCGGAAGATGCTCGGTACCTTTGCTGTAGATAAAATTCATCCCATGTATTGGCAAAACATCCTGATCATCGTCATCGCCGTTCTCCTGCTCCTCGTCTGGGTCCCGGCGCTGATCATCTCCGTCCGAAGGACGTTGAGGAAAGACGAAGCCCGTCATTCCGGGCTTGACCCGGAATCTGAAACCGAAACAACAAAAAATCATCAATAGCGATGGAAACAAAGAAGCCCTATGAAACTCCGGCCACGAACGTGCTGGAATTGAAGTTTTCAGGGATTGTCTGTCAATCCCCGCCATCCGACCAGTTCACCCTTCCTGGTTACGGTGATATGATTGGCATTTAAGGAGGATCGGTTATGAAAAAGAACCTATTGATTCTTACCGCCCTCGCGGGCATCCTGCTGGCAGGTTGCCAGTCGGTGGAAGACCTCCTTCCCGAGATGGTCTCCGAAGAGCGGATGACGCCGGAAGGAAAATACTTTCTTACGATGGAGGCTTCCAAAGAGATTCCGGGTCAAGCCCGGAATGACGGAGGAACCAAGGCACTGAGCCTGGACGGCAACACACTCAACGCCTACTGGAAGGACGGGGAGCAGGTGTCTGTGTTCAAGAATGGTGATGCTCTCCGCAAAGGAATCCTGACGGTTGATGCCGATGAAAGTGACCGCACCAAGGCCCTGCTTTCCGGACCACTGCATGACACTATGGGTTTGACCGAAAACAATATCCTTATCTTGGTTTATCCCAGATTCAACTGGGACTACACTGGACAGAACGGCGCGGCGCCATCCGAAACCGGAGATCTGGCTACCAAGTTTGACTACGCCACGGCCTCCGCCACGGTACAATCCGTGAACAAAGAAGAAAAAACCATCACTGTTAAAAATGCAGCCGTTTTTCAACACCAGCAGAGTATGTACCGTTTTGGTTTCAAGGTCGGCGGAACAGGCGATGCCATTGCCATCAAGGGCTTTACGGTGAGCAGTACCCACAACACGCTTGTGCGCTCTCGCAGCTGGAACAAAAGTGACTGGACGGATAACTACGGCAGCATCTGCGTAAACGCTGCCAGCACATTGACCACGCTTTATGTTTCGCTCCGTAATACACTGGTGAGTTCCTCCTATCCGGCGGACGACGAAACCATCAGAGACACCTATTCCTTTGATGTCATTGGCTATGACAATGCCCTGTACTTGGGTGAAAAGAAGATTCCCGGAAAGGTGATGACCGCCCAGGGCAAGTTCATCAGTGCCCAGAATATCTCCATCACTAAGTCCAACCTGGCCCAGAGCGGCACCGCAACTGAAGTTTGGTAAGCTATGAAAGCAAAAGCAATCTTGACAAGTATCCTCGTCCTTGCCACCTTCGCGGCGGGGCCGGCGGCGTGGGCCGATCACTGGACGAAGACATACATCTTTGAGGGCTCGCCGAGTAGCCAGACTGAGTACAGTGGCTACTTCTACGAGGAGGGCAAGCCAAGCACGCACTACAACAGCTCATCCAGTCCGTGGACTGACGGCTCCACTGCTTCCCTTAGCTTTACTCTTGATGACGGCGTTACGCTCACGCTGAGCAGTTCAACCAGCCGGATCTTTGTTCACAACACCAACGGCCTTATGGCACAGGGTTCTGCCACGCTTACCCTCAGTAGCGGGCGGTATTTCTACCACGTAAGGATCTTCGACGGCCACGGCAATGTCGTCGGCTTTAATGCCAATGGCGATCAAGTGGTGAACCAAGCTGAAGCTATCACGCAAGCCGAATACTGGGGCCTCACGCAAGGCTTTTCCCGTACGTATGCAAAAGGCATCGGCATCAAGAAGATAGAAATCTTCTACGGCTCGACCCCTTATTTGGAGGATATCGCCTCGGGCAGCGGCACAAGCAGTAATCCCTACGTCATTACCAATTCCACCCAGATGGAGGCCTTTGCCAGGAGCGTTGCTGCCAGCCACACCTTTGAAGGCCAATTCGTCACACTGGGCGCCGACATAGCTTACAGCCACAACTCCCAATGGGATGGTGAGAATAGTGAGAATAACTTCACCGCCATTGGCGGTGTCGGCAGGCCCTTCAGAGGCACATTCGATGGCCAGGGTCATACCGTCAGTGGTATCCGCATTCACAAGGGAGGTGCAACCGACGACGATACCAATCAAGGTCTCTTCGGATATATCGGCAGCGGCGGTACCGTGAAAAACGTCATCCTACGCGATGCCCTCATCCATGGCTATAATTATATTGGTGGAATCGTGGGCTACAATAGCGGCAACGTGGCCGGTTGTTACGTCGTCAATACCTATATAAAGGCGACATCATATAAGAATAGAGACATCATCGTCGGCTATCAGGACGGTGGTACGTACGGCCGGTCAAGCTATCGTAACTGCGCTATTGATAAGAAAGGAGTAAAAGATGATGACGACATTATCGTGTTCACTAAAGAATACGTTAATGCCCTCTATGCTCTAACTCTCAGCACCGGCGTCGGCTTGACGCGCAGCGGCGGCACAGTGCTGGGGACGAGCGGTGTGACTATGTATGACGACGGCGCTACCGAAGGAACCACCCAGTACTATATCGAGGGAGCCAGCGTTGCTCTAACCTATACGGGCGGCACCGTTCCTGCTGGCTACGAGGTCACCTTTACCGCGACCGCGGGTAAAATCAAGGAATCAACACTCACCATGCCCGCCGACAATGTGGATGTTACCGCCAGCGTTGCGCCTATCACTAATTATGCGCTCACCTCCCACCAAGCCACCTTGGCCGGCCAGACGCGGTATTGGGCCACCTTCTACCATCCGGCAGCAAATTATCGGCTCCCCGTCGGCACGCAGGCCTTCACGATGAATAGCAACAAGACCCTCTACCTCATCGGTGACGGCAGCATCGTCCCCGCCGGCTGTGCCGTGGTGATCATGGCCGATAAGTCCTCTGTCACCCTCACCGTGACCGATGCGACCGCCACCCCGGAGACCGGCAATATCCTCCAGGGTACCTCGGTCAACACCACTGCTCCTGCCCATGCGCGCGTGATGAGTCAGGTGGGTACCACCTTCGGTTTCTTTGAATACACCGGAGAAATCCCGGCCAATAAGGCGTACTATGTAGAATAGTCCTACCCGATCTGTCCGTCGCGGATTTCGACCGTACGGTCGCTCATCGCGGCCAGCTCCTTGTCATGCGTCACGATGACGATGGTGATGCCGAAGCGGTCGCGGAGTTCGAAGAAAAGTTTGTGCAGCTCGCCCTTGGTCTTGCTGTCGAGGTTCCCCGAGGGCTCGTCGGCAAAAAGCACCTTGGGCTGGTTGACCAGCGCGCGGGCGATGGCCACGCGCTGCTGTTCGCCGCCACTGAGCTCCGAGGGCTTGTGCGCGAAGCGCTCGCCCAGCCCGAGCAGCGTCAGCAACTCTTCAGCCCGCTTCCGGGCCTCGGCGCGCGGAGTTTTGGCAATCAGCGCCGGGATCATCACGTTCTCCACCGCCGTGAATTCGGGCAGCAGGTGGTGGAACTGGAACACGAAACCGATCTTGCGGTTGCGGAACGCCGCCATTGCCTTGTCGGAGAGCGAAAAGATGTCGGTCCCGTCGATTTCGACGGAACCGCTGTCAGGCCGCGACAGCGAGCCCAGGATCTGCAGCAGTGTACTCTTGCCGGCGCCCGAAGCGCCGACAATGCTCACCACCTCGGCCGGGGCCGCCGTAAAACAAACATCCTTCAGGACCCTGAGGGTCCCGAAGGATTTGTCGATATGGTTGGCTTTGATCATCAGGGAGCTTAGTCCTCTTCCTGCTGCTCGGCCTCGTAGGCTTTGAGCAGCTTGTCCTGGACGTCGGCCGGTACCTGCTGATACTCGATGAATTCCTGGGTGAAGGTGGCGCGACCGGAGGTCAGCGAGCTCAGGGTCGTCGAGTACTTGTAGAGTTCTGCGAGCGGAACGCGGGCGCGGAGGATCTGGAAGCCCTTCTCGGAGTTCATGCCTTCGATCATGCCGCGGCGGTTCTGGATGTCGCTCATCACGTCGCCCATGCAGTCGGCCGGGACCATCACCTCGACCATGTAGATCGGCTCGAGGATCTTCGGGGCTGCATTCTTGAAGGCCTCACGGAAGGCGTTGCGGCCGGCGATGATGAACGCGATTTCCTTGGAGTCCACCGGGTGCATCTTGCCGTCGTAGACGAAGACGCGGATGTCGCGGGCATAGGAACCCGTGAGCGGGCCTTCCTCCAGACGCTGCTGGATACCTTTCTTGATGGCGGGCATGAAGCTGGCGTCGATGGCGCCACCGACCACGCAGTTGATGAATTCCCATTTGCCACCCCAAGGCAGTTCGAATTCCTCACGGCCCTTGATGTTGAGCTGGGTCTCCTTGCCGTCGATCTTGAATTTGGCGGTGGTGTCGACACCCTCGACGATCGGCTCGACCACGAGGTGCACCTCACCGAACTGACCGGCGCCGCCGGACTGTTTCTTGTGACGATACATGGCGTTGGCCACCTTGGTGATGGTCTCGCGGTACGGGATCTTCGGTGCGAGGAACTCGACGTCGATCTTGTAGTTGTTGTTGAGGTTCCACTTGAGGATGTTGATCTGCTGCTCGCCCATGCCGTTGATGATGGTCTGCTTCAGTTCGCGGGAGTACTCGATGCGGAGCGTCGGGTCTTCGGCGCCGGCACGGTTGAGGGCCTCGCCCAGCTTCTCCTCGTCTTTCTCGTCGACGGCCTTGATGGCGCAGCGATACTTGAACGGCGGGAAGGTGATGGGATCGACCACCTTGTCGTAACCAGGGACATTGAGGGTCTGATTGGTCTTCACGGCTTTCAGCTTCACGGTGCAACCCATGTCGCCGGCCACAAGCTCGGTCACTTTCTCTTTCTTCTTGCCGGCCACGGCGTAGAGCGTGGTGATGCGCTCCTTGGTGTCGCTGGCCATGTTGATCACATCCTGGCCTTCCGTGATCTTGCCCGACATCACCTTGAAGTAGGTGACGTCGCCCAGGTGCTGCTCCAGCGCAGTCTTGTAGACGAACAGCGAGGTCGGTGCCTTGGCATCGAGCTGCGGGGCCGGGCAGAATTCGGTAACGAATTCCATGAGGCGGCGGACACCCATGTCTTTCTTCGCGCAGACGCAGAACACGGGATAGGTCTCGCCCTTGTCGAAACCGACGCGGAGGCCCTGGTGCATCTCTTCCTCGGAGAGCTCGCCCTCGTCGAAGTATTTCATCATCAGTTCCTCGTCGCCTTCAGCGGCTTTCTCCATCAGTTCGGCGCGCAGGTCTTCGGCTTTGCCCTTGAGGTCGGCCGGAATCTCGCACTCCTCGCAGTTGCCGTTATCGTCCTTGAACTTGTACATCTTCATCTTGAGCACGTCGACGATGCTGTCGAAGTTCACGCCGGCGTTGACCGGGAACTGGATCACGACCGGCTTGCCGCCAAAGGCCTGGTGCAGGCTGTCGAGGGTGTTGTCCCAGTTGGCTTTCTCGGTGTCGAGCTGGTTGACGGCGATGATTACGGGCTTGTGGCAGTCCTCGGCGTAGCGACCGTGGATCTCGGTGCCCACCTCAACGCCCTGGCCGGCGTTGACCAGCATGACGGCCGATTCGCAGACGTTCAGGCCGAGGACGACGCCTTCCACGAAGTCGTCGGCGCCCGGTGCGTCGATTACGTTGATCTTGTGGTCTTTGAATTCAGCGTAAAGCGGAGTGGAGTAGATGGAACGCTGGTAGAGCTGTTCGACTTCCGTGTTGTCGGAGACGGTGTTCTTGGCTTCAATGGTACCGCGGCGGTCAATCACTTTGCCTTCATAAAGCATGGCTTCAGAGAGCGTGGTCTTGCCCGACCGCGTACCTCCAAGCAGGACGACGTTCCGGATCTGATCGGTGGTGTAATTCTTCATATCGATATAAACGTTTATATTATTGATTTCGTTTTCGTTGGATAAGCCTGCAAATGTAAAGAAATTTTTTCATTTTCCCATGAAGGCGCGGCCAGTTTTTCCATCGATGCAAATCCGTATCCCTGAAGGGAAACGAACCTGTCGCAGGTACCGGGTTTCCCGCACGGCGGGCAGCGCGTCCAGCGCGGAGAAATCGAGGCGGTCGCCCGGGCGGGACCACGGGTCCACGCTCACGTACCCCACGTTGAACGAGGTCAGGTTCTGGAAGAAATGCGTCCCCTGGCTGGGATCCACGCGGAAGTGCTCCAGCGCACATTCCACGATGGCCCGGGCTTCCGAGATGTCGCTCCATTTCACCGGCACGCCCAGCGAAGGGATCGAGCTGCCCCAGCGCCCGAAGCCCAGCAGCACGTAGCTCCGGCGTTCGGCCAGCATGGCGGCATTGAGGTCCGACACTTCCCGCGCCATCTCCAGGGTCTGCAGCACGTCCCAGGCTTCCGGCTTGAGGTAGACCACATCTTCCACGCCGGTGATCCAGCCCGTTCCGAGGGCGCAGCCCGAGGTGAGGAAGGCACCGGCCGTGTCGATCTTGTTCCAGTCGACGTCGGCAAAGCGCGTGTCGGCCGAAATGGGCCGCACCTGCAGCACCGTAAACACCGCCGACCCGTCTTCCTTGAAATCGGCGGCAAACTCGATCTCGACCTCGTTTTTCATCTCCGAACGGGTGATCTCCAGCAAGCGGTCCACGATGCCGGCCAGCGGGAAGGTGTCGTACTGGAGCATCTGGGCGAAGGTGACGAACTTGGGCCCTTCAGGAAGGGCCGAATCGACGATCCGCAGGCTCTGGCGGTCCCAGGTCGAGGCCACCCTGGCCAGGGAGCGGAAACGGGTGCAATCGGGGATTTCCAGCCGCACGAGGTTCACGGCATCGTCGACCGAGGTCCTGAACTGCTCCGGACGGAGACTGAGCGCATACATGGCTTTCTGGCTGTCGCGCATGGTCAGCTCGGGCGTAGAGGTCTGCAGCACATGGTGCGGGTGGCGGGGCGAAAACCGCAGCACCTGCTCCCCGTCCACCACTGCCTTCCCCAGGCCATAGGCCACCTTGGCGATGCCCTCTTCCGCCTTTTCGTGGCCGGTGGGATAGAAATTGACGGAGCGGGCCACGCCCGACAGGGTCGGGAAGAAATACCCGCCGTCCTCGCTGCCGCAGATCTCCTGGATGACGACCGCCATTTTCTCTTCCGCCAGGACATTGCCCGAAGAGACGATGTACCCCTTGGCCGAAGAGAAGAAGACACTGGCATATACGCTGGCCACGGCTTTCGACAGCAGCCGCAGCTGCTGGTCCACATTTCCCGTTCCGGGAAGCATATAAGTAGAATAAACGCCCGCAAAAGGCTGATAATAAGAATCTTCCAGACGAGACGACGAACGCACCGCCAGCGGTGTCCGCACCACGCTCACAAACGCACGGAGCGCTTCGAGCAGCTCCCGGGGAAGCGGCGAGGCCACAAATTCGGAGAGAAGCTCGGTGTCGGTCATGTCGGCGTTGATGACATAGCCCAGCCCGTTCTCCTGGATGAAGCGGTCAAACCAGTCAGATGTGATGACCAGGGTGCGCGGGACCGTGATCCGGACCCCGTCCCAGGCATCGTAGAGATCGTATTTCTGCAGGATATGGTTGAGGAAAGCCAGGCCACGGGCCTTTCCTCCCAAAGACCCCTCGCCATAGCGCGAGAACCAGATGGTGTCGTTGTAGCTCTTGGGATCGAAGGTGGCCACTACGCCCAGTGCCTGGGAGATGCGGTAGTCGTGGATGATCTCGAGGATGTGGCCGCGGTGCAGTTCCACGTTCTCATAGTCTTCGTTCCGGAGCGGATGGACGATCTTGCCCAGAGGGAAGAGACCGCGGGCGTAGAGCCATTTCGACAGATAATTGCCATCTGTCAGGCGCACGAACTCCTGGGCCGGCATGGCTCTCACCAGGTTCTCGAATTCGTACAGGTCGCGGGCACGGCCGATTTCGTGCCCCGTCCGGTGGTCTTTCACGATGAAGTCGCCAAAGCCGAATTCCTGCTCCATATACTCGCCCAGCTCCTGGTCGAGCATCTTCGAGGCCTTGTAGAGGAATCCGACGCCCAGATTTTCGGCCACCTTCTTCATCCCCAGCTGGGACGATTGCATGAGGAACGGCATGCGCGGATCGTCGGCCCTGATGTGCCGGCAGAGGTCCACGCCGGCATCGCTCTTCTCGTCGGCGCTGCGGTCGCCCCGCTTCATCACAAAACCAACGTCCGAAATGACGCCGAGCAGGTTGCGCTTGTACTTCTCGTATAATTCGACGGCTTCGGCATAGTTCGTGGCCATCAGGATCTTGGGGCGGGACCGCTTGCGGGCGACCTTCTGCTGCTCACCCAGGGCGTCGCTCAGCGATTCGGTGTTCTGCCGGAGAATGATCCGGTAGAGCATGGGCAGATAGGTCGAATAGTAACGCACCGAGTCTTCCACCAGCAGGATAGCCTGCACCCCGGCGTGCAGGATGTCGGCCTCGGCGTTCATCCTGTCTTCCAGCAGCTTGATGATGGCGATGATCAGGTCGGGGGAGTTGTTCCAGCAGAACACGTAATCGATGCATGAGGCCCCGGACAGGTCTTCGATCTTGCGGTAGACCTCCTTGGAGAACGACGACAGCAGCACGACAGGCATGGCAGGGTCCATCTCCTTGGCCCGCGCGGCAAAGTCGAACACGTTGAGCGCTCCGCCGTAGTACATGGTGAGCACCAGGTCGAAACGCTCTTCCGTCTCCAGGACCTGCAGGGCTTCGGTCGTGGTTTCCACGCGCCGCAACACGGGAGGATTGCTCAGGTTGAGGTCGGCATATTCCTCCGCGATGCGCGACTCGATCCTTCCGTCCTCTTCCAGGGAGAATCTGTCGTAGCTGTTGCAGACCAGCAGGATGCGGCGGATGCGCCGCACCATCAGGGGCATGCTGTCCATCGGGCCTATCCTATCAGGGTTCGCACGGCATCGCGCAGGGCATCGAACTCTGGACCGTCGCTGAGGGCGGCGGGAACGCCTTCGTCGCCGCCTTCACGGACGCTCTGCACGAGCGGAATCTGGCCGAGGAGCGGGATGCCGTATTTGTCGGCCATCCGCTCGCCGCCGTCGCGGCCGAAGATGTAGTAGCGGTTGTCGGGCAACTCGGCAGGCGTGAACCACGACATGTTTTCGAGGATGCCCAGGATGGGCTTGTCGACCTGCGGGTTGCGGAACATGTTGATGCTCTTCTCGACGTCGGCCACGGCCACGGCCTGGGGCGTGGTGACGATGATGGCGCCGGTGAGCGGGATGTCGTGGACCAGCGAGATGTGGATGTCGCCGGTGCCCGGCGGCAGGTCGATGAGCAGGTAGTCGAGTTTGCCCCACTTCACCTGCAGGAGCATCTGCTTGAGGGCGTTGCAAGCCATGGGACCGCGCCAGATGAGGGCCTGCTCGGGCCGGGCGAAATAGCCGATGCTCATCCATTTCACGCCGTATTTTTGGATGGGGACGATGATTTCCTTGCAGTCGTCGGTCAGTTCGGCGTCGATGGGCAGGGGCTGCCCCATCTCGTCGTAGACTTCGACTTCGGGGATGGCGCCTTCGGTGCCGGTCATCTTGGGGATCGAGGGTCCGTAGACGTCAGCGTCGGCCAAGCCCACCTTATAGCCCAGGCGGGCGAGGGTGATGGCCAGGTTCACGGCGACGGTCGACTTGCCGACACCGCCTTTGCCGGAGGCGACGGCGATGATGTGTTCCACGTCGGCGAGTTGTTCCATGCCCAGTTCGAGCGGGCGCTTCTTGGGCTGGGGTTTCGGCGGGTTGGGGTTATAGGGCCCTTTGATGTCGTAGGGATTCATATTTTGCGTAATTTTGTAGAGTGGTCGTTGGCTTATGACAAAGTTAAAAAATATTTTGATTGTTCCCGACAAATTCAAGGGTTCTCTTTCGGCGGCCGGCGTGGCCGACGCATTGGAGGCGGCGGTACGCCGGACGATGGTGGGCGGCACCGCGGCGCGGGTCGTGAAACTGCCGATGGCCGACGGGGGCGACGGGTCGATGGAGGTGGTGGAGGCGGCGCTTGGCGGCGCCTGCGAGCGGGTGATGGTCGACACGGTTGACGCGCTGATGCGGCCCTTGCGGGCGCCTGTGCTGTTGTTCGACGGGGGCCGCGGGGCCTTCATCGAGATGGCGAAGGTCTGCGGCCTGGCGATGCTGGCGCCCGAGGAGCGCAATCCCGAAAAGACGACGACCTACGGTCTCGGGGTCCTGATCGCCGAAGCTATTGCCCGTGGCTGTCAAAAGATCGTGATCGGCATCGGTGGGTCGTCGACGAACGATGGCGGCGAAGGGCTGATGCGGGCGCTCATGAAGGAAGATACCGAGCGTTGGCCTGGTGGAGCGTTGAGCGTTCCTCGTGGCGAGTGCCCGACAGCCACGAGGGTTCTCAACGCGCCTCAGAGAGGTATCTTTCTTCATGAGCGCGTGGTCCTAACCGTTGCCTGCGACGTCGATAATCCGCTGTTGGGCCCCAACGGGGCGACGATGGTCTATGGCCCGCAGAAGGGAGCGGATGCGGCGATGCTCGAGCGGCTGGAACAAAGGATGGAACGCTGGGCCGCGGAGGCGGGGCTCGACACCGCGCTGCCGGGCGGCGGCGCGGCGGGCGGCGTGGGCGCAGCCCTCGCCAGGCTCGGCGCGCAGCTCGTGCCCGGCTGGCAGCTCTTCGGCGAAATGGCCGGCCTTGAGCAGAAGATCGCCGAGGCCGACGCCGTCGTCACCGGCGAAGGCCGCTTCGACGGCCAGAGCCTCGACGGCAAACTCATCTGGGGCGTCCTCTCGCTCTGCAAGATATACAAGAAGAAACCCGTGGTCGTCTGCGGCCAGTGCACCCTGCCACCCGGCGTCTGGAAGAAAGCCGGCATCGCCGACGTCTATGCCCTCAATGAAATCGAGCCCGACACCGGCCGCTGCATCGCCGACGCCGCTGCGCTGCTCTCCGGCAGCCGCACCCGCATCGCCGGCTGCGACGAAGCCGGCCGCGGCTGCCTCGCCGGCCCGGTGTTTGCCGCGGCTGTCATCCTGCCCGAAGGCTTCAGCCATCCACTGCTCAACGATTCCAAGCAACTCACCGAGGCCCAGCGCGACGAGCTCCGGCCCATCATCGAACGCGAAGCCCTGGCCTGGGCCGTCACCCCGGTCAGCGCCGAAGAGATCGACCGCATCAACATCCTCAACGCCTCCATCGAAGGCATGCGCCGCTCCCTCGACCGGCTCAGCGTCAAGCCCGACCTCGTGCTGGTCGACGGCAACCGCTTCAAGCCCTGGCGCGACGTCCCCGCCCACACCGTGGTCAAGGGCGACGCCACCATCCAGGCCATCGCTGCCGCCAGTGTCCTCGCGAAGACCCACCGCGACGAATACATGCGCCGGCTCGCGCGGGAGTATCCCCAGTACGGCTGGGACCGCAACATGGCCTATCCCACAGAAGAACACCGCGCCGCCATCCGGCAGCACGGTGTCACTCCGTATCATCGCCGCTCCTTCAACCTCCTCGGCGACGAAAAGACCTTGTTCTAGGTCTTTCTGTCCCCGACGGAACAGAAAGACGAAAGTAAGTCGCTATTTTTCAGGCGCTACGCTGCGCAAAAACAGCTCGTCCATCTGCACGTCGTCGATGCGCGAAGGCGCGTCGAGCATCACGTCGCGGCCCATATTGTTCTTCGGGAAGGCGATGTAGTCGCGGATGGTCTCCTGGCCGCCGAAGAGGGCGCACACGCGGTCGAAGCCGAAGGCCAGGCCACCGTGCGGCGGGGCGCCGAACTTGAAGGCATTGATGATGAAGCCGAACTTGTAATCGGCGTCTTCCTTCGAGATGCCCAGCACCTCGAACATCCGCTGCTGCACCTCGGCATCGTGGATACGGATCGAGCCGCCGCCCAGCTCCACGCCGTTGAGCACGAAGTCGTAGGCATTGGCGCAGACGCGCTCCAGGTCTTCTTTCTTGTTGCTGTAGAACCACTCCATATGCTCGGGCTTGGGGGCCGTGAACGGATGGTGCATGGCGTAGAAACGCTGCGTCTCGTCGTCCCACTCGAGCAGCGGGAAATCGACCACCCACAGCGGCGCGTACTCGCGCGGGTTGCGCAGGCCGAGGCGGTTGCCCATCTCGATGCGGAGCACGCCCAGCATAGTCTGGGCCTTGCGCTTGGCGCCGCAAAGCACCAGCACCAGGTCGCCCTTCTTCGCCTCGACGGCCGCGGCGATCTCCGCGAGCTGCTCCGGCGTATAGAACTTGTCGACCGACGACTTGATGGAACCGTCTTCGTTCACGCGGATCGTCACCAGGCCCTTGGCGCCCACCTGCGGCCGTTTCACCCATTCGGTGAGTTCGTCGGTCTGCTTGCGGGTATAGCCGGCGGCACCGGGCACGGCGATGGCGCCCACGTATTCGACGCTGTCGAACACGCTGAAACCCTTGCCCTGCACCAGCGGGGTGATCTCGTGGATCTTCATCCCGAAGCGGATGTCAGGCTTGTCGCTGCCGTAGTTGTCCATGGCATCGTACCAGCTCATGCGCGGGATCTTCGGCGCAATCTCCACCCCGATGACTTCCTTGAAGAGGTGGCGCATCATGCCCTCGAAGAGGTCGAGCACGTCTTCCTGCTCCACGAAGCTCATCTCGCAGTCGATCTGCGTGAACTCGGGCTGGCGGTCGGCGCGCAGGTCTTCGTCGCGGAAGCAGCGCACGATCTGGAAGTAGCGGTCGTAGCCGGCCACCATGAGCAGCTGCTTGAAGGTCTGCGGACTCTGCGGGAGTGCGTAGAACTCGCCCGGATTCATGCGGCTGGGCACCACGAAGTCGCGGGCCCCCTCGGGCGTCGATTTGATGAGGAACGGGGTTTCGATCTCAAGGAATCCCTTGCTGTCGAGATAGTTGCGTACCTCGTGCGCCATCCGGTGACGGAGCATCAGCGCTCGTTTCAGCGGACCGCGGCGCAGGTCGAGGTAACGGTATTTGGCACGGATGTCTTCACCGCCGTCCGATTCGTCCTCGATGGTGAAGGGCGGCGTCAGCGAGGCGTTCAGCACGTTGATGCCGGTAAGCTTGATCTCGATCTCGCCGGTCGGAATCTTCTCGTTCTTGCTCTGGCGCTCTTCGACGACGCCGGTGGCCTGGATCACGAACTCACGGCCCAGGCGCGCCACCGTGGCGCTGACTTCCGGATCGGTGGTTTCATCGACGCGCAGCTGCGTGATGCCGTAGCGGTCGCGGATGTCCACGAAACTCATGCCGCCCATGCGGCGGCTTTTCTGCACCCAGCCCGCGAGGGTCACGGTCCGGCCCACGTCGCTGAGTCTCAGTTCTCCACAAGTGTGTGTACGATACATGGTTCTTTTAGAATAAAGGATTCATACGCGTGCCTTTTGCCAGTTCGGCGGCCCATTTGAAATAGCCGGTAGGCGAAAGGTGAATACCGTCGGTGGTGTTGATCTCGGCCAGGTCGCCGTTCTCGTCGCTCAGCAGCGAGGCGATGTCGAGATAGAAATATTTGTAGCGCTCCTTGCCGGCATCGAGCAGTTTGTTGAGCTCCATGGCGCGCTCGTTGAAACCCTCGTAGAACTTGGATTTCGGGTTGAGCGGCAGGGTGCTCTGGACGTACAGCTTGGTGTCGGGCAGCTCGTCGCGGATGGTCTTGATGATCTTTTCGTAGGTCTCCCACACTTTGACGGCGGGGACGTCCTTGTCGTTGATGAAATCGTTGGTGGCGGTGATCAGGAAAATCTTGGCCGGCTTGTCGGCGATCACCTCGTCGAGGCGCTGGCACACGCCCGCCACCACGTCACCGCTGATGCCGCGGTTGATGATGTATCCCATCGGGAAGAGTTCCTCCCACGGGGCGTTGTTGTTGAGACTGTTGCCCAGCATCACGATCTTGCCCTCGGTCTCGGGCAGCGACTGGAAGATCGACACGCGGTGCTTGTAGTAGTTCGACACTTCCAGGGGATACGGGTGGTCGTTGGCCTTGTTCAGGTGCGGCTTGCCGACCTGGTTCTCGATGGCCTGTGCCAGGGCTTCGTAGCCGGCGCCGTTGAGCAGGTAGCCGCCGTCCCACGAGAACTTGCCACTGGCCACGCCCTCCTTCAGGGCGGCGTCGATGTCGATGTATTCGAAGCCGTCTTTCTCGGCCAGGGCGGCGAGCGATTCGTTCACCTGGGTCGAAGCGTCCAGTTTCTCGCTTTCAAGCAACGATTTGACGATGTTCATATAGTAGCATTTCGTCTCCGGGGAAATCTTGTGGATCTGCTTGAAGATGTCTTCGACATATCCCACGATCTGGTCGACCGGCGTGCCGTGCATCACGTCGTTGTAGCCGGCGGAAACGAAAATCTTGGCGGGCTTGCCGGCCGCGATCTTGCCGATCCGGTAGCGCACGTGCTCCGCGCCGTCGTAGGTGATGCCGCGGTTCTTGAGGGTGGTGTCGCCGAAGAATTCGCTCCAGAGACCCCGGTCGATATAGTCGTCGCCGACCAGCACGATGTTGGTGGGATAGACGGGCAGTTCCTCGTACATCCCGTTCTTCTCCTCGAAATAATTGGAATTGGTGAACCAATCGGGTTTGGCATAGGTCTTCGAAGTGTCCTTCGAGCAGCCGGCCAGCACGACCGACATCAATGCCACAACATAAAAAATCTTCTTCATTATCAATAATTTAAATACTATACATTGAACAGGAAGTGCATGATGTCGCCATCCTGCACCACATACTCTTTTCCCTCGCTCGCCAGCTTGCCCGCGGCCCGGCAGGCCGCTTCGCTGCGCAGCGCCACGAAGTCGTCGTACTTGATGACCTCGGCGCGGATGAAGCCCTTCTCGAAATCGGTGTGGATCACGCCCGCCGCCTGCGGCGCCTTGTCGCCTCGGCGGATGGTCCAGGCCCGGCATTCGTCGGCTCCGGCGGTGAAGAAGGTCTGCAGGTTGAGCAGCGCATAGGCACTCTGGATGAGCCGCACCACGCCCGATTCCGACAGCCCGATCTCCTCCAGGAACATCGCGCGTTCGTCCGGATCCTCGAGCTCCGCAATCTCCGATTCGATCTTGGCCGAGATCACCAGGATCTGCGCGTTTTCGCCCTCCACGGCCTTGCGCACCGCCTCCACATAGGCATTGCCCGTAGCCGCAGCAGCCTCATCGACGTTGCACACGTACATCACCGGCTTGTTGGTGAGCAGGCAGAACTCCTTGGCCAGCCGCAGGTCCTCCGCGTTGTCGAGCTCCACTTCGCGGGCGTTGCGGCCCTGTTCGAGCACCTCCTTGTAGCGGAGCAGCACGTCCACGGCCTTCTTTGCCTGCTTGTCGCCGCCCGTCTGCGCCTGCTTCTGCAACTTCGAGAGGCGGTTGTTGACCGTCTCGAGGTCCTTGATCTGCAGCTCGATGTCGATGATCTCCTTGTCGCGCACCGGGTCGACGCTACCGTCAACATGGGTTACGTTCGGGTCGTCGAAGCAGCGGAGCACGTGGAGGATGGCGTCGGTCTCGCGGATGTTGGCCAGGAACTGGTTGCCCAGGCCCTCGCCGCGGCTGGCGCCCTTCACCAGGCCCGCGATGTCCACGATTTCCACGGTGGCCGGGATGGTGCGTTTCGGATGGCAGATATCGGTGAGCACTCCCAGACGGCTGTCCGGCACGGTGGTCGAGCCGACGTTCGGCTCGATGGTGCAGAACGGGAAATTCGCCGCCTGCGCCTTCGACGAGCTGATGCAGTTGAAGAGAGTCGATTTACCCACGTTGGGCAATCCTACGATTCCGCATTTGAGTGCCATTTCTCACTTTTGATTTATAACCCGCAAAGATAGCAAAAGTGATTGATTTTTTATTATCTTTGAGGTATGAAAAAGATTCTCACTTCCCTCGCGTTCCTGCTCTGCTGCCTCGGCATCGCCCTGGCGCAAGACGACAACTGTTTCTCCATCATCGCCGGCAAGGCCGCCACGGTCGACGGCTCCGTGCTGATGGCCCACAACGAAGACGACAGCGGCGAACAGATGCTCAACATCTACGTCGTGCCGGCCTCCGCGAAGAACCTGCGCTACATCTGGTGCGAGTTCCCCGGTATGGAAGTCGCCGACGTCTACATGAACCAGTTCGGCGTGTCCATCGCTTCGAACGGATGCCCTTCGCGCGAAGACAAGGGGGATCTGACCAACGGCGGCGTACTCTATGAGGTGCGCGGCTCTGTGGCCAAATACGCCCATTCGGCCCGCGAAGCGGTCGAGATCATCGGCTCGATGGTCGAGACCTTCGGCTACAAGGGCAGCGGCCGCTCCTACATCGTGGCCGACCCGATCGAGGGCTGGGTGGTCTCGGTGGTCAAGGGTAAGCACTGGGTGGCCCAGCGCGTCCCCGACGACCAGGTGATGACCATCCCCAACTACTACGTGATCGGCGAAGTCGACCTGACCGACGAAGCGAACTTCGCCGGCTGCGAAGAATGCCACCGAGCGCGGCTGGTACGACCCGGCCCGCGACGGCGCCTTCCATTTCGCCAAGGCCTACGCCTCCGAGAAATCGATGACCTCGGTCAACAACCTCACCCGCCACAAAGAGGCCTGGGACTATTTCTTCGGCGCTGAAAGGCCCGGCCAGTTCTCGGCCGTTCCCATGAAGAAAGTGTCGCTACGCGACATGATGAACGTCCTTTCCCTCCACGAAGAACCCACGCCCGACGGCCATCTCGAAAACAGCATCTGCAACGACCACACCATCCTTTCGACCATCTTCCAGCTGCGCGGCTGGATGGACTTCGACAAGGGCTGCGTGATGTGGAACGCCATGGGACACCCCTGCTGCGAAGTCTATATTCCCTGGTATGCCGGCATCACTGAGGCGCCGGCCGGCTTGGGCCGCTACGCGTCTCCCTTCGAAGCGGAGCTCAAGCACATGTCGAACGCCAAGGACAAACGCAAGAACTATCCCGACCACTTCTACTGGAAACACGTGGACGGCTGGTCGGTCGACGTCGACAACAAGGAATTGCAGCGCGACGTCCTCAAGGAGCGCCGCAAGCTCGAAAAGGATCCCAATCCCGACTATAACGCCTTCATCCGGAAGTTCTATTAATCCTGGCCGGTATGGGAGTTATAGGTACTGTTTTCGATACGTTCACGTCGAAGGTCTCCGACAAAAACGTAGAGGCTTTGCAGGACAGTGTGAAGTCTCTGAACCATGAACTGACGCTGCTGCGCTACGAGAACAGCGACGACGAGGACATCCGGCTGGCCTGCGAATACCTGAAGAAACGGCCGTTCTGCGCCGCCCTGTTCCCCTACGAGCTCACGCGGGAAATCCCCGCTGTGGAAGTCCTTGTCGACAGGCGCAGGAAGATGTGCCACGTCCTGTACAACGGACGCCCCTTGTTTTTCCCCCGACGCGAAGTTCCCAGTCTGGTCCGCGCCCTTTACCGCTATTCCCTGGCCTACGATGACCTCCTGGGAAACGGCTATCGCCAGCGCAGTCCGCACGCCTGCCAGTCGGAGCGCTACCACATCGAAGAAGGAGACATCCTGATCGATGCGGGAGGATGGACGATCCTCGACCGGATCGACGATTCCACCGACGAGGTGCTGGATGGAGTGTTGGGTACGATGGCCGACAATGTCGTGGAGAAAGTACGCAATAAAGTACGCGACAAGTTCGGCCGCGAGCTGGAAGAAGGTCCGGAATGCGGCCCTGTCGACGGCTTGGTGGGTAGCCCGGAAGACGAGGACAAGGAGGTCGACGTGGCGCTCGGGTGTGCGAGAGGATTGCTGGCGCTCGACGTGATCGACCGCGTCAGCAAGGTCTATCTGGTGGAACGTGCCCAGCGCTGGTGGAGGCCACTCAAGATGACTTTCGCGCCCTATGGCGAGAAAGTAGAGTTGCTCAAGGGGTCTCTTTCCAGCAAGAAGATAGATAAAAAACAGAAAAAGAAGAGAATCGTGTTCGGCTTGGCCGAGTTGCTGGAAAAATGCGGGCAGCAGCGGGTGTTTGTTATGATGGACCTGGAAAAGGAGACGGTGGAAGTGTTGCGGGAGGCGCGGGAATACCTGCGGTCGGCGAAGAATCCCATCATCCTGGCGGTGTCGGCCTATCACCGCACGACCGATTATGCAGATCTGCTCCGCTTCTTCGAAGAGATCGGCTATCACACGGAAACCCAGCCCGGATACATGTACACCGACATGAACGACGGCCACGGCCTCCGCACCTTCCGCCACGGCCTGCTCCGCGCAGCTAATTTTTGACGGGGCTGTACGCAAGATTCCGTGACAGCGGGTATTTAGTGAGCAGAAGATAAAACCGCGTATGAAAACCCATCTCATGTATATGGCCCTGCTGGTGTCGCTGCTGATGCTCGCACCGGCCTGCAACCCCATGGACAACCTCGATGAGGACCCGCAGGTAAAGGCCGAAGCCGCCCGCTACGTAGACAGTCTGATGCAGGGACTGCGCGACGGGACGCTCGAATCCTTCCGCTGCCCCGACGTGCAGTGGATCCACATTCCTGCGCTGCTGGAATACGCCAAATCGACGGACCTGATCGGTGACGACCTCAGCCAGCTGCCGGCCCGGACGCTGCCGGCCAATCCCTTGTCGTCAATGATGCTGAGCCAATGCCTGGAAGGGACATTTGCGCTTTGGATGGTGGAGGCCGCCCGGCAGCATACGCTGAACGCCACGGCCAAGGGCTACGGTGGCTGGCCGTCGCTGAATCCAGTCATTATGGCATGGAATGATAGCGAGAGTATGATCTTCCTGGCCTCGAACCCCAAAAGCATCGAAGCACAGAAAGAAGTGTACGCGCTCTACAAATCCTGGTGGAAGGCCTCCGGCGGAAATAAAACCGCTGCCGCCATCGACCCCCTGGCGGGATCCCTCTATCAGTGGCACTAGGCAGCAAGTAGCAAAGTAGCAACGAAAAAAATAGCGTGATCGAGCAAGCTCGTCACGCTATTTTTACTGGTTTGCGGTGAGGGGGGGATTCGAACCCCCGGTACGGTTGCCCGTACGTCAGTTTAGCAAACTGGTGGTTTAAGCCACTCACCCACCTCACCTGATTTACTGGGGCTCTGCCCCAAACCCTGCCGCTCCGACCGGCTATTTCACAAGGCCCTCCCGCTCGGTCTCCGCTAGCGGCTGATGCCGCGGGATTTATTGACCGGGACTCTGGCGCGGATAGGGAGTGCAAAGATAGGGGGTTTTCAGGAATAAGCAAAATTTTTTTATACCTTTGCGGTCCCATCGGGATGTGGCGCAGTTGGTAGCGCACTTGGTTTGGGACCAAGGAGTCGCACGTTCGAGTCGTGTCATCCCGACATGGTTGAGAGACCCAAGAATCCTAGCGTCTTCAAACACCTGCTCGGAGCAGTGGGTGTGGGCGTCGCCATTCTCATCGGCTTCGTTCTGGGTCTTTGGGTGGGCGACCGCAACCGCAGCACGCGACATGCCGCCGAAACGGCCGCTTTGGTCGACAGCATCGCCATGGGATTTCTGCCTGTCATCGACACGGTGGTCGTCGAACAGATTCTCGACACGGTGCCTGAAGTGTCGGAAAGCACGAAAAAAGAGCGGGCCGAAGGGCGCGACTACCTAACGAAGCACAACCGCTGGAACCGCGACGAGATGGAGAAACTGCCTGCGCTTCGCGGCCTTTGGGACGCCGTCAACCACTACGATGTGGAAACCATCCGCAAATATGCCGACGTGCTCGACTGCCCTGCACTGACGACCATCGTCGAAAGCCTGGAGCAATCGCAAAAGACGGGCTACTACGCGTCGAAAAACGACCGCGTCATCACCCTCAGCACCTACATCCGTCGTCTGCAGCAGTAGGAATCCCGTATACGCTATTGCGCAACCTTCGCGACGAGAATTCCGTTCAAGACGTATTCGCCATGGGCAATCTTGAAATGGACGTTGTCCATGTTGATCGCCACCCCGTAATTCGTACGGCTGGCCAGCGTCATTTTTCCCGTAAAGGTCTGCGTATATTCCTGGCTGTTGCTGGAGAGTACGGCGCCGAAGTTCAGCCGTTCCAGCTGAAGCTCCCCGTCAATGGGGGTGTCGTCGTACACACAGAAACTCAACCAGAGATTATTATAGACATTCTTCCCGTTCGTATGCGCGATCACCTGGAAGCAGCCCGGCACGTCTGTGGGCTGCGGATGATAGCTGGCTTGGAGCGGCAGCGGTCCTTCCGGCGTCTGCAGCTCCACGGTAATGTCGATATGAGAGGAAGCCAATTCCTTCCATTCGTTGTTGCAGCCAGCCGCCATCAGCATCATCGACAGCAGCAGCGCCAGATACATGCATCTTGTCTTCATAAGTATTTGTTGCTTCTGCCTACTAAATCCCTGCTGCCACGAAATCTTGCGTTCAAAGGTCAGATCTTGTGAATCTGCTTGAAGAGCGGCTTCATGCTCACCTTTTCGGTGACGATTTCACGGAGACGCTCGATGGGGATGCGTTCCTGCTGCATCGTGTCGCGGTCGCGCAGCGTCACGCAGCCGTCTTCCAGCGTGTCGTGGTCGATGGTGATGCAATACGGCGTGCCGATGGCGTCCTGGCGGCGGTAGCGCTTGCCGATGGAGTCTTTCTCATCGTACTGGCAGTTGAAGTCGAAGCGCAGCTCATCGAGGATCTCGCGGGCCTTCTCGGGCAGGCCGTCCTTCTTGACGAGCGGCAGCACAGCCAGCTTCACCGGAGCGATGCAGGCCGGCAGGCGCAGCACCACGCGCTCTTCACCATTTTCCAGCTTTTCTTCCGTGTAGGACGAGGACAGGATGGCCAGGAAGGTGCGGTCGAGGCCGATGGAGGTCTCGATGACGTACGGCGTGTAGCTCTCGTTGGTCTCGGGATCGAAATACTGGATCTTGCGTCCGCTGAACTTCTGGTGCTGCGACAGGTCGAAGTCTGTGCGGCTGTGGATGCCTTCCAGTTCCTTGAATCCAAACGGGAACTCGAATTCGATGTCAGTGGCGGCGTTGGCGTAGTGCGCCAGTTTCTCGTGGTCGTGGAAGCGGTATTTCTCGTCGCCCAGGCCAAGCGCCTTGTGCCAGGCCAGGCGCGTCTGAACTGCATCTCCATCTGCTCGAACTCGCGCATGCGGAAGATGAACTGCCGGGCCACGATCTCGTTGCGGAAGGCCTTGCCGATCTGCGCGATGCCGAAGGGGATCTTCATACGGCCGGTCTTCTGCACGTTGAGGAAATTCACGAAGATGCCCTGTGCGGTCTCGGGGCGCAGGTAGATGGTGCCCACACCGCCGTCCACGTTGCCCAGCTGCGTGCTGAACATCAGGTTGAACTGGCGCACGTCGGTCCAGTTCTTGGTACCGGAGATCGGGCAGGCGATCTCACAGTCGACGATAATCTGGCGAAGCTCCTTCAAGTCGTTGTCGTTGAGGGCCTTGGTCATGCGTGCGTGGACTTCGTCGTATTTCACCTTGCTGCGCTGCACGTTGGGGTTGGTGGCGCGGAACTGCTCCTCGTTGAAGGCTTCGCCCCATTTGCGGCGTCCTTTCTCCACTTCCTTGTCCATCTTCTCCTCGAGTTTCGCGAGATACTCTTCGATCAGCACGTCGGCGCGATAGCGTTTCTTGGAGTCCTTGTTGTCGATGAGCGGGTCGTTGAAGGCGCCCACATGGCCGGAGGCCTCCCAGATGCGGGGATGCATGAAGATGGCCGAGTCGATGCCCACGATGTTGTCGTTGAGGTGGACCATCGCTTCCCACCAATATTTCTTGATATTGTTCTTCATCTCAACGCCCATCTGGCCGTAGTCGTACACGGCGCTCAGGCCGTCGTAGATTTCGCTGGACTGAAAAATGAAGCCATACTCTTTGGCGTGCGCCACGAGCGTCTTGAATACTTCTTCCTGTGTCATATTGTGATGTCGTTTAATAATTCTTGTACGTAAGGCCGCTCCCAAAGCTGCGGGTGCGGGATGACCAGCCGGTCGGTATGTATTTCCAAATCGTTGAATTTCAAAATATCGATGTCGATGGTGCGGTTGCTGAAAACCCGGCGGCCCTGCGCATCGTACTGCGCCTCGTGCCGCGGGCGTCCCAGCCGCACTTCGATGTCCTGGCAGAGGTCGAGCAGCGCTTCGGGTGCGATGTCGCTCTCGAAACACACCGCCTGGTTGAGGAAGGCCAGCCCGTCGAAGCCCAGCGCCTCGGTCTCCAGCACGCGCGAGCAGAGCATGTCGACCTTCAGCGCGTCGGCCAGCAGTGCCAGCGCCTGTTCCAGGTTCCATTCCCGGTCGCCCAGGTTCGATCCAAGTGCCAGATAGATCATAGCATGCCCAATTCCAGTTTTGCCTCTTCGCTCATCCGGTCGGTGGTCCATTCCGGTTCAAACACCAGGTCGACCTGCACCTCTTTCACCCCCGGCACGTCGGCCACCGCCTCGTGCACCTGCGCCACCACCTCGTCGGCGATGGGGCAGTTGGGCGCCGTAAGCGTCATCTTCACGAATACCACCCCATCGGCATCGGCCTGGATCTCGTAGATGAGTCCCAGGTCGTACACATTCACCGGAATTTCCGGGTCATAGACATTTCTCAGCGCCGCAACTATCTCAGGCTCAATATCTTTCTTTTGTCTTTCTGTTCCGTCGGGGACAGAAAGACCTTTGTGGGCGGCGGCGTAGGCCTTGATCGTGGCGATCATCGATACCAGGCCGTTGGCGCGGGTCGGCGACAGGTTTTCCTTCAGGCCGATGGCCTCGATGAAATCTTCGTTGGCGGCCAGGATGTCGGCCGGCGTCTGGTTGTCGTAGACCTTCAGCAGTAGCGAGATGATGCCCTTGGTGATGATGGCGTCGCTGTCGGCCGAAAAGCGGAGCCGGCCGTTCTCGGGCTTGCAGGCCAGCCACACGCGCGACTGGCAGCCCTTGATCAGATGCTCCTCGGTCTTTTCTTTCTCGTCGATCAGCGGCATGCTCTTGCCCAGTTCGATGAGGTATTCGTATTTGTCCATCCAATCGGAGAACACGGAGAATTCTTCGACGATGGATGCCTGTATTTCTTGTATCGTGTTCATTTATCGCAACATCTTGATGGCGCGGCGGAGTGCCGACACGAAGGTTTCGCATTCCGCAAGCGTATTGTAGGGAGCGAGCGAAGCGCGCAGCAGCGAGGTCTGCCCGTAGCGGTGCAGCAGCGGCTCGGCGCACATGTGGCCCGAGCGCACAGCGATGCCCATCTTGTCGAGGATCTGGGCCAGGTCGGAGGCGAAGGCACCTTCCACAACGAACGAAAAGAGCGGAATCTTCCGCTCCGGGTCGCGCGGCGTGCCGAAGAGCCGCAACCCTTCGATCCGGGTGAGTTCTTCCAGCAGATAGTCGCGCATCTCGCGCTGGGCGGCCTGCAGCGCAGGGTCTTCCGCCAGCTGGCGGGCGACTTCAAGGGCCGGCGCCATGCAGGCGGCCGCCACGTAGTTCTGCGTGCCGGCTTCGTATTTCAGCGGCAGCGGGGCGTAGGTGGTCTTTTCGAAGGTCACGGTCTCGATCATCTCGCCGCCTCCCATGTAGGGCGGCAGGGCCTCTAGCCATTCCCGCTTGCCATAGAGCACACCGATGCCGGTGGGCGCATAGACCTTGTGGCCGGAGAAAGCGTAAAAGTCGCAGTCGAGGGCCTGTACGTCGACCCGCTCGTGGACGATGCCCTGCGCGCCGTCGAGCAGCACGGGAACGCCGTAGCGATGCGCGGTTTCCACCACTTCGCGGACGGGATTGACGATGCCCAGCACGTTGGAGATGTGGGCCAGAGCCACGAGCTTGATGCGGCCTTCCGCGGCTTTGAGGCGGCGCTCCAGTTCTTCGGGCGAGATTTCGCCCGCTTCGTCGACTGGTAGCACGTCGAGTGCGGCGCCGTGCCGCTGGCAGGCGATCTGCCACGACACGAGGTTGCTGTGGTGCTCGGCTTCGGAAATCAGGATGCGGTCGCCGGCAGCCAGGTAGCGCTCGCAGAAACAGCTGGCAACCAGATTGATGGAAGCCGTGGTGCCGCTGGTGAAGATTACGTTTTCGCGGGCGGGTGCGTTGATATGGCGGCGTACTGCTTCGCGCCCTGCTTCATAGGCGTCGGTAGCGTCGGCACTCAGTTTATGGATCGCCCGATGGATATTGCCATTGGCCTCCACGCACAGGCGCTGCTGCAGTTCGAGCACACTGAACGGGCGCTGTGCCGTCGCAGCGTTGTCGAAATAGATCAGCGGTTTGCCGTAGATCTCCCTGTCGAGGGCCGGAAATAGCGTCCGTGCTTCCATAATCCCGCAAAATTAACTATTTTTACAAAAAAATATCATTTTGACCTGTTATGTATGAATATATTACCGGCCGTCTGGAAGAAATCACTCCCACCGACGCCATCGTCGAAGCCTGCGGCGTAGGCTACGATCTGCTCATTTCGCTCAGCACGTTTTCCAAACTTCAGAACGCCCAGGGCAAGAATGTAAAACTCTACACGACGCACCTGGTCCGCGAAGACGACGAATCGCTTTACGGCTTCGCCGATAAGGCCGAGCGCGCTGTCTTCGTCCAGCTGATCTCCGTCAGCGGCGTCGGTCCCGGTTCCGCCCGGATGATCCTGTCGGCCATGACGGCCGACGAAGTGCGCGAGGCTGTGCTCTCCAACGACGTAGGCAAGTTCAAGGCTGTCAAGGGCATCGGCCTGAAGACCGCACAGCGGGTCATCCTCGACCTGAAAGACAAGATCGGCAAGGGCGGCGACGAATTCACGTTCGAAAACCAGGGCAGCGCTTCATCAGCCGTACGCGAAGAGGCAACCGGCGCTTTGACCATGCTCGGATTCTCGAAGCCAGCCGTGGAGAAAACCCTCGACAAACTGCTCAAAGAGAACCCCGATTACACCCTCGAAGAGCTCATCAAGCGGGCGCTGAAGATGATGTAAGTGGCTATTTTCTTGCGATTTTGGCGCAAAATTTGAATTTGTTTCCGAAAGGTTTGGAAGTTGAAAAAGAAATCATTATATTTGTGCGCTGAATAGTACGTTAGAAAAACTATGAATACACCTGCTGAACTTAAATACACGAAAGACCACGAATGGGTCCGCGTCGAAGGCGACGTGGCCATTGTCGGTATTACCGACTTTGCCCAGAGCGAATTGGGCGATATCGTTTTTGTTGACATCCAGACTGAGGGCGAGACGCTCTCGAAAGAAGAGGTATTCGGAACGATTGAGGCCGTCAAGACGGTTGCCGATGCCTTTATGCCGATTTCCGGCGAAGTTGCCGAAGTCAACCCGGCTCTCGAAGGCGCTCCCGAGCTGGTAAACTCCGATCCTTACGGTGAGGGGTGGATGATCAAGGTCAAATTCTCCGATCCTTCGGAATTTGATACTCTCCTTTCTGCTGCGCAGTATGAGGAAATAATCTGATTTGTAAAAATCAAAAATGTGATGTGTTCAAGGGGGCCCGCAAGGCCCCCTTGGTTATTTGTATTCGTTCGTGTTGGATACAAAAATAGATATGGATTTATTTCGTTTCCGAAAAGAATTATGTTTATATCCCATAATAGACTTTATGCAAAATCAGGCCATGATTGATTTTCTATGATTTTCCCATGAATTTGCCTTTTGGAATTATGCAATAAAAGCATTATCTTTGTGATGAAAATGTTCGATAAGGCCATGTATTTCATTGAAAGAGAAAAGGAAATCTCCGATATCAAGCAGGCGCTGGAAGCGGGAAATCCTTCACTGATCATTGTCCGCGGAAGACGCAGAATGGGCAAAACGGCGCTGCTTGGAAAGGTCCTCAGCGAGAAAGATGTCTATTTTGAAGCTGATCGGACGGATCCGTCCCTCCAGATTTCCGCTTTGGCTCGAGCCATTTCGACCGTATTTCCGGGCTTTGGAGAGACTGTATTTCCTGATTGGAAATCGTTGTTTTTGGCCTTCAACCAACGCGTTTCGGAACGAATTTCTCTGTGTTTGGACGAATTTCCTTACCTGGTTGAATGTTCTCCTTCGCTTCTTTCCGTCCTTCGCGAGCTCCTCAACACTGAAACCGACCGGCTCAAGTTTCATCTGATCTTGTGTGGATCTTCACAGCAAATGATGTACAACTTGACACACGGGCCTGACGCTCCTTTCTATGGAAAAACGGCCGTAGACATTGATATCACGGCATTTCCTGCGTATCTTATGCAGGAAGCGCTGGGGGTGGATGCCCAAAGCAGCATGGAGCATTATGCCGTTTGGGGCGGCGTGCCGCGATACTGGCGCCTGGCCGAAACAACCGTTGCGCTGAAAGATGCCGTCTGGGACCACATCCTGTCAGATACGGGCGTCCTGTATGAAGAACCCGCACGCCTTCTGCGCGACGACATGAAAGATATCGTCAAAGCCGAATCAATCCTGACGGCCATCGGAAGCGGTGCCAGCCGCCTTTCGGAAATCGCAGCCCGACTGGGCGAACCGGCTACCAATCTGTCCCGTCCACTGGCAAAATTAATCGATCTGGGCTATCTGGAAAGGGATATTCCCTTTGGAGAGCCAGAAAAAAACTGCAAAAAAAGCCGCTACCGGATGGCCGATCCTTTCCTCTTTCTATACTATAAGGTCGTCGTTCCGAACCGGTCTTTCATTGCGCTGAAACGCGACGTACCCGTGCTGAAGGCCTTTGCCAGCGCCTTCCCGGACCTGGTTGGCTACTGGTGGAAACACCTCTGCCGGGACGCCGTAAGCGGAAACGAGATCGATGGAATCCGCTTCGGAGAGGCCCGTAGCTGGGAAGAACTCGATGTTGTAGCCGAATCCCTGGATCATAAAGTCCTCCTGATCGGCGTCTGCAAATGGACGGAGCGCGTGAACGCCCGGAATTTGACGGAAAAACTGCAGGGCATGACTTCTTTCCTTCCGTTTAAAGGCAGAAAAAAGGTTCTCGTCAAACTTTTCACAAAAGAAAGCCCGGCAGCAGAGCTGGGAAATGCCCTCCTGCCGGACGATGTCTTTGCCTTGCTGCGTGCGAAAAACGCGGGTCAGGCGGTCTTGTAAGTGTCTTCGATTACCTGTGCGTAACGGGTCTGCAGGTTGCGGCGCTTGAGTTTGAGCGTCTGCGACAGCATGCCGTTGTCGGTGTTCCACTCGTCGAAAAGGAAGGTCGGACGCTTCACGTTTTCGTGGGCCGCCAGCTGCTCGTTGACCGTTGCAACGGCGTGATTCAGGAGTTTCTGGATTTCCGGTTTCTCCAGGAGCTGTTCCTTGGTCTCCACCTTGATGCCCTGCTCGTCGGCATAGGCCTTCACCTTGGCATAAGACGGAATGATGACAGCCGAAGCAAACTTCTCGCCGGCGCCGAACACGAAGGCGTTCTCGATATAATCTGTCTCCTTGAGCAGGGTCTCGATGACCTGCGGAGCAATATATTTGCCCGAAGACAGTTTGAAAATCTCCTTTTTGCGGTCTGTAATCTTGAGATATTTACCGTCTTTCAGGAAGCCGATATCGCCTGTATGGAGCCACCCGTCGGCATCGATCATCTCTTTCGTTGCCTCCGGATTCTTGTAGTATCCCAGCATGACATGCGGGCCGCGCGTCAGGATTTCACCGTCTTCGGCAAAGGAAAGTTCCGTGCCGTCCATAGCTTTTCCGACCGTACCGATCACATTGTATTTATCGGCAGGTGAATTGACGGCAATGACCGGAGAGGTTTCCGTAAGGCCATATCCTTCGAAAATATACAGCTTCGCCGCGTTGAAGCAACGCACGATTTTCGCCTGGATCGACGAGCCGCCGCTGACCACCAGCATCTCGTGTCCACCCAGGTTCTCACGCCACTTGCTGTAGACCAGCTTGTCGAAGAGTTTCTGCTTCTGGAGATAGAACCAGCCCGTATTCTCGTTGTCGAAATGGTTTGCATAGTCCCAGGCCGCCCAATAGATCTTGGCCTTGAGGCCCGTGAGCTTCTTGCCGGCCTCTTCGAGTTTGCCATACATCATTTCAAGCACGCGCGGAACGGCGCAGAAACCGTCGGAATGGCAGTCTTTGAGGTCGGAGGCGATGGTCGCCAGGCTCTCGGCATAGTAGGTACTGATGGCCAGTTCCTGGTATTCGTAGTTCATGGTGCGCTCGTACATGTGGCAGAGCGGCAGGAAACTCACCATCTTGTGGCTATAGTTCTTGGTCTGGCGCAGGGCGTGACCATGCGAGTCGAACATCATGTTGCGGTGCGAGAGCATCACACCTTTCGGCACGCCGGTAGTACCTGAGGTATACACGATGCTGGCGCATTCGTCCGGGCTGATATTCTTCTTGTTTTCTTCGACGACGGAAGCGAAACGCTCCTTGTTTTCACGGCCCAAGTCATAGAGTTTGGTCATCGTCATCACGTCGTCGGCATCATCCATCAGGATGAATTTGATGTCGCGGTCGATCTTGGCAGCGATGGGCGCCACGCGCTTGTAGAGCGCAGGCGATCCGACCACGATGAGTTCCGCGTCGGAATGGGTAATGATATGGAGATAGTCGTCCGGACTCAGGGTGCTGTAGACCGGCACGTGAATCATATGGGCCAGATTGATACCCATGTCCATGAAGTTCCATTCGGGGCGGTTGGTCGTGATGGTGATGACCTTTGTGCCGGGCTTGAACCCCATGGCGAGAAGTCCGTATGCGACAGTGTGGGAAATGTCAATGTACTGGTCAATGCTGTACTTGATCCATTTTCCGCGACTCCTGCGGGCCAGGATATCGTCTTTCGGCGGATAGCTTTTCAGGTTTTCGAGCAGGTCGAATGTGCGAAGAATCTCCATATTGCGTGTATTTTGATTACAAATTTAATAAAAATTTCGTCATTCCGGACCATCCGTCATTCCGGACCATCCGTCATTCCGGGCCTGACCCGGAATCTAATGTTCCACGTGGAACAATTATTAATCATCTCCCGAAATATACCAGCAGCACCGAAATATCGGCCGGAGAGACCCCGGAGATGCGCGAGGCCTGCGCAATGGTCCTCGGCCGATATCGGTCGAGCTTGATGCGGCACTCCATCGACAGGGCCGTCAACTTGAAAAAGTCGAAATCCTCGGGAATCGCCAGGTCCTCCAGCCGCAGGATCTTCTCCGCAACGCGTTTCTCCCTATCGATATACCCGGCATATTTTATTTCTATCTCCGTCGCCTCCAGGACTTCTTCCTCCCATGTTCCACGTGGAACATTCTGAACATTCTCAAGTATGCCGTTCAAATTCACATTCGGCCGTACCAACAAGTCGGCTGCACGCTTTGACCCATCGATCGACGCTTCTCCGACAGACGCCAGATACTGATTGATCTCCGCCGGTGATAAAGAGAGTTCTTTCAGGTAATTTGTAAGATTGTCGATCGCCTGATTTTTCGTCCGTAAGGTTTTCCAGCGAAAGTCGTCGACCAGACCGATGCTACGGCCAATCTTTGTAAGACGCTCGTCGGCGTTGTCTTGTCGCAGTAAGATTCTGTACTCGGCCCGGGAGGTAAACATCCGGTAGGGTTCATCAACACCCTTGGTCACCAGATCGTCGATCAGCACCCCGATGTACGCCTCGTCGCGCTTCAGGACCAACGGCTCTTTTCCGGCCAGCTGCAGATGTGCGTTGATGCCGGCCATCAGCCCTTGCGCGGCGGCTTCTTCATAGCCCGTTGTCCCATTGACCTGTCCGGCCAGGAAAAGGCCCCCGACCAGCTTCGATTCGAGCGTCGGCTTGAGCTGCGTCGGATCAAAATAGTCGTATTCCACGGCGTAGGCCGGACGGAAAATCTTTACGTTCTCCAGCCCTTTGATGGCCCGCAACGCCGCTAACTGCGTCTCGAGCGGCAGCGAGGAGGAGAAGCCCTGGAGATAATATTCATAGGTGTCCCAGCCCTCCGGCTCCAGGAAAAGCTGGTGCGAATCCTTGCCGGCAAAAGTGCGGAGCTTGTCTTCGATCGACGGACAGTAGCGTGGTCCGATACCGTGGATCTTTCCCGTGAAAAGCGGCGAGCGGTCAAAGCCCGTACGCAGGATTTCGTGAACCTCGGGGTTGGTATGGACCAGATAACAGCACTTTTGCGGCCGGCCCTGCTGGATGGACGAGGGTACGGGGAGATAAGAAAAACGACCGGGTTGCTCGTCTCCCTCTTGTCGCTCAAGCAACGACAAGTCGAGCGAACGCGCGTCGATGCGGGGCGGCGTACCGGTCTTCATCCGGCCGACGGTCAGCCCGGCTTCCGCCAGTCGCTGCGAAACTCCTTTTGCCGGAAGTTCACCCAAGCGCCCGCCTTCGGCAGTCTCGGTCCCGACGAAAAGCCGGCCATTGAGGAAAGTTCCGGCCGTCAGAATCACCGTTTTGGCCGAAAATTCCGCACCCATCGACAGGCGGACACACGAAATTTTCGATTCTCGGAGCGATATGTCGACCACTGTATCTTGCCAAATGTCTAAGCCACAGGTACTTTCGAGCACTTCGCGCCATTTCATGGAAAAGCGCCTTTTATCACACTGTGCGCGCGGGCTCCACATGGCCGGGCCTTTCGAACGATTGAGCATCCGAAACTGGAGCGTCGTGGCGTCGGTCACGATACCCGAAAAACCGCCAAGCGCATCTATCTCTCTGATTAACTGTCCTTTAGCGATTCCTCCCATGGCGGGGTTGCACGACATCTGGGCGATCTTGCCCATGTCTTGCGTCACCAGCAGGACCCGCGAACCGAGCCGGGCAGCCGCCACGGCCGCCTCACAACCGGCGTGTCCTGCGCCGATGACAATGATATCGTAGTCGGCCACCATCCCGCCCCGGGTCTTATTCGGCGAGACGCATCTGGTCGAGGAGCAGCAGCGCCCGGTTTTCTGCCGCGCGCATCCGCTTTTGCTTCCAGGGTGTCGTGTCGTCGTAGCCGATCAGGTGCAGGAGACCATGCACCATCACCCGGTGCAGCTCCCGCTCGAAACCTTCGCAATATGCCTTGCCGTTGATGCGGACCGTGTCGATGCTGATATAGATGTCGGCACTCACCCCTTTGCGACCCGTCTCAAGCAGATAGTCGTCGGAATTGTCGAAGGTGATAATGTCGGTTTCGTAGTCGTGTCCCAGGAACTGCTGGTTGATGGCCTTCAGATAGGGATCGGAGCAGAAAATGTAGTTGAGCTCGCCAATCTCGTAGCCACGTCCCGCCGCGACTTCACGCAACCATTTGCTAATCAGTCGTTTGTTTTTCGGCGAGAAAGTCGTATCCTCCTTGAAATATCGTATCATAAAAATTTATACCTTTGCAGATTAAAAGGAATTGACCAACAAAATTAATAAAAACTACTCAATCCATAACACATTATGTCTAAAGTAACTGTCATCGGCGCCGGCAACGTGGGCGCTACCTGTGCAAACGCTATTGCACACATGAAGATTTGCTCGGAACTCGTTCTTCTCGACATCAAGGAAGGTCTCTCCGAGGGTAAGGCCATCGATATGATGCAAACCGCGAAGATATACGGCTTCGACACCCGGATCAAGGGCGTGACCAACGACTACGCCGCCACCCGCAATTCCGACGTGGTTATCGTCACTTCCGGTCTCCCCCGCAAACCGGGCATGACCCGCGAGGAACTCATCGGTGTGAACTCGGGCATCGTCAACGGCGTCGTCGGCAATGCGCTGAAGTATTCCCCGAAGGCCATTTTCATCATCATCTCCAACCCGATGGATACGATGACCTATCTGACCCTCAAGTCTACCGGTCTGCCGAAGAACCGCGTGGTCGGCATGGGCGGCCAGCTCGACAGCAACCGCTTCTGCTACTACCTGAGCCAGGCCCTGAAGGCCGCTCCGAGCGATGTGGAAGGCATCGTGATCGGCGGACACGGCGACACCACCATGATCCCGCTTATCAGCAAGGCTACCTACAAAGGCCAGCCCGTGACCAAGAAGCTCAGCAAGGCCATGGCCGCTAAAGTGGTTGCCGACACGATGGTCGGCGGCGCCACGCTGACCAAGCTCCTCAGCACCTCGGCCTGGTACGCACCGGGTGCCTCCTGCGCAGCCATGGTGAAATCCATCCTGCTCGACGAGAAGAAGATCTTCCCTTGCTGCTGCTACCTCGACGGCGAGTATGGCCAGAAGGATCTCTGCATCGGCGTTCCCGCCGTCATCGGCAAACGCGGTGTCGAGAAGATCGAAAAGTACGATCTGACCAAAGAAGAGAAGGCTGCCTTCGAGAAGAGCGCCGCAGCGGTGAAGAATGTTAATAACGTGCTGTACGATAGTAAGATTTTAACTCGCTAATTATCAGCAGGTTTGCCGAAAACCCCGAAAAGTTTTGAACAATTTTCTGCAAGAAAAATTGGATTAATTGATTTTTTCTTCTTAATTTTGGGTACTGTACCGTACAATACGGCGCAATAGTTGATAGAAAACAACAAAAAACGTAACGATATGGAAAGCAAAATTTCTCCCAAAGCTGACCTGACGAAGAAGAACGCGATGTTCCTCGAGATTGGCCTGATCGTCGCACTGGCGCTCTGCCTGCTCGCATTCGAGTGGTCTTCGTCCGAGAAGGTGGAAACGATGGACCTGACGGCACAGACCGTGGCCATCGAAGAAGAAGAGATCATCAACACCCAGGAGCAACAGGAAGTTCCCCCGGAGATTCCCAAGATCCCCGTCCTTTCCGACATCATCGACATTGTGGACGATGACATCCAGGTAAACGACGACCTTTTCATCGACATGGAGGATAACGCCAACCTCGGTGTGGAGATTATGGACTACCACGCCGCTGTCGAGGAAGAAGTGGTCGAAGAGGAAGCCATTCCGTTTGCACTCGTCGAGGAGAAACCGAAGTTCCAGGGCGGTGACGCCAACACGTTCTCCGCGTGGGTGAACAAGAACCTCAACTACCCTGAAATCGCCAAGGAAAACGGCATCCAGGGCCGCGTGACGCTGCAGTTCACGGTCAACACCGATGGTTCGGTGAGCGACGTGAAGGTGCTTCGTGGCGTGGATCCTTCGCTCGACAAAGAGGCCGTCCGTATCGTCTCGATGTCCCCGAAGTGGACGCCGGGCAAACAGAGAGAGCGTCCGGTGAAGGTGGTTTACAACTTCCCGGTGGTGTTCCAGCTCCGCTAAGCTTCAAAGGGTTTTTAATCAAAGGGCCGCTCCGATGGGGCGGCCCTATTTTTATTGTCTCATCGCCTGCAGCACCGCTTCAATCGGAATGGCGGGGACAACCCGGCCGCCGATGCCTTTCATGTCGGTAGCCATGAAGAGCGAATTCCACAGGGCTTCGGCCGTCGCCTCGATGGCGGCCTCGAAGAGCGGGCTCATAGCATCGTTGTGCAGCAACGTAGGATAATACTTGTCCGTAGTCTCATCAATCAGGTTTTCAGAACAATTGCTCACGGCAATCACGTAGTCGCCGCTGCCGTTGGAGGCGATTCCGCCGGTCTTGGCCATACCCATCATCACGCGCTTGGCCATGCGTTCAAGGTTGCGGGCATCGAGCGGCGCATCGGTGATGAGTACCATCATGCAGGAACCGTCGGGATTGAGCTGGTAGTCCGGGTTTTCAACATTGCTCTTGAAGCTGTACTGGCCCAGGCGCTGCCCTACGGGCGCACCGTCGATCTCCAGGATACCGCCATAGTTCGACTGCACAAGTACGCCCACGGTATAGCCACCCAGCTCTTTCGGCAGCACGCGCGACGAAGTACCGATGCCGCCCTTCCAGCCGAAGCAGATGGTCCCGGTACCGGCACCCACGCAACCTTCGGCAACAGGGCCGCTCTGGGCACTGAGGATGGCTTTCACCACGTCGTCGGCCTTGACGTGCCGGCCGCGGATGTCGCTGAGCCCGGCGTCGTTGGTCTCGCCGACCACGGCGTTGACGCTGCGGACGTTTTCATTGCCTTTCAGGTTAAGGGTATAACTGAGCACCCCTTCAATGCCCTGGGCCACGGAGAGCGTGTTGGTCAGGACGATCGGCGTCTCAATGTTGCCGAGCTCCCGGACCTGCGTCACGCCCGCCAGCTTGCCGAACCCGTTGCCCACGTAGATGGCGGCGGGGCATTTCTTGCGGAAAAGATTGCCGTCGTGCGGCAGGATAGCGGTCACGCCGGTGCGGATGTTGTCGCCCTCGATCAGCGTGACGTGGCCGACCTTGACGCCGGGCACGTCGGTGATGGCGTTCCAGGTGCCGGGATGGAAAATCCCCGGACAGATGCCGAAATCGCGGATGCGCCCGCGGCCCTCCGGCCGCGTCGCTTCCTGCGCAAAAACACTGCTGCAAACACTCAGAACTATACCGATGAGAAAGATTCTTTTCATACGCCTAGATTTTTTACAAATATAGTCTTAATTTTGCGAAATATGAATGATGCAAAGCGAAGCTTCGCGGGTGATTTTTGGAGCCGCGAGCATTTTTCTGCGAGCGGGACAAAAACCAGAGCGAAGCAAGCGACAGACGACGTATGTACGAAACAGTTGACAATAGTATCCCTCAGGCCGTCTTCGTGGCGCTCATTACGCGACAACAAGACGAAACCCAGGTGAAAGAATACCTCGATGAACTTCAGTTTCTGGCAACAACCGCCGGCGTGGAAGGAACCCAGCGCTTCACCCAGCGCCTCGACCATCCCGACTCCCGCACCTACATCGGCTCAGGCAAACTGCAGGAAATCAAACAGTACGTCCGCGAGCACGAGATCGACTACGTAATCTTCGACGACGAACTCAGCCCCTCGCAGATGCGCAACGTCGAACGCGAGATCAACGACCACTGGCCCGACCACCACTGCGTCGTGGTCGACCGTACCGGCCTGATCCTCGATATCTTCGCCGACCGAGCCCAGACCGCCTACGCCAAGACCCAAGTGGAACTCGCACAGTATCAATATCTTTACCCGCGTCTGACCGGCATGTGGACACACCTCGAACGGCAGCGCGGCGGCAAGGGCGGCCTCAACATGCGCGGCCCGGGTGAAAGCCAGCTCGAGACCGACCGCCGCATCGTGCTCGACAAGATCACCCGGCTCAAGGAGCAGCTGCGCAAGATAGACCGCCAGATGGCCTCCCAGCGCTCCAACCGCGGGCAGATGGTCCGCATCTCGCTGGTGGGCTACACCAACGTGGGCAAGAGTACCATTATGAACCTGCTGGCCAAAAGCGACGTGTTTGCCGAAAACAAGCTCTTCGCCACCCTCGACACCACCGTACGGAAGGTCGTCATCGAAAACGTCCCCTTCCTGCTGAGCGACACGGTGGGCTTCATCCGCAAGCTGCCCACGCAGCTGGTGGAGTCGTTCAAGAGCACGCTCGACGAGGTGCGCGAGGCCGACATCCTGATGCACGTGGTCGACATCTCGCACCCGAACTTCGAAGACCAGATCCGGGTCGTGAGCCAGACGCTCAAGGAAATCGGGGCACAGGACAAGCCGGTGTACATGGTGTTCAACAAGATAGACGCCTACCGTTACGAGCCCTACGACGAATTCTCGCTGCAGGAAAAGACGGAGAAGAACTTTACCCTCGAGGAGCTCAAGAACAGCTGGATTTCGCGGGAGCATACGCCGTGCATCTTCCTGTCGGCCCTCGAGAAGACGGGCGTTGAAAAACTCCGCAACGATCTGTACAAGATGGTTGCGGAGATTCATGCGGGGCGTTACCCGTTCAACAATTTCCTGTGGTAAACGAAAGGATTGCCTCGACCGCCTTGTCGCGCTGCTCGATGAACGAATTGTGCCCGGATTCGGGGACAAGGGCGTAGGTCACAGCCGGGAACGCGACCTTCATCTCCGCCACCCTTTCGAGCGGCAGGAACGCATCGTGATCGCCATGGACCAGCATCAGCGGCACCGGCGGATGCGCCATCACCTCCTGCAGATCCGGTCGCGTGCGCAGCCCCTCGATCGAAGCGATAATCCCCTCCGGATCGTGCGTCTCGCAAAGTTCCACCGTCTCGCGGATCTTCTCGTCGCACGCGCGCAGGTTCTCTTCATAGTACATCTTGGGGATCGACAGGCTGGCCAGGGTCATGAGTTTGCCTTCGGCCACGATCTGTTTCTCTTTCGCGCGGTCTGCGGCTTTTTCGGGCGCATCGGGATAGGGATGCGAGTGCAGCAGGATGGCGCGCTCAAAGCGCTCGGGGGATTCACGCAGGGCCTGGAGCGTGACGTAGCCGCCCATGGAATGACCGGCCAGCACGGTTTTCTCCACGCCGCATTTGTCGAGGACACCCACGACCACGGCGGCACAGAAAGACAGGGTGTTGACGCGGCTGCCGTCGGCACCCGCCGGCGCCGGATCGGTGAGGCCGTGTCCGGGCATGTCGATAACGATGATCCGGCACTGGCTTTTCAGCGCCTCCACCAGTTCATTGTAGACATACATCGTCTCCAGATAGCCGTGCAACAGCATGATGCACGGCTTCTCCGGAGACTTTTCGTCTTTCGTGTCCCACACGTGGACAGTGATGCCCGCTGAAGTGGTAAAGAATTCCATTCTATTCGATGATCAACGGTTGAATATACACGGTCTTGCCTTCGCAGGGCCCGTCGACCACCACCTTCACGACCTTCACCGGCCGGCCGGCTGTCGCGACGGCCACCCGGTTGTACATGTCGAACGCACCGCACGGGACAAAGTCCTCCGCGTCGGCATACAGGACCTCCACGTGTCCCTGCGTGATGCCGTAGAAATTGTTGACCGCATCGGCCGTCTGCACGGTGATCTTCTGGCAGGTCAGGGGCTCTTCGAAAGTAAACGACAGCCACTCGCCCGCCTTCGGCGGCTGGGCGGTACGCGTCGCTTTACGGGCCTCGTAGAGCGCGAGGTTCTCGAGCGGGTAACGCGGGTTGATCTCCATGTTGCTGGCCACCTTCACGGCGGGTTTCAGCAGTTTGCGGGCGCCCGGCACCCCGACCGTGATGCTCTTCACATCGCCGTAGAACGTGGCGAAGCGTAGCTTTTCGGGGTGGTCGGTCACCACCGGACCCGTGACCACGGGCGAAGCCGGGGTCGGATTCGAGCCGTCGAAAGTATAGCGCACCACCATGTTGGGGTACGGGGAGCGGACGTTGCCGCGTGCATCGACCTCAGGCGCCGGAATGCGGAAATGGATGCCCATCTGGCGCATGCGCTCGAAATGCGTGCGCATCATCCGGCCGTCAAAGTCAGCGTAGCAGCGCTGTTCCTGCGGCGTCCAGCCCACTTCGGACAGGGCGCACATGCGCGGGAAGATCTGGTATTCCGAGAAATGCGGCGGATAGAACAGCAGTTCCGTCCAGAGACCGCCCTGCAGGCCCTGTATCAGCCGGGCCTTTTCCTGGTTCTCGCCCAGGTCGAGGTCCTGCAGCGGGTCGAAGGAATACACCTTCTCCACGTCGATGATGGCTGCCCAGGTGTGTCCACGTTCTGCGGGCGTCTGCTTCATGTCGAAGTACAGGTAGTCGCAATTCTGCGTCACGGCCGGATAGCCGGCGTCGAGGGCTTTCTGCAGCACTTTCTGGTTGTGCCACACCAGCACCAGGTTGTCGCGTCCGATGCGCTGGGCATCGACCACGTCTTCCCAGGCCTCCACCTTCTTGCCGTACTTGGCCAGGATCTTCTCCATCCGCTCGCCGAAATAGCCGAGCAGTTCCTTTTCGTCGGTGTAGCCGCGCTGCTGCATGATCTTCTGGCAGTCGGGGCAGTATTTCCAGGCCTCGGTCACCACTTCCTCCACGCCGATATGGATGTATTTCGACGGGAAGAGCGCGGCGACTTCCCTGAGGATACCGTCGAGGACCTTGTAGGTGGTCTCGCTGCCTACGCACAGCACGTTGCGGGTCTCACCCTGCACGCTGAGCAGTTCCTTGTCGTGCTTGCACAGCACTTCGGGATAGGCAACGGCCAGGGCCTTGGAGTGGCCCGGCAGGTCGATCTCGGGGATGATCTCGATGTTGCGGTCGGCGGCGTAGGCCACGATCTCCTTGATGTCGTCCTGGGTATAGAATCCGCCGTAGCGCTCATTGCCCGAGTTGTAGGCGGGCTGCAGCGCCTCGTCGGGGCCGCGCCAGGCGCCCACCTGCGTGAGGCGGGGGTATTTCTTGATCTCGATGCGCCAGCCGTTGTCGTCGGTCAGGTGCCAGTGGAACTTGTTGACCTTGTGGTAGGCCAGCCAGTCGAGATGCCGCAGGATATAAGTTTTGTCGAAGAAGCAGCGCGAGACGTCGAGCATGCTGCCGCGCCAGGCGAAGCGGGGTTCGTCGACAATCTCCACACAGGGAATCTCCCATTGGCGGAGGTTCATCCCGTCGGGACCCGTGGCACGCCGGTACACCTGCGGCGGAAGCATCTGCAGCAGGGTCTGGATGGCATAGAACTCGCCGGCTTTGGTGGTCGACGTAACGAGGATGCGGGCTGGGGTCACGCTGATGGCATAGCCTTCCGCGGGGAATGATTTGGTGCGCACAAACTCGATGGAGGCAGGTTCCCCCTGCCGCCAGCTGTCGCCCATCGGGTCGAAAACCCGGTCGAGATGCTGCCGCAGATAGGCCACGTTGAAGGCGTCGCCGCCTACCAGGCGGACATTTTTGTCGAGGACGAACATACCGTTGCCCGCTTCGACGCGGACCGGTTTCGGAACAAAGTCAAACTGGGCAGCTGCCGGAAGGATCTGCGAAAGGAATACCACGGTCAGCAGGAAAAGTCTTTTGCTTGTCATTTGGTGGGAACGACCAGGTTTGCGATGTAACTCATGTACTTGCCGCCGTTGCTGGAGGCGCCGATGTTGGCGGAGCCGTTGTCGTAGATCTGCAGGGTCACCGTCCATTTGTCCTTGCCCTTGCCGCCCGTGAACTGGTAGCGGTATTCGCCTTTCGCCGCGTCGGCGAAATCTTTGATCAGGTTGACTGTTTCGTTCTCAAACACGATCGAGATCTCATCGACACCGCCATACTGGGCCTCGTGCGACGAGCCCATGTAAGGAAGGCGCGTGTCCACGACATTCCCTTTCAGCCGCAGCTGGTATTCACCGTTCGATGCCTTGGAAGGGAATCCGCGCGGAATGATGCGGGTGACCTCCAGAATGAAGTCGCAATTCTCCAGCGCTGCGACGTTGGCTTTGATTTCAGCCTGTTTCTCGGCAGCGTGCTGCTGCTTGTAAGATGCACCACAAGAAGAAATTACCATCACCGCAAGGGCGAACAGAAAGAGTCTTTGAAAGTGTTTCATAAGGGTTTGCATTAAAAATTCTACAGTAAAGATACAAATAATTGCAAATATCTCCGATTTTTGCGACATTTGTATGTTTTTGGAACAACTAATATAACGTTATATGACTGAATTAATTTCCAAGGTTCCGGAAGGACCGCTCGAGCTGAAATGGTCGAAGCACAAAGCCGACATCAAAGTCGTGAGTCCTGCCAATAAACGCAAAATGGAGATCATCGTGATCGGTACCGGTCTGGGCGGCGCCTCGGCAGCTGCATCCCTGGGTGAACTGGGATACAATGTCAAGGTGTTCTGCATCAGCGACTCCCCGCGCCGCGCCCACTCCATCGCCGCACAGGGTGGTATCAACGCTGCCAAGAACTACCAGAACGACAACGACTCCATCTACCGTCTGTTCTACGACACCATCAAGGGTGGTGACTACCGCAGCCGCGAAGCCAATGTCTACCGTCTGGCCGAAGTGAGCAACAACATCATCGACCAGTGCGTGGCACAGGGCGTTCCTTTCGCCCGCGACTACGGCGGACTGCTCGACAACCGTTCGTTCGGCGGCGCACAGGTATCGCGTACCTTCTACGCCCGCGGCCAGACCGGCCAGCAGCTGCTGCTCGGCGCCTATGCCGCCCTCAACCGCGCCGTGGCCAAGGGACAGGTGAAATCGTATCCCCGTCACGAGATGCTCGACCTCGTCCTGATCAACGGCGAAGCCAAAGGCATCATCGCCCGCAACCTGACCAACGGCAAAATCGAGCGCTTCGGCGCCCACGCCGTGGTCCTGGCCTCCGGCGGCTATGGCAACACCTACTTCCTGAGCACCAACGCCATGAACTCCAACGGCTCGGCCGCCTGGCAGTGCTACAAGAAAGGTGCTTTCTTCGCCAACCCCTGCTTCGCACAGATCCACCCGACCTGCATCCCCATCCACGGCGACCAGCAGTCCAAGCTGACCCTGATGTCCGAGTCGCTCCGCAACGACGGCCGCATCTGGGTCCCGAAGAAACTGGAAGACGCCAAGAAACTCCAGGAAGGCAAGATCAAAGGTTCGCAGATTCCGGAAGAGGACCGCGACTACTACCTCGAGCGCCGCTATCCGGCCTTCGGCAACCTGGTTCCGCGCGACGTGGCTTCCCGCGCCGCCAAGGAGCGCTGCGACGCCGGCTACGGTGTGAACAACACCGGCAAGGCCGTGTTCCTCGATTTCAAGGATGCCATCAAACGCCTCGGCAAGGAAGTGGTGGACGCCCGCTACGGCAACCTCTTCGACATGTATAAGGAGATCACCGACGTCGATCCGCACGAAGAGCCGATGATGATCTATCCGGCCATCCACTACACGATGGGCGGCCTCTGGGTCGACTACAACCTGATGACCACCATCCCCGGCCTGTATGCCATCGGTGAGGCCAACTTCTCCGACCACGGCGGCAACCGCCTCGGCGCTTCGGCCCTGATGCAGGGTCTGGCCGACGGTTACTTCATCCTGCCGTACACCATCGGCGACTACCTGGCCAGCAAGTTCAAGGAGCCGAAGACCGATACGAACGCGCCGGAATTCGAGGCAGCCGAGAAAGCCGTCCAGGAGAAGATCGACAAGCTGATGAACGTCAAGGGCAAGAAGACGGTCGACGCTTTCCACAAGGAACTCGGACACATCATGTGGGAATATGTGGGCATGGCCCGCAACAAGGCCGGTCTTGAAAAAGCCATCGAACTGATCCAGAACCTCAAGAAAGAATTCTGGAGCAACGTCTACGTGGCCGGTGAGACGGGCGTCTTCAACCAGGAACTCGAAAAAGCCCTCCGCGTGGCCGACTTCCTCGAAATCGGCGAGCTGATGGCCCGCGACGCCCTCAACCGCAACGAATCGTGCGGCGGTCACTTCCGCGAGGAAATGCAGACCGAAGAAGGCGAGACCAAGCGCGACGACGTGAACTACATGTACGTGGCCGCCTGGGAGTACATGGGCGAAGGCAAACAGCCCGAACTCCACAAGGAACCGCTGAAATTCGAATTCGCACACGTTGCAACCCGTAACTATAAAGACTAACCCTCTTAAGGAAAAGTGTTATGAATTTTACGCTTAAAGTATGGCGTCAGAGGGACGCGAAAAGTAAAGGTCATTTTGAGACCTACCAGGTGAAAGACATCTCCGAGGGCACTTCCTTCCTTGAGATGATGGATATTCTGAACGAACAGCTCATCGGTGAGAAGATCGACCCGGTGGCTTTCGACAAGGGTTGCCACGGCAATCAGAGCGGTCCGGTGTCGTTCGACCACGACTGCCGCGAAGGCATCTGCGGTGCTTGCTCGCTCTATATCAACGGCCGTGCCCACGGTCCGGAGAGCGGAGTTACCACCTGCCAGCTCTACATGCGCAAATTCAAGGATGGCAGCACCATCACCATCGAGCCCTGGCGCAGCCGCGGCTTCCCGGTGATCAAAGACCTGGTGGTCGACCGCGGTGCCTACGACAAGATCCTGCAGGCCGGCGGTTTCATCAGCGTCAACACGGGCGGTGTTCCCGATGCGAACGCCATCCCCATCCCGAAGAAAAATGCCGATGAGAGCATGGATGCCGCTTCCTGCGTGGGTTGCGGTGCCTGTGCAGCTACCTGCAAGAACGGTTCTGCCATGCTGTTCGTCGCCGCGCGCGTCAGCTCGCTGGCCCTGCTGCCGCAAGGCAAGATCGAAGGCGCACGCAGGGCGAAAGCCATGGTGGCCAAGATGGATGAACTGGGCTTCGGTGCCTGCACCAACACCCGCGCCTGCGAGATGGAATGCCCCAAGCACATCACCGTGAGCCACATTGCGCGCCTCAACCGCGAATTCCTCAAGGCGAAGTTGAAAGACTAGTTGATAAACGGGAGGAATTGTTGAAAAAATCTGCCGCTGTTGAAAAGATTCCTTTTTATACCGCCTTTTCCCGGCATTTTCAACAAGCCCTTTATCAACGGACGCCTTTGAGCCACTTATCAACCATTTCGACACCCATTTCATCAGCAGCGTGAAATGGGTGTTGATTTTCTGTTGAAAGGAGTGGGGATATTTTCCGTATGATTTTTTGTCAACAGTTTCAACAGGCATAGAAATACCGGAGAAAAGATTTTTTAAAATTTTATTTATTAATTTTGTGTTGTTGACAAAGTTTGTGGAGATATGGCTGAAACATTCAATCCCCGTGCTGAAACGTCTTTACGGGAAAACGATTTCGACAAGGTCATCCGTCCGCAGAACTTCGAACAGTTCTCCGGTCAGGACAAGGTGCTCGAGAATCTCAAGATTTTCGTGAAGGCGGCACAATTGCGGGGTGAAGCGCTCGACCACGTGCTGTTTCACGGCCCTCCGGGCCTGGGCAAGACCACACTGGCCCATATCGTGGCTTCCGAACTGGGCGTCAACCTGAAAATCACTTCCGGTCCGATTCTCGACAAGCCGGGCGACCTGGCCGGCCTGCTCACTTCTCTGGAAGAAGGCGACGTGCTCTTTATCGATGAGATCCACCGCCTGAGTCCCATTGTGGAAGAATACCTTTATTCTGCCATGGAGGACTATCGCATCGATATCATGATCGACAAGGGACCGGGTGCCCGCAGCGTGCAGATTTCCCTGAGTCCTTTTACATTGATCGGTGCGACCACGCGCAGCGGTCTGCTGACTTCTCCGCTGAGAGCCCGTTTCGGTATCCAGTGCCATTTGGAATACTACGATGCCGACGTGCTTTTCAACATCATCAAGCGCAGCGCTTCCATTCTGGATATTGAAATCGAAGATGAAGCGGCGCGCGAGATTGCGCTGCGGAGCCGGGGTACGCCGCGTATCGCCAATTCACTTCTGCGCCGGGTGCGCGATTTCGCACAGGTGCGGGGCAATGGGGTCATCGATCTGCAGATCACGAAATTCGCGCTCAATGCACTGAACATCGATACGCGGGGTCTCGATGCCATCGACAACAAGATCCTCAACACCATCATCGACAAATTCAACGGCGGACCGGTGGGAGCGGGAACCATTGCCACGGCCATCAGCGAAGATGTCGGAACCCTGGAAGAAGTCTATGAACCTTTCCTTATTAAAGAAGGATTCCTGACCCGTACTCCGCGCGGCCGTGTCGTGACCGACCTGGCCTACAAACACCTTGGAAAGAACAAATCGTCTTATGAAAAAGATCTATTCTCTTAGTCTGTTGATTGCACTGCTGTTGCTCGCTGCGGTTCCTTCGGATGCCTGCACTTCGGCCATCTTTACCGGAAAATGTACGCCTGACGGACGTCCGATGCTCTGGAAACATCGCGACACGGGAGAACTCAACAACCGCATCGAGTTCTTCCCTGCCGGAAACGGACGCAAATACAGCTTCATCGGCCTGGTGAACAGTCCGGTGGAGGATGGGGAAGTTTGGACCGGTACCAATGAGGTGGGATTTTCCATCATGAATACAGCTTCCTATAATATTCAGAGTGTTGCGGCAGATTTCGAAGATATGGAAGGTGTGGTGATGTACGATGCCCTGGGTAGCTGCAAGACGCTCAAGGATTTTGAAAAACTGCTCGACAAGATGAAAAAGCCGCGCGGCGTGGAGGCCAATTTTGGTGTGATCGACGCGGAAGGCGGCGCTGCGTATTACGAAGTCAACAATACGGAATGGCGCAAGATCGACGTGAACGATCCCAAGATCGCGCCGCAGGGATTCCTGGTCTATACCAATTATTCTTATACCGGCCGCATCGACGAAGGAATGGGATATGTGCGCTACAACACGGCCAACGAGATCCTGCACAATGCATGGATCCGGGGCGAACGGTTCACGCCGCAGTGGATTTTCAACAACCTGTCCCGCAGTTTCTACAATTCCCTGCTGGGAATCGACCTGAACAAGAATCCGGAACTTGCGCCGGAAGGCTGGTTCGTCGACCAGGATTTCATCCCGCGCCGCAGCACCAGTGCCTCCATCGTGGTGAAAGGTGTGAAAGCGGGCGAAAATCCCGATAAAACCATCATGTGGACCATCCTGGGTTATCCGCCGTGCGGCATTGCCGTTCCGCTCAGGGTAGCCGACGGCGCCAACCAGCCGGAAGGTGTGCTGAAACAGAAAGACAGCAACAATTGCCGCCTGTGCGATGAGGCCCTGGCCCGCCGCGCCCATGTGTTCCCGCTCTCCCGTGGCAATGGCCGAAACTATTTCAACGTCCGCAAAGCCCAGGAATTCATGCGTGAACTGGCTCCCATCGAAGAAGCCTATTTTAAACAATACGAATGATTTCTTCCAAAGCCGTATATATCGCCAATGCCGTGAAGCGCGCCGCCCAGGGTGCGCTTCATCTTGTGATATGTGACAACAAGAAAGAGGCTTATTATCTGGCTTCCGACCTCGACAATTTCTTCCTGGAAGAGAACCTGTTCTTCTTCCCGGCTACCAGCGAGAAATCGGAATACAAGAAGAATACGGCATTGCTGCAGCGCACGGCCACCCTTTCGGCCCTGACCCGCTGGACCTCCCCCGTCATGCCGGGCTTGACCCGGCATCTTGAGACTCCGGATCAAGTCCGGAGTGACGGAGATTATGTCATTACGCCGCAGTTGCTGAAGAAAGATCCGGTCGATTCGACCCTGATCATCACCTATACGGAAGCCGTTGAGGAGCGGGTGCTCCGGCCCAAGAAAATCCGGGAGTCGCTCCTGACACTCCGCAAAGGCGAATCACTCTCCCATAGCGTCATCAGCGAAGTGTTGTTTGCCGAAGGCTTCCGGAAGGTCGATTTCGTGACGATGCCGGGCGAGTTTGCGCTGCGCGGCTCGCTGGTCGACGTCTATTCGTTTGCCGACGAGCATCCGTTGCGCATCGACTTTTTCGGCGACGAAATCGAGAGCATCCGCTGGTTCAATCCCGACAACCAGCTGTCGATGGGCGATGAAATCCAGGAAATTTCCATCTATCCGAACCTCGACGAGATCGGCCAGGAACAGGAATATGCCGCTTTCATGGACGTGCTGCCCGAAGGTACCACCCTTTGGGACCTGCGCGACAACATCCTGGAAAAGCAGCAGGAAGGCATTACGCCACAACCTGCTTTTGCCAAGAATTTCGAGCTGCTTTCCGATGACATCGTCCACCGCCAGATCGAGGGCTATACGGTCACGATCCTCTCGCCCAACGAAAGCCAGACGCGCCGCCTGAAAGAAATCCTGCGCAACGTTTCGCCGCAATTCCTGCCGGTCTCGCTTCACGAAGGCTATATCGACAAGACGTCGAAGAACTGCTATTATACCGACCACCAGATCTTCGAGCGCTACCACAAGCTCAGCATCCACCGCCAGGTGGAAAAGGCCGAGCAAATGACCATCAACGACCTGAACGCACTGCGGATGGGCGACTACGTGGTCCATATCGACCATGGCGTAGGCCAGTACGGTGGCCTGGTAAAGACCCACGTGGGCGGACGCACGCAGGAAGCGGTGAAACTCATCTACAAGGATGGCGATGTGGTGTTCGTGTCAATCCATTCGCTGCACCGCATCTCCAAGTTCAAGAGCCGTGACGGCGAACCGCCGAAGATCTACAAGCTGGGCAGCAAGGCCTGGGAAAACCTCAAGCGGAACGCCAAGTCGAAGGTCAAGGACATTGCCGAAGACCTCATCAAGCTCTACTCCGAGCGCCAGCAGTCGCGCGGCTTCGCTTTCTCGGCCGATTCGTTCATGCAGCACGAGCTCGAATCGTCGTTCATGTTCGAAGATACGCCCGACCAGGCTTCGGCCACCGAAGCGGTGAAAGCCGACATGGAGAGCATCCATCCCATGGACCGCCTGGTGTGCGGCGACGTGGGTTTCGGCAAGACCGAAGTGGCCATCCGGGCCGCTTTCAAAGCGGCGTGCGACAGCAAGCAGGTGGCCGTGCTGGTGCCCACCACCATTCTGGCGCTGCAGCACTGGCAGACCTTCCAGCAGCGGCTCAAGGATTTCCCGGTCCGCATCGACTACATCAGCCGCATGCGGACGCCCAAGGAGATCAAGCAGATTGGCGAAGACATCGCCGCAGGCCGCACCGATATCCTCATCGGCACCCACAGCATCCTCAGCAAGAACCTGCAGTTCAAGGACCTGGGCCTGCTGATCATCGACGAGGAACAGAAATTCGGCGTGGCCGCCAAAGAGAAGATCCGCCAGATGAAGGCGTCGGTCGACACCCTCACGCTCACCGCCACTCCGATCCCCCGCACCCTGCAGTTCTCGCTCCTGGGCGCGCGCGACCTTTCCATCATCAACACTCCGCCGCCCAACCGCATTCCCGTCACCACGGAAGTTATCCGTTTCGACGAGGACTACCTGGCCGACATCCTGAACCGGGAGCTCGAACGCGGCGGACAGGTGTATTTCGTCCACAACCGCGTCGAGGACATCTACAAGGTCTATGACGTGCTGCACCGCATCTGCCCCAAGGCCGAGATCTGCGTGGCCCACGGCCAGATGGAACCCAAGGAGCTGGAAGGCAAGATCCTGCGGTTCATCGAAGGCGACTACGACGTGCTGCTCTCGACCACCATCATTGAAAACGGCATCGACATCCCCAACGCCAACACCATGATCGTCGACCGGGCGCAGCGCTTCGGCCTGAGCGACCTGCACCAGCTGCGCGGCCGCGTGGGACGCAGCAACGTGAAGGCCTACTGCTATCTCATCGTACCCGAAGAGGAACGGCTCACCGACGACGCCCGGCGCCGCATCCGGGCGCTGGAGGCGTTCAGCGACCTGGGCAGCGGTTTCAACATCGCCATGCAGGACCTCGACATCCGCGGTGCCGGCAACCTGCTGGGCGCCGAACAGTCGGGCTTCATGGCCGAAATGGGTTTCGAAACCTACATGCGCGTCCTCAAGGAAGCCATGAACGAGCTGGTCCTTTCAGACCCTCCTGAAGCCAACGTCATTCCGGGCTTGACCCGGAATCTCGTCTACGACCTTGATACCCAAGTCGACACCGACCTCGAGATCATGATCCCCGACAGCTACGTCAACGTGCCGTCCGAGAAGATCCGGCTCTACAAGGAACTCGACGGCATCAAGTCGGAAGACCTCCTGAAACGCTTCACCGCCAACCTGGCCGACCGCTTCGGCTCGCCCATCCCCACGCCCGTGCTCGAACTCATTGACGTGGTGCGGCTGCGCATGATGGGCGGCCGGATGGGCATCGAGCGCATCGTCCTGAAGAACGGCGTGATGCTGGCCTATTTCATTGCCGACCGCAAGCATCCCTTCTTCGAATCGGAGCAGTTCGGGGCGATTCTCCAGCAGATGGCCGCCCGCAAGAGCGGCATCCAGCTGCTCGAAGCCAACGAAAAACTCTATTTCAAAGTACCCGACGTGCGCTCCGTACAGGCTGCGGCACGGGTTCTGGCGCCCTTTTTGGTATAATGTTTGAATTTTTACTATTTTTGCAATTCATACTTGAACCGAAAAAGGTGAGAAAACTTACGATATCCCTGGTTGTCATCGCTGCGCTGCTGGGCTTTGGTGCCCCGTCGGCACAAGCGCAGGACGACGTCCTGGCGGGAATCAGCTATTCGCCCTATTCCCTCTTCGGCTTCGGCGACCTGGTCCGTCCCGGCACAACCTACAACGCCACGATGGGCGGCATCGGCATTGGCGACCGCAACGTGCGCTATATCAACATCGTCAATCCGGCCGGCGTCACGGCCCGCGAGCTCAAGTCGTTCATGGTCGATTTCGGCCTGGACAACCGCAACACCCTCTATCAGGGCAATGCCGCCACATCCATCAGCCCCACGGCTACCGGGGTCCTGCGCTCGGCCAGCAACACCTTCAACATGCACCACCTGGTGATCTCGCTGCCCATCTCCACCAAGGGCGCCTTCAAGGTCGGCGTGATGCCCTACAGCGTGGTGAACTACGATTTCGAGGCACAGGAGACTTCCGACGAGCTGGTCTCGGAACTGGGCGAAATCACCTACACCCGTACGGGCCGCGGCGGTGTCTACAAGGCCTTCCTGGGTGCTGGCGTCACGCTTTTCAACCGGCTCAGCCTGGGTGCCGACTTCAATTATTATTTCGGCAAGATCGAGCGCCACAGCAACGCCACCTTCGACACCGACGTCAGTTTCCGCGCCATCAGCTCCGGCTGGGACGACAACGTCAGCTGCTTCGGCGGCAAGGTGGGCCTGCAGTATTCGCAGCCCCTGACCCGCGCGCTGGGTGCCGTCATCGGCGTGACCTACGACTTCAACACCAAGCTCCGTGGTTCCCAGACCCGTTTTGCCTACGCCGAGTCGACCAACGGGATCGACACTGTGATCTTCCGGAATTATTCGCTGGAAAACTACCGGATTCCGGGCGAGATCGGCGCCGGCATCTCCCTCCGCTATGCCGACCAGTGGATGGTGGGCTTCGACTACACCTATTCCAACTGGAGCAACATCGACTTCGGCGGCTATCCTGGCGTGGATTTCACCACGGGCGCGGCACAGAGTTTCCGGGGCGGCTTCGAGCTGACCCCCAACCGCTACGATGTGCGCAGCGGCTTCGGCCATTTCCTGCGCCGCATTACCTACCGGGGCGGTGTCTACCACGAGCGCTCGTACATGCACCTGAACGGAAGCCCGGTGGCATCAACCGGCCTGACCCTGGGCTTCGGCATTCCCGTGTTCCGCTACTACAACAGCATCAATTTCGGGATCGACATGGGCCAGCGGGGCACTTTGAAGAACGACCTGATCCGCGAAAGGTACTTTTTATTCACGATTTCGTTCAATTTGCACGATATTTGGTTTATCAAGCCACTGTATAATTAATTTTACTAAATTTGCCAACCAACTAGCGAAAGATATGAAAAAGTTAGCCCTCATTCTCCTGACCCTGGTGCTCGCAGTACCTGCCTTCTCCCAGGGACGATTCGGAAAAGACAGCGCCGAGTGCACGAAGTATCTGTCCTACTATCAGGAGCTCTACAAGCAAAAGAACCTGGCAGAGGCGGCTCCGTTCTGGCGCCAGGCCTTTTCGCTCTGCCCGCCCACGGCGAGCCAGAACATGATCATCAACGGCCAGGCCATCATCCGCTACGAGATCGCCCAGTACAAGAAAGATCCCGCCCGTTACAAGGAGTTGGTCGACACCCTGCTGATGCTCAACGACGTGCGTGCGCAGTACTTCCCCAAATATGCTGTCAAGAGCCAGGACAACAAGGCCATCGACATCATCAACTACTACGGCGCCGACTATGAGACCCAGTACAAGCTGCTCACCGAGATTCTCAACAACATCAAGTCGGAAGCCAGCCCGGCCGTGTTTGTCAAGCAGATGCAGTCGTGCGTGGAGATGTACCGCAACGAGAAACTGAGCGCCGAAGACGTGATGAACAACTACACTACGATCTCCGGCTACCTCGACGAGAAGATCGATTCGAGCAACGACCCGAAATACCGCGATGCCAAACGCGACGTGGAAACCATTCTCATCGACAGCGGCGTAGCCTCCTGCGACAACCTGGTGGCCCTCTACACCCCGCGTTTCGAAGCCAACCCGAACGATGAAGCCCTGCTCACCAACATGGTGAAGATGCTCACCAAGAGCGAGTGCATGAACACCGACCTCTTCCTCAAGAGCATTGTAGCGCTCAACGAGATCAACCCGACGGCCAGCTCCGTCTACGGCCTCTACCGCCTCTACTCCTCGCGCGACGAGAACACCAAGGCAGCCGAGAGCCTGGAGCGCGCCATCAGCCTGCTCAATCCCGACGACGTGGCGACCCGCGCCGAATACACCTTCGAGTTGGCTACCTACTACTTCAAGAAATGCGGCAAGTCGGCCCAGGCCGTGGCCAAGGCCAAGGAAGCCGTCGATATCGACGAGTCGTACAAAGGCAAGGCCTACCTGCTGATCGGTACCATCTGGGGCGGCCAGAAATGCGGTGGCGATGAGGTGAACAGCCGCGCCAACTTCTGGGTGGCCGTCGACTACCTGCAGCGTGCCGCCGCCGCCGATCCTTCGGTGGCCGACGACGCCAACTCGCTGGCAGCGCAGTACCGCCGCTACTTCCCGAAGACGGAAGACGCCTTCTTCCTCGACATCACCGACGGCAGCGCCTACACCGTCAGCTGCGGTGGCATGAGCGAGCGCACCACCGTCCGTACCATCAAATAATTGAAACGGATATTTCATAGTTCCTATAGCACGATGGCCGCCGCAATTGCGGTGGCCATCCTGCTCTATGCCTGTGGCAAGCCGGCACCCGAAACTTTCAATTTCGAAGAGGTGCCCCGCCAGGAAGTCCACGACCTGAGCGTCCTGCAGTCGGAAAACGGCGAAGCCACGATGCGGATGCGCGCGCCGCTGATGCAGAAATTCGAATTCACCCGCGATTCGATGCTTCAGTCCTACGAGTTCTATCCCGACGGCTTCTACGTGGACGTCTATGCCGAAAACGGCCAGCTCGAGACCACCATCGTATCGCAGCAGGCCAAACACATCACCACCCAGGGCAAAGAGTCCTGGAGCGCCTTCGGCGACGTGCTGGTGATCAATCACATCAAAGGGGAGAAGATGGAGACCGACACCATCTACTGGAATCGCGCCGAGAAGAAAATCTATACCGACTGCTACGTGCGCCTGACCTCCGACAGCGGGCTGATGCAGGGCTACGGGATGACCTCCGACGAGCGCGCCCGCAACTCCGTCATCCTCCGTCCGTTCGACTCCTATGCCGTGGACCGCGACTCCAACTATTTCTTTGTCGACAGCATCAATCTGATGGGTCCGCAAAAAAAGTGAAAAAAAGTCGGTTTCCGACTCAACGTTTTACCGTCTTTTTGCATCTAGTAACTGATTTTTGTGTACTTTTGCAGTTCATCCCGAAAAGGGCTTGATTTGCAAGACAAAACAAAAATTAATAACTAAAAACTAAACGTAAAATGGCGGTTTTAGAGAAAATTCGCGTCAAATTCGGAATTTTAATCACAGTACTCGTCGCGCTGGCTCTTCTGTCGTTCATCCTTGATCCTCAGACTCTTCGGTCGGCCGCCGAACGCTTTTCAGCAGACAATAAAGTGGGCTCGATGAATGGTAAGTCCATTTCATACCGCGAGTTCTATGAAGAGCTCAACAACTACACAGAGATTGCCAAGATGATGGGGCAGAACGCCAGCTCGGAAGAAGAACAGGCCGAGCTCCGCGAAGCGGCCTGGCAGTCGATTTTCGACAACGAAGTCTTCATTCCGAAGGCAACTTCCGCAGGTTTGTCGGTTGGTGAAGCCGAAATGCTCGACCTCACTCAGGGCAGCAACATCTCCCCCGTGCTCATGCAGCAGGGTACCTTCGCCGACCGTTCCGGCAACTTCAGCCGCGAAGCCATGGTCGATTTCGTACAGTCCATCGATTCCGATGAGTCGGGCAACGCGGCCCGCTACTGGTCGTTCCTCGAGGAAAGCATCTATCGCAACCAACTCTACACCAAATATTCTTCCCTGATCCAGAACAGCGATTTCCAGACGGAACTCGAGAAGCGCCGCAGCATGGCCGAGAGCAACGTCACGGCCGACGTGGACTATGTGTTCTCGCCCATCTCCTTCGGCACCGACAGCACCCTCACGGTGAGCAACGCCGAGATCAATGCTTTCTACAAGGAGCACAAGGAAGATTTCAAGCAGCCTGCCAACCGTGACATCGAGTACGTGCTGTGGGAAGTGGTTCCTTCGGCCCAGGACTTCGCCGACACCAAGGAGGAGTTCGAAGCCCTGTATGAGGAGTTTGCCAAGGCCGACAACCTGAAGGCCTTCGTCACGCTCAACTCCGACAGCAAGTGGAACCCCTACTACTTCTCCGAAGACCAGCTCGCCGTCACTCCTGAGTTCCAGGAGACGGCCTTCCACCAGCCGGTCGGCACCGTCAGCCCTATCGTGGAGGAAGACAACGCCTACGCTGCCATGCGTGTGGCTTCGGTCCGCAACATGGCCGACTCGGCCCGTGTATTTTATAAGGTATTCTCCCTGAGCGACGAAGACAAAGCTGATGCCTTCGTTGCCGAGCAGAACCGCAAAGTCGACTCCGCCCAGTTCTCCAAGATGGGCTGGCTGACCCAGGATCGGCTGATGGCCAGCGGACTGATGGACTTCGACCCGGTGTTCGACGCCCAGCAGAAAGTCATCAAGGTGAAAAGTGTAAACAACCAGGCCATCTTCGCGCTCTATGTCCCCGAAAAGACCAAGCCGCACAAGAAGGTCCAGATCGCAACCCTGGTGAAGAACGTTCTTCCGTCCGACGACACCTATCGTGACTACCAGATGAAGGCCGTCGAATTTGCCGACGCCTGCGACGGCAAGTATGCCAATTTCCAGAAGATCGCCCGGGAGCAGGATCTGCCGGTCGTACCTATTAATAATATGCTTCAGACGAACCGCCGCATCGGCCCGGCCGAAAATGCGCGCGAAGTCGTCTATTGGGTGTTCGACAAGAAGACCAAGGCCGGCGACGTGTCCGACCTCAAGATCGTTGACAACAAATACTACTTTGTTACAGCTGTAACCAAGGCCCGCAAGGAAGGCTACGCCGACATCAAGGAAGTCGCGCCCGACATCCGCACGGTGCTCCTGGGCCGGAAGGCTGTCGACAAGAAGCTGAGCGAAGTGACGGCAGACATTGCCGGTCTCACCACGCTCGAACAGGTGGCCGACAAGCTCGGCACGACCATCAGCCATTATCCGGGCCTCTCTTTCGGCTCGACCCAGTATAGTCAGAACGACCCTGCTTTCGTGGGCGCCGCATCGGTGGCCGACGAAGGTACACTCCAGGCAGTGAAGGGGAACGTAGGTGTCTATGTCTTCGAAGTGGGCAACCGCTCGACAGGCAACTTCTTCACGGAGGCCGATGCGGCCACGCAACAGGCCCGCTCGGCGTCCTACCACACGAGCATCTTACACGATGTAATTACCAATGAAGCAGAGATTAAAGACAACAGAGCCCGATTTTTTTAACATTTTTTCAACAATCGGTTGAAAAATCACTCAAAAATTTGGACAATCAAAATATTATGTCTAATTTTGAGGCGATAAACTGTGTGCAAATTTTTAATGTTTAACCAATAAATAATAAACACACTTAACAAATTTTTTTATGAAAAAGATTATTTATTCACTGGTGATTATGATTGCTGCCGGCAGTCTGTTCACTTCTTGTATTGAGCAGGTGGAGCCCCTGGGAGTCCAGGATCTGCGCTTCGCCAAGGCTGAATACATCCGCGCACTGAAGGATCTGCGTGCAGCTGACGCAGAATTCCGCAGAGCAGAAGCCGCCCTCAAGCAGGCTGAAGCTCGTTACACAGATGCTGAAACGGCCCGCGTTCTCGCTGAGGTCGAGATGCAGGAACTGCTGAACGAATATCAGGCTCTCGTGAACCTCGATTTCGCAGGTGAAGTTGAGTACAACGAAGCAGAGCGTGCAGCCCGTATCGAAGAACTCGAGATGCAGATGGAAGAACTCCGTGCCGAGCACGAGATCGCCATGACCGAGGCCGCTGAGGCCCTCGCCCTGGCTCAGGAGGATCTCCGCGTCACCCTGCGCAACATCGCTCTCGCCGCCCAGTCTCTGACCGACGCTGAGAAAGAAGCTGTCCTCTATGCAGCCGCTGCATACGAAATCGCTTTCGAAGCTGTCCAGAAACAGAAAGTGGAAGTGATGAAAGCTCAGCACAGAGTGGACACCCTGAAATGGATCAAAAAGACCCAGACCAACAAGGAATGGGATCCCGAGACTCACTCCTATCAGTACAAGGTGACCCTCTGGCAGCGTGAAATCGACCGCGCTACCCCGCTGGCCGAGATGTACAAAGCCATCTACGAATCTATTCCTGATACGCCGGAAGAGGCCATCGCTGATCTTGAAGAATGGGAAACCACGCTTGCTACGATCAAAGGTATCGGCGACCAGGCTGAATACGACAAGCACGAACTCGCAGAGGAAGTGACCGCTTACTACGTTCAGTATATCTATGACGGCTGGGAAGCTTACAACAAAGAAGTCGCTCAGTGGGAATATGACCACCCGGCAGTTGCCGATCCTGGCAAAGCTCCGGCTTACACCGAAGGCCAGACCTCTTACACTCCGAAGAACACCGTGAAGGTGGACGGCAAGGAATACAAGGCTGGTGAGAAGGTTGGTGAGGCCTCGACCGATCCTATTAAACTCCCCGCTCTCGAGATGAAAGGCACGGCTGCCTACCTCAAACTGGCCGCCCTCCTCGACAAGTACACGACCGTCAAAGAGCCGGTTTCCGGGAACCCCGTGATGACCATCGGCGGCGAGATCACCATCAACGCCAGCCAGGCCATGAAGGCCTTCATCTTGGGTGACGAATACGGTGATGTTGATACGCAGGTCTACAACTACAAGGACAAAGACGGCAACAAGCAGAAACTCGTTGCTGACTACGGTCTGTATGGTGCTTTCGCCGCCCTGCTGCGTGACAAGGTCATCGTGGACGAAGAAGCCACCGATCCCGAAGAAGCCGAGAAGGCTATGGAAGCTGCTGAGAAACTGTGGCAGAGCGACCTCGACACCCTGAAAGCTGGTCTGCCGAAATATCAGCCGTACATCGACGCTCTCAAGGCTTACGCCGAAGCTGTTGAGGCCGACAAGGAAGGTGCCGCCAATATGGCTACTGCTGTTGATGCCCTCATGACTGCTTTCAGCAGTGTGAATACCACCACGCTCTCCAAGAACGACTCCGTCCGTATCATCAACGCTTTCGTTGCCTTCGCTCAGGCTCGTGAGGAGTATCTCGATTATAAGTTCGATCCTAAGAAACAGGCTCACGACAGCACCTACTTTGTGTTTGCAACGAGTTGGGGTGTTGACAAGAAGCCGGTTCTCGACTCCGTGAAGTTTACTGCTCTGACCTACGATGCTCTCGCAAAGGGTCGCTACGACGGTGACAAAGATGGTGATGAGACGACGAAATTCTTCCCGAAGAGCGCAACGCGTATGGCTCAGTCTGGCATTGCCAACATTGCCAACCAGCTGCTGAACCCGACGCTTGCTGGTATCGTGAAGAATAACCCTTCTACGTCTGATGCATGGGCTACCATCATTGCTGACAACATCAACAAGGATGGCTACAAAGCCCTCTACGAGACTTATGAGTATCACGCCAAATCTGGCGACACGCCTGCTTACATCTCGCTTGCTGGTAAGACTGAGAAGTATGAATCCAAGGCGATTACTACTGCTGAGAAGCAGGTGAAAGCGGCTGTTGCCCGTTACATCAACGTGTACAACCGCTTCTGGGCCGACAATGTCGCCAAGGACGTTGCTGACGCTCAGTATGACACTTACTTCACTTCCGGCAAGAAGGCCGATCTGACCGCCGCTGAAAAGGCCGTCACGACCCCGACTACTGCGAAGAAGGTGGGTTACACCCTCGATACCTTCTGGGAGCCTTACTGGCTCGTCGCTTTCGACGGTGCGAACATTATCTTCACCAACGCTATGGGTATCGTCCTCGGTTCTGTCGACGCCAACACGCTCAAAGATACCAAGGGTACTATTTTCGATAACAGTGGCTTCGTCGGCAATAACGCCTTCACCTTCTTCGGCCCGAACACCACGGACTTCGGTGGTCACACCGACTTCTATAACTATGCCAAGGCTGTGGATGTGTATCTGAAGTCCCTGCTTCCGTTCTCCACTTCTCTCGAAGAGATCGCCGACTGGATTGACGAGGTTGAAGAAACCTTCGGCGATGTCGCTGAAGCTGACGCTGAACTCGTGAAGAAGGTCTACGAAGCTGATAAGGCTGCTTACGACAAGAAGAAAGCCGCTTACGACGCTTATGTTGCCGAACTCGAGAAATTCGTCGGTGGCAAGGCCAAAGACGGCTATCAGATTGTCAAGTGCGACAACTATAGTGACGCTGAAGACTTCTTCGATGGCTACGACTTCTGGTTCAACCTTGCTGGTACCGATATCTTCGGTGACTTCGATGGCAAGTGGGCTGACGACAAGGATGTCGATGGCTTCGTCCTCGGTGGCAAGCAGAAAGAACTTGCTGACAAGTACTTCCCGGGTCTGCCCGAGAAACTCCTTGAGTGGCAGGCTCAGCTGAAGTTCCTCAACGATACGAAGGCTAAATCCGAGACCGCTTGGGATGCCATGAACGTGGCTTATGCCAAGGCTGCCAAGGCTGCCGGCTATGTCGAAGACGACTATGCTGACTTCCAGGATGTTCTCGACGATGTCCAGTATCAGCTCGACAACCTGGCTGATCTCATGGAATTTATCTACAACTACTACGATGGTATCATCGACAGCAACGCCAAGAAGATCGCTGATTTCTACAACGAAATTCCTCTGATCGACATCGAGATTGCTGACGCTGAGGCTGACCTCGCTATCGAGCAGCACCGTCTCGCCGCCCTTGAGAAAGCCCTTGCTTACGCTAAGGAGAACCTCAACCGCATCATCGAGTACCTGAAGAGCCTCGACGTGAACTACATCCTGATCACCGGCGAAGACGCTGCCACCTACGGCGGTGCAGCAACGAGCTACATCAAATAACTAATCTATCGCAACAAAAAACGTTTTTAAAACGGACAATATGTTGAAAAGATTAAGCATACTTCTTAGGCCAGTGGCAGTTCAACTTCAACATCGGCCGCGGTGACTTCTTCAACGACCTGGGAGGACTCTACTACATGCTTCCCGATGAAGACGGCACCGCTACGGGCCTCGGCCTGGACATTCCGAGCGAAGCATTGAGCAACCAGCTGGGCATCACGACGATCGGCACGGACGTGAACAAGGGCCTCGGCAACGACTACCTGAGCGGCGACCTGCAGCTCTACCTGTTGAACACCGGTAGCCTGAACTTCACGAACGTGGCGTTCAGTATGGGAACGAAGTATTTCATCACCGACCACATCAACATCAACCTGAGCGGCGCCTACATTCTGAACCTGCAGCCGAGCAAGAACTTTGTTGAGGGTGAAAGCACGAAGCTCAGCGACCTGAACTTCAGCGACCTCGACATCAGTGTTGCCAGCGCTACGGTGAACCCGGGCGACATCTACGCACAGAAAGCCATTCTGGGCGCAGTGACCAACCGCTTGATGGTGCAGCTGGGCAGTGAGTACTACTTCAACACGCGCAACGAGCGCATCTTCCCGTACGTCGGCGTGTTCGGCCAGTTCAAGATGGCACGCATTGAGAGTTTCTACCCGGCATACACCGGCCAGTACATTGAGACCGACTACTACAAGGAGATCGATCCCCTGACGGGTGAGGTCGTCAAGGACGAAGGCTATCCCGACATGGCATTCGAAGAACTCGATCTGTATCGCGTTCCCCGTGCCGGCCAGGCCCTCGGCTTCGGTGGCGGTATCAACTTCGGTGTTGAATTCGCCGTGTTCGAAGGACTCTCGCTGGGTATCGAAGTGGCTCCGGTTTGCTACCAGTACACTCTGCTTCACCTGCAGGTGGCCGGTCAGGACCCGTACTACACGACGAACCACAACCTCCGTGCATTCGCATTCCCTTCACTCACAATCGGTTATCGATTCTAATCTGACGAAAGTCAGTACTGATAAAATCAAGGGCAACC
>CACZWU010000017.1 GCA_902784965.1 uncultured Bacteroidia bacterium | reverse complement strand
CCTTCCATCAGCAGCCGCAGCGCCGCGAACATACCGGCGGGCCCGCTGCCCACCACAATCACGGGTTCGGCCCGGGAAACATTTTGATATGCAGGAAGTTGATATTTCTCCAATGCTTCGCCTTGCGCAACGGCCTGCACGCGGTAGCGGTAGAGGATCTCACCGCGGGCGTCCAGTGAACGGCGCACGATACGCAGCTCTGCCACCCGTTCGGGCTTGACGCCCAGGGCCCGGCCCGCCGCCTGCCGCAGCTCGGCGTCCGACGGCTCGTGCCGGATGGGAAAGGCGATGTCGAACTCTTTCATCGGTCAGTCGCCGTATTCTGCGGCACGGGAGAGCGGTGCGACGTCGAGCGTGGCGAATTGACCTGCCAGATATTTGTAATGGCCGGTGATGGCGATCATCGCCGCATTGTCGGTGGTAAAGCGGAGTTCCGGGAGAAAGGTGGTCCAGCCGCGCTTGCGGCCCTCCTCCTCGATGCGGTTGCGCAGGCCACTGTTGGCTGACACGCCGCCGGCGATGGCCACCTGCCGGATGCCGGTCTCTTTCGCGGCCAGGATGAGCTTCTTGAGCAGAATGTCAATCAGGTCCTTCTGGAACGAAGCGCACAGATCGGCCTTGTTCTTCTCGAGGAAATCGGGGTCTTCCTGGATGCGGTCGCGCAGGAAATACAGGAGCGAGGTCTTGATGCCGCTGAAGCTGTAGTTCAGGCCGGGAATGTTGGGCTTGGCGAAACGGAAACGCTTCTCGTCGCCTTCCCTGGCCAGGCGGTCCACCACGGGTCCGCCGGGATAGCCCAGGCTCATCAGCTTGGCGCATTTGTCGAAGGCCTCGCCTACTGCGTCGTCGATGGTATGGCCCAGGATCTCGAAGTGCAGCGGGTCATCGACCCGGACGATCTGGGTATGGCCGCCCGACACCAGCAGGCAGAGGAAAGGAAAGGCGGGGCAACGGTTGTCACGCCCCTCCACTTTCACGAAGTGCGAGAGTATATGTCCCTGAAGGTGATTGACTTCGATGATGGGCTTCCCGGTTGCCAGTGCCAGACCCTTGGTAAACGAGGTCCCCACCAGCAGTGAACCCAGCAGGCCGGGTCCGCGGGTGAAGGCGATGGCATCGACGGCATCCATCCCGATACCGGCCATCTTCAGGGCCTCGGAGACCACCGGCAGGATATTCTGCTGGTGGGCACGGGAGGCCAGCTCAGGAATGACACCGCCGTAACGGCGATGGACTTCCTGCGAAGCCATGACGTTCGACAGCAGATAAGTGTCACGCAGGACGGCCGCTGAAGTGTCGTCACAAGACGATTCGATGCCCAGGATGGTAAGCGCCATTCGTTGTCTGAATTTTTCGCAAAAGTAGCAATAATTTCGTACATTTGTAAGTTATACGCCCGTATGAAGACCTGGAAAAAAATAGTCCGTCTCGTCCTGCTGGTGGTGATCCTCATCCCGGTCGCCGCGTTGATTGCCATTCAGATTCCGGCGGTGCAGACCTGGGCGGTCGGCAAGGTCTCCGAACGGCTCACCACCAACCTGGACGGTACGGTCCAGGTGGGAAAGGTCTATCTTTCCTTCCCCAACAACCTTATCCTGAAGGATGTCGACCTCATCCAGGGAGCCGACGACACGGTGGCGCACGTGGGCAAGCTGCTGCTGAAGGTCAAGACCACCTCGCTGCTCCTGTCGAAGGAAGCGATCATCCGGCGCGTCAGCGTGGAAGACGGGCATGTCGGCATCCGGACTCTCGAAGACAGCACCACCAACCTTTCACGGCTCCTCGCCCCGTTGCTCCAGGGCAACAATGAATCCGTTTCCCTGCCCTGGGACCGCATCCAACTCGACCGGCTGACGCTCAAGCATATCGACTTTTCCTACGATTCCCTGGCTCTGCAGGACATCAACCTGTCGGTCCGGAAGATCTATTATGCCGCCGACGGTGCCGGCGCCCGGATCGAGAACCTGACCCTGAAGAAGGGCGACGAGCTGGAAGTCCGCCGCTTCGGCACCGATGCCCGCTACGACAGCACGGGCGTGGTCCTTCACGACTTCGTCTACGACGACGGTTATTCCAATATCACGGCCGACAAACTCGCGCTGGGGTTCAGCGATTTCAGTGCCTTCTCCCATTTCACCGACAGTGTCACCATTGACGCGTCGCTGCGCGGCTCCCGGCTGGACCTGCATACCGTGGAACCGTTCCTCGACCTGGAGGGGCGGAAACTGGCCCTGGTGGTCGACGGACAGGTGAACGGCACGGTCTCGAGCCTGAAAAGCGACCGGTTGCGCATCGCCTCGGATTCGGGAAAAACCCGGCTCGACCTGAAATTCAGGACGCGCGGCCTGCCCGATACCAACCGTGCCCAGGTTCACGCAGAAGTGGTCCGGGGCGAAACCACTTCGGCAGACCTGGCCAACATCCTTGCGGGTGTCATTCCGGGCTTCGATCCATCGTCCATCCGTTCGCTCGCTCCCGGAGAGACCCTTTCGCTCACCGCCCAGGCCGACGGTCCCCTGAGCAACCTGCAGACAACGGGGCAACTGCAACTCTCCACCATGGGCAGCGCCGGCTTCAATGCCGACCTCCATCTGCACGGAAACCGGTTCTCGGCCGAAGGCAACATCGCCACCAACTCTCTCCAACTGGGCAGCATTCTGGGTGAACCCTCGCTCGGTTCCCTCACCTGCCATTCCGACCTGACCTTTGCCACTTCTCCGAAAGGACTGTCGGTCGGCATCCTTCCCCTGACCATCGACAATTTCAGTTTCAACGGATATGACTATCACGGCATCGTGGCCTCCGGCCAGATGAAAGACCAGCTGATCGAAATCGACCTGGTGAGCGACGACCCGAACGTCCAGTTCGTAGGACACGGCGACATCGCCTTGGGCGACAAGTCTACGGGCAACCACATCCAGCTCAACCTCGATGTGGAGCATATCGACCTCAACGCCATCCACTTCGACCAGCGCGACAGTGCTGCCATCTCGTTGGCCGTGAACGCCGACCTCCTCCAGACAGCAGACGGTGCCATTCTCGGGCAAGCCAACTTCCGGTCGATCCAGGCCACCCTGCCGGAGCGGACCTTCCTCATCGGCGACATCGCCCTCAATTCCTGGAAGGACGACGAGCGATACCTGCTTTCCCTCGACAGCGAACGCATCCGGGCCGATTACGAAGGCAGTCTCTTCCTCAGCGATTTCATCGAAGAATCCATCCATCTGGTGTATCAGGACAACCTGGAGCACCTGTTCGGCAGCCGGCACGTCCGGGGAGAAGACGAGCAGCATCCCGGACAGTTCGGCAACCTCTATGTCAAGTTCCTCGACCTGCAGCCTGTCACCGAATTCTTCATGCCGGCCCTGTTCATTGCGCCGGAGAGCACCTTCTACGCCAATTTGCAGGACGACGATTTCAGCAGTGGCCTCTCGTCCGAACTGGCTGCCTACGACAACGTGCTGCTGCATGACCTGCAGTTCCGCTGCCTGACCGAAAACGAACGCATCCATGCCACCGTCGACGCCGAACGCCTGCGGGCTTTCGGATTCCTGGCCGACAACCTTGACATCGATGCCACCGCCGATACGGTCATCGACCTGCGCTTCCGTTTCCACAACGAAGATGGTTCGGGCAACCGGGCCAACCTCCATACCCTGGTCTCTTTCCCGACACCGGAACAAGACAGCAGCTACCAGCTCCGCGTCGACTTGCTGCCATCGGATCTTGCCATCGCCAACCATGCCTGGGATCTCTCGCCCGCCGTCGTGCGCTACCGCGACAATGAAAGACAGATCCGCATCGACGATTTCTCCATCAGCAACGGAGAGCAGAGCCTGCTAGCCCACGGCCTCATCGGCACCGCACCCACCGATACCATCCGCATGCTGCTCAACGATTTCGACCTGGGCATCGCCAATTCCTTCCTTTCCAGCGACCTCAACCTGCAAGGCCTTCTGACTGGTCAGGGCGAAGCCTTTGCCCTGCTGGGGCCCGAAAAAGGCATCCTTTTCGACATGCGTGCCCGCCATGTCTCTGCCGCCGATATCGAACTCGGCAATTTCGACCTGCAAAGCCGCTGGGACGATCCCGCCAAGCAGTTCCTGTTCTTCATCGACAACAAGATGCAGGACCGCCACCCCATTATGGCCACCGCCTCGCTGCGGCCTTCCGACAAAGACCTGCACCTCGACGTCCAGCTCGATTCCCTGGCCGTTGGCATCGTGGAACCGCTCATCGTAGGCCTGGCCTCCGATCTGGACGGCTCCGTGTCCGGACATATCCGTGCCGACGGCCCGCTCGACAAACTCACCATCGCCAGCGAAGGAACCCGCCTGAACGACTTCCAGTTCACTTTCGACTACACGCGGGTTGCCTATACGGCCGACGGTCCCTTCACCGTGACAGAAAACGGCATCAGCTTCGACGCCGTCTCCCTCCGCGACCGTTTCGGTCACCAGGGCAGGCTGGGCGGCGGCGTACCTTACGACCATTTCAACGACATCCGCCTCAACCTGCGCATCGACCTCAATGGCATGATGGGGCTCAACACCACAAGCCACGACAATCCGGATTTCTATGGCCGTGCCTTCGCCGACGGCACGGTGCGCGTGTCGGGCGACCTGCAAAAGATCCGGCTTAACCTCAACCTCACGCCGACCGCCAATACGACCATCCATATCCCGCTCGGCGAATCGGCCCGGCAGAGCAAGTCGCTGCTGACCTTCATCAACAACGAGAAGAAAGTGAGCCTCATCGATTCGTTGATCCTGGCCCGGCAGACTCCTGCGCAGACAGCCCAGTCGAAGGAAGCCGACATCAGCGTCAACCTGCGGCTCAATGCCACCCCCGATGCGGAGATCCAGCTCGAGGTCGACAAGAATACCGGCGACATCCTCAAGGCCCGCGGCAACGGACAGATCAACATCACCGCCGACCCCGGCACCTTCGACATCAAGGGCGACTACCGGGTGGACAGCGGCAGCTATCACTTCGGCATGCTCGGCATCACTTCGCGCGACTTCTCGATCAATCCGGGCGGCACCATCGGCTTCAACGGCGACGTGATGCAATCGGATCTCGACCTGACGGCCACCTACCGCACCAAGGCCTCCATCAGCCCGCTGATCGCCGACTCCACGTCCGTCAGCTCGCGTCGTACCGTAGACTGCGGCATCGTCGTGACCGGAAAACTCGAAAATCCCCAGATCCGGTTCTACATCGACATTCCCGATCTCGACCCGACCACCCAGGGCCGCGTAGAAAGCGCCCTCAATACCGAAGACAAGCGGATGAAACAGACGCTCGCCCTCCTCATCTCGGGCGGATTCGTGCCGGATGAGCAGTCGGGCATCGTCAACAGCACCACCCTGCTCTTCTCGAACGCGAGCGAAATGATGTCGAGCCAGCTCAACAATATCTTCCGGCAACTCGATATCCCGATCGACCTGGGCTTCAACTACCAGCCCACCGAAAGCGGACGGGACCTCTTTGACGTAGCCGTGTCCACACAGTTGTTCAACAACCGCGTGATCATCAACGGCAACATCGGCAACCGGCAGTACATGTCATCGGCCCACAGCGACATCGTGGGCGACATCGACATTGAAATCAAGCTCAACCGGCAGGGGCAGCTGCGCCTGACGCTCTTCTCGCACTCCGCCGACCAATACAGCAACTACCTCGACCAGAGCCAGCGCAACGGCGCGGGTATCGTCTACCAGGAGGATTTCAATTCCTTCAAGGACCTCTGGCGCAAGATCTTCCATATCAAGCAGAACAATGACAGCGAGCAAACTCTATCTCATCCCGACGCCCCTCGGCGCATACACACCGAGTGACGTGCTGCCAGCCCCCGTGCTGGCACAGGTCCGCTCGCTGCGGCTCTTCTTCGTGGAAGAGCTGCGGACGGCCCGCCGTTTCCTTTCCGCCGCAGGATGGAAAGGGCATATCGAGGAACTTGAGCTGCTGGAGCTCAACGAACATACTCCGCAGGAGCAAATCGAGGCGTACGCCGCACGCCTGGGCACCCAGGATGCGGGACTGATCTCCGAAGCGGGGCTTCCTGCCGTGGCCGATCCCGGGGCGCGGCTGGTGGAACTGGCCCACGGCAAAGGGGTGGAAGTAGTTCCGATGGTGGGTCCGTCCTCCCTGATGCTGGCGCTGATGGCCTCGGGCCTGAACGGGCAGTGTTTCGCCTTCACGGGCTATCTGCCGGCGAAGACGCCGGCGCGCCGCGAGGCCATCGCCGCGCTGGAGCGCACGTCCGCCCGGCTGAACCAGTCGCAGATCATGATCGAAACCCCCTATCGCAACGACGCCCTGCTGGCCGACCTCACCGCCATCTGCCGCCCCGCCACCCGCCTGTGCATCGCTGCCGACATCACTTGCCCAGACGAATTGATCCGCACAAAATCCATCGGACAATGGCAAAAAGAGATCAAGAAGGGCTTCGTCATCGGCAAGCGGCCGTGTGTATTTGTAGTTTTGGCAGGATGAGCATGGCACGCAAAGTATTGATTGTTAACAAATTAGACAAAATCGATTGCGCATTTTTACGCAATCGATTTCAAACAAAACAATGACTATCAGATAGTTATCTGCCATATGGTACGACTGAACAATATGGAGTTTTACGCCTATCACGGCTGTCTCGAACGTGAAAAGCAGGAAGGCAACCGCTTCCGGGTGGATTTCGCCTACGACTACGACATGCGCAAGGCCACGCGTACCGACGAACTGCGCGAAGCCATCGACTACAGCGTAATCTACGACCTCATCCGCGCCGAGATGGAAATCCCGGCCAACCTGCTGGAGCACCTGGCCTCCCGCATCCTGGATGCCGTCATCGAACACTTTCCGCGCATCGAATACGCCGAAGTGATGGTCACCAAATACAATCCTCCCATCGAAGGAAAGATTGAAAGCACATCCGTCACATTGGTTTATGAGTAAAGTCGCCTTCATCACCCTCGGCTGCAAGCTCAATTTCTCGGAGAGCTCGACCTTTGCCCGGCAGTTCGCGGCCCGGGGCTACAAAGAAGCCGCTCCAGGCCCCGACACCGACATCTTCGTGGTCAACACCTGCTCCGTGACCGAACACGCCGACAAAAAGTGCCGCAATCTCATCCGCAAACTCCACAAGACCGCTCCCGGTGCCCGCATCGTGGTCACGGGTTGCTATGCCCAGCTCAAGCCGGCAGAGATCCTCGCCATCGAGGGCGTCGACCTGGTGGTGGGCGCCGAGCGCAAGGGCGACCTGGTGCAGCTGGCCCTGGAAGGGCAGGACGGCTCGTTCGGCTATTCCTGCGAAATCGACCAGGTGGAGCGCTTCTTCCCGGCCTGGTCGTCGGGCGAGCGGACCCGTTCTTTCCTCAAGGTACAGGACGGCTGCGACTACCACTGCGCCTATTGCACCGTGCCCCTGGCCCGCGGCAAGAGCCGCAACCTTCCCATCGCTGAGCTGGTGGAGCAAGCCCGGCAGGTGGCGGCACAGGGTATCGTGGAGGTCGTGCTGACCGGCGTCAACACGGGCGATTTCGGCAAGACCACCGGCGAAAGCTTCCTCGACCTGCTGAAGGCGCTCAACGCCGTGCCGGGCATCGAGCGCTACCGCATCTCCTCCATCGAGCCCAACCTGCTGACCGAGGAGATCTTGCGCTGGATTGTTACGGGGACGAAGTTCCTGCCGCATTTCCACATCCCCATCCAGTCGGGCTGCAACCACACGCTGAAAGCGATGCGCCGCCGCTACACGGCGGAACAGTTCGAGGCCAAGATCGCTCTGATCCGCGACATTCTCGAAAAGCCGGAGGAACGCGGCACTAAGGTTTTCTTCGGCATCGACGTCATCGTGGGATTCCCGGGGGAGACGGACGAAGATTTCGAGGAGACCTACCAACTGCTCGCGCGTGTCCGTCCTGCCTTCCTGCACATCTTCCCCTACTCCCGCCGGGCCGGGACGCCTGCTGCGGAGCGGACCGACCAGGTGCAGGAAAGCGTCAAGACCGAGCGGGCCGCCCGGCTTCAGGCGCTCTCCGACCGTCTGCACGCCGAATTCACGGCCGCCAATCAGGGTCGCAGGGCGAAGGTTCTTTTCGAGAGCACGATGAAAGGCGGCAAGATGTTCGGCTACACCGAAAACTACCTCCGCGTTGAGCGGCCGTATGATAAAGATTTGATCGGTAAAATCGTTGAAATGGAGATGCCGGGTCAAGCCCGGCATGACGAAAGATGAACAGCATTACGTTTTTAGGTACAGGGACATCGCAGGGCATCCCGATGATCGGCTGCGACTGCGAAGTCTGTACGTCGCCCGACCCGCACGACAAGCGGCTCCGGTGTTCGGCCCTCATCCACTACCAGGGCAAGGCCCTCCTCATCGACGCCGGCCCCGACTTCCGTCAGCAGATGCTCCGGGAGAACGTCCATCACCTCGACGCCATCCTCCTGACCCATCACCACAAGGACCACACCGGCGGCCTCGACGACGTGCGCTCGTTCAACTACCTGGAGAAACGCTCTTTCCCCATCTTCTGCGAGGCAGGCGTGCTGGAATCCCTCAAGAAAGAATACTACTACGTCTTTACCGAAAAGCCCTATCCCGGCGCTCCCGAGATGGACATCCACCTGATCACCAGTCTTCCCTTCTCCATCGACGGCATCGAGGTCGTTCCCATCCGCGCCATGCACTACAAGCTGCCCATCCTGGGTTTCCGTTTCGGCGACCTGGCCTACGTGACCGACGCCAATTATATTCCTGAGAGTGAATTCGAGAAGCTCAAAGGAGTGAAAATCTTTGTATTGAACACTGTCAAGCGCGGCAAGCACATCTCTCACTACGCCCTGGAGGAGGCCATTGAAATCTGTCGCCGCGTCGGCGCGGAAGAGAGCTACCTGACGCACCTGTCGCACATGCTTCCCCGCCACGCCGCATTCACGGAAGAGCTCTCCACCCTTCCCTTCTCCCTCAAACCCGCTTACGACGGACTGACCGTGACTTTTTAAGATTGCAATTTCGCTTTGGCGGAATAATAGGCCTTGCGCGAACTGAAGCCGGACTCTTCGGCGGCTTCCTGAACGGTGGCCGAAGGATTGTCGCGCAGATAGTCTTCCACGTGCTGCACGCGGAGCCGGTTCACAGAAAACGAAACGCGTCAAGATAAAAAGTCTCGGAGGTCGGCCACAGAATGACCGTGGCGGGACGGAGGGCCATTCTGTGGCCAACCCGATCAGCAAACCTTCACCACCTCTTCCGCCACGACGTACCACAACCAACCTTCCACCGAAGGATAGCCCATCTGGCGCATCAGATTACAGTAGTTGCGGACCTGGGTGCGGTGTGAAGGCCGGGGCTGGCCGAATTTGTAGTCGATGACGATCACGCGAGCGCTGTCGGGAGCGATGAGGACGCGGTCGGGCCGATAGGTATCGCCCTCCCCCGTCACGATGGAAGCTTCGTTGAACACACTGTAGGTGCCGTCGAACCAGTGACGGTGGCCACTTTGTTCTTCCAGCTCCGCGTCCGCCTGCACCTGGGCCATCTTTTTGTGCTTCTCGATGCCGACCAACCGGGACGAAGGCTCTTCGTCGAAATAGTCGCCGGCCTTCAGCGCGAGCTTCAGGCGCTCGTCGCCGATGCGGACCGTCTGGAAATCCGTCTGCGGATCGTCGGTCAGGGTGGAAGTTTCCTCTTTTCGATGGAACGGCTCCAGCTTTCCAAAGACCAGACTGTCTTCATCTTCCTTCAACTGCTGGGAATAGAGCCTGAAGAGCAGCGCAGCGACCGTATTGACCTTATAATCATTGGGATCTTCGGGCTTCGGCGCATAAATGATGAGCTGCGACTTGGCACGGGTGAAAGCGACGTAGGCCATGTTGATCACATCGACATACTGGTTGATCCGCTCTTTGTCGAGCTCACCCTGGAAAACGGTATTTTCCATCTTGCTCGTTGCCTTGATCGGAACCAGTCCGATGGGTGCCAGCTTCCCTTCCGTCGGACACCAGAGGGTCGGAATCTGCCAGGGCGAAGTCTTCAGGAAGGCTTCGTCCACGAAAGGAAGGATGACCGCCTCCAGGCTGAGACCCTTCGACTTGTGGATGGTCATCACGCGGACGGCATCCTGCCCGTCCGGGGCGCAGATGCTCTTCTTGCAGCCTACATCGTCCCACCACTTCACGAAGCCGCGCAGATGAGAACCGTATTTATCCTGGAAGGCCAGCACCTGGTCAAGGAAGGCATGGATGAACGGGACATCCGATGCTGACCGGGTGCGACCGGCCAGCAAGCCTTCGCAGGTCTCGTAAAGCGATCCCTGCAAGGGTCCCGCCGGAAGATCCATTCCTTCCACCAAAAGCTGGTTGACCGGATCTTCCGGATCGACCAGGGCGTGCAGGAGCGAGACCACTTCGGCGATACAGGGCGCGGAGCCGATGAGCAGCGAATCTTCCGTCACGACACCGATCTGATGCGCGATCAGGCAATTGGCTACGGTTGCTCCATCATTGTTGGTCCGGACCAGCACCGTGATGTCGCGGTGGTGATAACCTGCCTCGCAGAGTTCCTTGATATCCGCCAACATCCGCTCGAGCGCCTCCTCCCGCCAGCCGTCGGGATCCAGGAAACCGAGCTTCACCCGACCTGCCGGCTCATTTTTCCGCTTGTCCGGAATTTCCTGTTTACAGTCTTTATAGAGGGCTTTGACCTGTGCCGCCACACCCACCGGCGCATCCGCCGCGATGGCGTCAGCCACCTGCAAAAAGAGGCCGTTGTTGAACTTGACGATGGACTCGCCGCTGCGCCAGTTTTCCTCCAGATTCTTTTCCGCAACGTTGTCCCGGCCCAGGTCTTCGACGATCTGTTCCCCCAGAAGATGCCAGTCGGAACCACGCCAGCGGTAAATGGACTGTTTCACATCGCCCACGATGAGATTGGCCTGTCCCTGCGCGATGCTGTTGGCGAACAGCGGCTTGAAATTGCGCCACTGGAGCAGGCTCGTATCCTGCGCCTCGTCGAGCATCAGGTGATCATAGCGATTGCCGATCTTCTCATAGACAAAAGGCGTGTCGTCATCGTTGATGATGCGGCTCAGCAGATCGGACGACTGACTGAGCAACACCACGTTGTTCTCCTGCAGATAGGCCGTCAGGAAGCGAAAGATATCGGCATAGACGCCCAGCAGCGAGAGGTTTTCCTGCACCAGGCAGACACTGCGGTATTCGGCCAGCGGCTGGTCGAAAAGAGAGAAAGCCTGGTCGACACACCGCTCAAGCGCCGGAGTCCGGTATACGTTGTAACTGTCCTTGAGGCTCTCCTTGGGTTCGATCAGTGCATCCCCGCGGCGCCAGGATGCCCATTTCTTGAACACCATGAAGGGGCCGCGGCTCTTGCCTTTGTAATCTTCCGGCGCGTGTCCGTCCGCCGCCATGGCATCCAGCGCGCGGCGGCCCAACTCTGTCATTTCTCGTTCGAAGTCCCCGCGCATGGTCTCCAAGAGGCTGCTGAAACCCTTGATGGCGGTTTTGTCGCCCAGGATGTGTCCGGGCAGGGCACGAAGTTTCAGCCGGAAATCCTCCTGGAAGAAAAGCGCGGCCATCGCCTTGATCGGTTCCCGGACATTCCAACTACGCCCCGACTCGATCAACTCGAACGAGTAGTCCTGCAGCCAGGCCAACAGCGCCGCATTGGCCGGATCGTCGAGCCCGTCGATCAGCAGGTCGACCACCTGTTCCAGCACCGCCCCGGTATCGAGTTCCACCCGATAGGAAGCGTATTGCCCGATTTCGCGCGCGAAGGCACGCATCACCCCCTGGAAGAAGCGGTCGATGGTACTGATGGAGAAACACGAGTAGTCGTGGAGGATGAGGCTCAGGCGTTTGCGGGCCTCTCCTGCGCGTGGATCGTCACTGTTCGAGAGCTCATGGAGCCGCTCGATCACCCGCTGCTTCATCTCGTCGGTCGCCTTGTTGGTGAAGGTGACGGCGAGGATATGCTTGTAGCTCTGCTCTTCGCCCGCCAGCAGCAGGTCGATATACTCCTCGGTCAGCCGGTAGGTTTTTCCGCTGCCGGCAGAGGCTTTCACCACTTTGACGGGTTTTTCTATCTCTTGCATAGGCGTTTGAAGGGGCAATAACCACAAATCTTGTCGTCGGAGCAGTCACCGGTGAAATTTTCATTGGGATTGAAAATCTCCTCAATCAGAGCCTGCACCCGATTCGCGAAATAGGAGAGATTCCCCGGTTCGATAACAGGCTCGGCCGGCGCCCCCTTGAAGATATCACGGAGCGCGTAGACACAGGGTTGGTACTGCGTATTCCCGGCATCGGGCTGCCGGGACATCAGCAAGGCGTAGAAATACAACTGGAACCCGATATAGGGACGCGGGGAGAGGTTCCGGTTAAAGAGCTTGTCGACGCTGCGGCAGTCGTCTTTCCGCTCCACACTGCCCGTCTTGTAGTCCACCACACGGATCACGCCGGGCTGGTTGCTGTCCAGGCGGTCGATATAGCCGAAGATGCGTACTTGGCGGCCGTCAGCCAGTTGCAGCGGGCTGCTGCGCCTTTCCTCGGCGCCGAGGAAGGTAAAGGGCGTCATGCCCCCGTCGACCTCCAGGGTCCGGTCGACGAAACGCAGCACCAGGTTTTTCAGGATCGCATTTTCCCCTTCGATCTCCTCGATGCCCTTCTCCCGGAAAGCCGCCTCGGTCAGCTGTTCCAGCCGCCGCTTGTCTCTCCGCAGTTGCGCGATGGTCTCGCGCGTGATGAGCTGCTGCTTGAAGGGAGTATAAAGATGCCGCATCACCAGGTGGAAGATATCGCCGAAAAGGCTCGCATCCACCTCTTCCGTCACCTCGTCCTGTTCCTTGATCTGACGGACATACTGGTAGTAGAATTTCAGGGGACAGTCGAGGTAGCAGTTGAGCGAAGAGGCCGAAAAGACCCCTTTGCCCGTCACGAAACGGTCGTGAAGCTCCTGCAGCACCGCCTTGTTCTTTTCGACCTTCACGATGGTGCGGTCGGCCGCCTTCACGTCCAGCGAGTAGGTGGCCACCTTCTCGACGACCGGCAGGCCGTAATGGTATTTCAGTTGCTTGATGTAGCGGCTCTCCTCTCCGCTCTGCAGTCCTTCGGTGCGGGAATCGTAGAGCAGCCAGACGCGTTCCGCGCGGCAGATGCTCCGGTAGAAATAGTACGACCAGATGGCATCCTGCAACTCGTAGGTGGGCAGGCCGAAGCCCACGCGCAGGTTATACGGGATGAAAGAGCTGCTGACGGTGCGGGAGGGAAAGATGCCCTCGCCTACCGAGAGCATGATGAGGTTGCGGAAGTCGAGGGCGCGGGTCTCGAGCGGGCCCATCAGCTGCAGACCGCTGAGCGGCTCCCCTTCGAAAGGGACGGAAACCAGGGCCGCCAGCCGGGCCAGCAGCCGGAACCAGGTGCGTTGCTCGAGGGTGTCGTAGTCGAGCGCCACCTTCGAAAGTGCAGTGATGATCTCGCTGTAACGATAGAGGAACTCGCGCTCCAGCGCGGGCTGCTGTGCCTGCAGCGCCTGGATGAGTTCCAGCAGCCATCCAGCCAGCCCGTCCGTCTGTTCCACGGGCTTGAAGAGCGTGGCGAAGAGCGGGCCCTGCGCAGCGAGCCAGTCCGCCGCCACAAAGATGCGGTTCTGCGCGCGGATCGCCGTCCGTACGGCCGGCACGACGCTGTCCGCATCGGCCGCCAGGACATAAGGGTGCTCCAACAGGTCCATGACGTCGCGGTGATAGAAATGCGCGACGCCGCCTTTGGTCCGGCGGTTGGCCTGCAGTCGTTCCGCTGAAGCGAGCAGGGTCTCCACCTGTCCGGCGGACAGCGGATAACCCATCGTGACGTTGACTTTTTCCACCGATGCGGGCAGCGCGCCCAGCATCGGGAAAAGCAGGCTTTCGTCGGGCAGCACCACGGCCGTTTCTTCCGGTGTCTCCAGCTGCCCGGCGGCGTTGAGCTCCTCGATGATCTGCATCGCCTTGCGGGTCTGTCCCACCGCGGAAGGGACCCGGATGACTTCGATGGCGGGCAGGCCTTCCGGCGCGATGCCCGACAGCGGTTCGCGTGAAGGGAAGCGGTCGATGTTCTCACGGATAAAGCGGCCCGCCTTGTTGGCAGAGTCCCGGAGCAGCGTACCTTCAAAGTCCCAGTAGAAGTCGGCTTTCCCCTCCTTCTGCAATTCGGTCAGCAGGGCGATTTCACAGTTGTTCAGCGCATTGAGGCCGATGAAGACGACTTCGTCGAAGGCAGGCAGCAACTGGCTGTCGGGACGGATATCGTCGGCCACGCTGCGGTAGATCATGCCGGGATAGCCCTGTCCGGCGTTCCGGAGGTCTTTGCGGAAGCGGGTGTAGAGCGGGTGGAGGATATTCCAGAGCTGCGCGAAGTCCTGCCGGCTTCCGCTCCCGGCCTCCCCTTTCCCGAAATAGCTGCCGCAGAATTCGGAGATGGCGGCGCGCTGGGTGTCGGAGAGGAAGTCGTAGTCGCTGGTAAGTTCTTTCAGGTCACGCAGATTGACAAGCATTTTGCCGGCGTCGACGCGATATTTGTCGATGTCGTCGAAGTCGCTCAGCAGGATGTCACCCCAGTAGATGAAATCGTCGAAGGACTCCGCGGTGCGGCCCTGCTCCTGCAGGATGCTCCTGTAGATCCGATAGAGGCGGTCCAGGGCGGAAACCTTGTCGATGGTCTCGAGGCCGGAGATGCGCTGGAACAGTTCGTCGATGGTGCACATCGACGGCACGAACAGCGGCCGTCCGGCCGCCTTCCCCAAATACCGTTTGAAGAATGTGGCGGACCGCCGGTTCGGGAACACAAAACAAGTACGCTCCAGCGACTTGCGCCGGGCGTACCTGTCGGCTACAGCTTCCAGAAATTTCATCAATACCCCGGCTTCTCCAGGAGTTTGAACATGTTCTTCTTGTAGGCTTCGACGCCCGGCTGGTTGAACGGGTTGACACCCAGCTGGTAGGCGCTGACACCACATACTTTCTCAAAGAAGTAGAAGAGACAGCCAAGATTGTACTCGTCCAGCTTGTCGATGTGGATATCGATATTCGGCACGCCGCCGTCGATGTGCGCCATCTTCGTGCCCAGCTGCGCCATGCGGTTGCAATGCTCCACATGCTTGCCGGCCAGGTAGTTGAGCCCGTCGAGATTCTGTTCGTCGGCAGGGATGGTGACTTCGCGCTGCGCGTGGTCGACCGTGATGACGGTCTCGAAGAGCATACGCTCGCCTTCCTGGATGTACTGGCCCATCGAGTGCAGGTCTGTCGTAAAGATGACCGAGGCCGGGAAGATTCCCTTGCCGTCCTTTCCTTCGCTCTCGCCGAAAAGTTGTTTGAGCCATTCACCCAGATACTGGAGTTTCGGGTGGAAACTGGCGAAAAGTTCGACTTTCTTGCCACCATCGTACAGCAAGTTGCGCATGGCTGCATAACGGACGGCCGGATTGGCCTCGTCGCAGGCCATGAGCGTCTTCTCGGCATCCTGGGCGCCACGGACCATGGCCTCGATGTCGAAGCCGGCCAGGGCGATAGGCACCAAGCCGACGGGCGTCAGCACGGAGAAGCGGCCGCCGATGTTGTCTTCGATCACAAAGGTCTTGTAGCCCTCCTGGTTCGAGAGCGACTTGAGGGCGCCACGTGCCTTGTCGGTGATGGCCACGATGCGCTCGCAGGCCTCTTTCTTGCCGTAAGTCTGCTCGAGATAGTTCTTTACCAGGCGGAAAGCCACGGCGGGCTCGGTGGTGGTGCCGCTCTTGGAGATCACCACGCAGGCAGGGTTGCGGACATGGATCAGGTCGAGCAATTCGGCCGTGTAGTCTTCCGAGAGATTCTCGCCAGCGAAGACGATCTTGGGGCCGTGGCTGCCGAGCTGGCAGGCGAAACTGTGGCTGAGCGCCTCGATGGCGGCTTTTGCACCGAGGTAGGAACCGCCGATGCCGATGACCACCACCAGGTCGATCTCCCTTTCGATCCAGCGGTCCACGACGCTCAGGCAGTCGTCCAGCTCCTTCCGGCCGATGGAGGACGGCAGATGCTGCCAGCCGAGGAAATCGTTGCCGGCGCCACTCTCTTCCTGCAGCACCTTCTGGGCTGCCAGCGCCTGTTTCAAATAATCATTGTACTGTTCTTTCTTGACAAAGGAATCACATCCTGTAAGATCTATTTTTACCATATTCTTGATTTTTTTCCAATCGTACAAATATAATAAATATCTTTGTACAATCAACGACAATTGAACATGAAGGAGAAAGTCATTTGTGGTCTGCAACAGGTGGGCATCGGTGTCAAGGATGCCAACGAGACATGGAAATGGTATCGCGAGAATTTCGGCATCGACATACCGATCGTCGTCGATGAAGGCGTCGCCGAACGGATGCTTCCGTATACCGGTGGCAAGCCCCAGCCCCGTTTCGCCATCCTCGCCATCTGCCTCCAGAGCGGCGGCGGCCTGGAAATCTGGGAGCCCCGGGGCCGGGAGCTCAACTACCCCAAAGAACAGCCCAAACTGGGCGATCTCGGCATCTTCATCGCCAAGATCAAAACCCGCGACCTGCAGGCCACCTACGATACTTTCTCCCGCAAAGGATTCCGCCTGCTCACTACGCCTGCTGAATTCGCCGGCATCCGGCATTTCTATATGCAGGACCCCTGGGACAACATCCTGGAGATCGTGGAAGACAGCTATGTAATGATCCGTTCCAAAGAGTTCGCCACCGGCGGCTCCTGTGGTGCCGTGCTGGGCGTCAGCGACATAGACCGCTCCGTTGCCTTCTACGGCCGGCTCCAGGGCTTCGACCGGGTGGTGGCCGACCAGACCGGCGTGTTCGACGACCTGCAAGCGCTGCCCGGCGGCGGGCGGAAAGTGCGTCGTGTGCTGCTGGAACGGAGCCAGCCCTACACCGGCCCCCTGGGCGAACTGATGGGTCCCGCTCGTCTGGAACTGGTCCAGGCCCTCGACGCACCCGTAGTTAAAATCTTTGAAGGCCGATACTGGGGCGATCCCGGGTTCATCCACCTGTGCTTCGATGTGCGCAACATGGACGCAGTCCAGGCCGAGTGTGAGGCAATGGGACATCCGTTCGTCTGCGACAGCGGCGTCGATTTCGACATGGGCGACGCGAACGGCCATTTTACTTATATCGAAGACCCCGACGGAACGTTGATTGAGTTCGTCGAGACCTTCCGGATCCCGGTGGTCAAAAAGATGGGATTTTATATCGATTTTGCGAAGCGCGACGACCATAAGGCCCTGCCGCGCTGGATGATCAAGGCACTACGCTTCCTGCGCGTATCCTGAATCGACAGGAAGGTCCTTTTCCTGTGACGCTGCGACCGCCAGACGGTCGCAGCGCTCGTTTTCGGGGTGTCCATTGTGCCCGCGCACCCAGACGAACCGGACATGGTGCCGCCGGTACACCGCCAGGAAACGCTGCCACAGGTCCGGATTGGCCTTCTTGGCAAATCCCTTCTGTTCCCAGCTGAATACCCAGCCTTTTTCGACAGCGTCCACCACATAGGAACTGTCGCTCCAGACCGTGACGTCGGCCTGCTCCCAGCGGATGGCTTCCAGGCCTGTGATGACGGCCAGCAACTCCATCCGGTTGTTGGTGGTGTTGGCGTAGCCGGCCGAGATGACTTTCTCATAGGTACCGCAGCGCAGGATGGCCGCAAAGCCACCCGGGCCGGGATTGCCGCTGCAGGCCCCGTCGGTGTAGAGTTGGATGGGCGCGCGCTCCACTATTCGGGCAGGATGGTCTTTTCGTGTTTGGGACCTTCAAAACGCTTGGTCTCGAGCGGATTGGCGTTCATCTGCTCGTAGCGGCGGCGGTTGTTGCTCAGGTCGATAGCCGCGAAGATGGCACGCTGCATCGGACCCGAAAGGGCCTTGTTCTTGCCCGCGATGTCGTAGCCGGTGCCGTGGTCGGGGGAGGTTCGGACGATCGGAAGGCCGGCCGTGAAGTTGACGCCGCTGTCGAAGGCCAGCGCCTTGAAAGGGATGAGTCCCTGGTCGTGATACATGGCCAGCACGGCATCGAAATGCCCCTGCATGTGGATGCTGAAGAAACCGTCGGGCGAATACGGGCCGAAGGCCAGGATCTTCTCCTTGTTGGCGGCATTGATGGCGGGCGTGATGATCTCGATTTCCTCGTTCCCGAGCGATCCGCCGTCGCCGGCGTGCGGGTTGAGGCCCATCACGGCGATCTTGGGCTTGAGGATGCCGAAGTCGCGCTTGAGCGATTCGTTCATCAGCCGCAATTTGCTGAGGATGGTGTCGGCGTTGATGGCTGCGCTGACCTTCGACAACGGGAGGTGGTTGGTGACCACGCCCACGCGCAGGTTCTCGGAGCAGAGGAACATCAGGCCGTCGTCGCAGCCGAACTCATGAATGAGATATTCAGTGTGACCCGGGAAACCGAAGCCCGCCTGGGCGACGGTATGCTTGTTGAAAGGTGCTGTGACGATGGCGTCAATGGCACCACGCTTGGCATCAGCCACGGCGGCGTTGAGGGCCAGGATGGCGGCTTTGGCCCCGTCGGGCGTGGGCTGGCCGATTTCCATGGCCATGCTTTCGGGCACGGCGTTGATGATGTTGATACGCTTGGAGCGGGCATCTTCGGCCGCATTGATCACGTTGGTTGCCACCTGCTCGACTTCGGGCAGGAACTTGCGGTAGATGCCGAAAAAGCGGGAGGAGCCATAGAGCACGATGACGCAGTTTTCGAGGATGCGCGCGTCGGACAGTGCCTTGATAATCACTTCATATCCTATTCCGTTGGTGTCGCCTTGCGTAATACCGACGACTATCTTGTCTTTAGCCATATCGTTTCGTTTCACTAAATTTCTCGCAAGATACAAAAAATCCGTATATTTGTGTATGTCGTCGATTTTGGACAGTGATATCAAGTACCTGCCGGGAGTAGGGCCGAAACGGGCTGAATTGCTCAACAAGGAGTTGGGCATCAGCACCTTCCGCGACCTGCTCTACAACTTTCCCTTCCGCTATGTCGATCGCTCGCGTTTCTACAGTATCCGGGAGATCGACAGTTCGATGGCCTACATCCAGCTCCGCGGCCGGATCACGCGCATCGACAAGGTGGGACAGGGACGCTCCCAGCGCCTGGTGGCCCGCTTCTCCGACGGCACCGGCTCGATCGACCTGGTCTTTTTCAAAGGACTCAAATGGATCGAGGAGAAGCTGCAGGTCGGTCCGGAATACGTGGTATTCGGCAAGCCTGCCACGTTCAACCGGAGCTGGAACCTGGTCCATCCCGAGATAGACCTGGCTACGGAAGAACGGCTCTCCCAGCTGGGCGTGATGATGGGCGTGTACTCGAGCACCGAGAAACTGCACAACGCGGGCATTACCAACAAGTTTTTTGAAAAGATGGTCGGCACTCTGCTCGAACGGGTACTGGGGTCGATTGAAGAGACACTCCCGGCCTGGATCCGGGAGGAAAAGCACCTGGCACCGCTGGTTTTCTCCTTGCAGAACATCCATTTCCCGGGTTCCATCCAGGACCTGTCCCGGTCGCAAAGACGTCTGAAATTCGAAGAGCTCTTCTATCTCCAGCTCTCGCTGCTGCGGCAGAAGAGCATCCGGATGCGGGCTGACAGCGGCGTGGTGTTCCGCCGGATCGGCGACTATTTCAACAAAACCTACGAGGCCCTGCCTTTTCCCCTCACGGGCGCGCAGAAGCGCGTGCTCAAGGAGATCCGGGCCGACGTGGCCAGCGGCAAGCAGATGAATCGCCTGCTGCAGGGTGACGTGGGCAGCGGCAAGACCCTGGTGGCGGTCCTGGCGGCCATGATGGCCCTCGACAATGGCTACCAGGCCTGCGTGATGGCGCCCACCGAAGTTCTGGCGAACCAGCACTACCAGAGCATGCAGAAATTCCTGGCTCCTTCCGGGGCCCGGGTCGCGCTGCTGACCGGCAGCACCAAGGCCAAAGAACGCGAGCTGATCCATGCCGGCCTTCTCGACGGTTCGGTGCAGATCATCGTCGGGACACATGCCTTGATCGAGGACACGGTGCAGTTCCGCCATCTGGCATTGGCCGTCATCGACGAGCAGCACCGTTTCGGGGTGGAGCAGCGCTCGAAACTTTGGTCGAAATCGGCCGTGGCCCCGCATGTGCTGGTGATGACGGCTACGCCCATCCCGCGCACGCTGGCCATGACGCTCTACGGCGACCTTGACGTATCGGTACTCGACGAACTGCCTCCCGGCCGAAAGCCCGTGGAGACCGTCCACTGGACCGAGACACGGCGGGGCGACCTCCACAATTTCATGCGGCAGCAGATTGCCCTGGGCCGCCAGGTTTTCGTGGTGTATCCCCTCATCAAGGAGTCGGAAAAGATGGACTACAAGAACCTAGAGGAGGGCTACCTGCACATCACGGAGGCCTTCCCGGCGCCGCAGTACAAGACGGCAGTGGTCCATGGGCAGCAGAAGACCGAGAACAAGGCCTTCGACATGGACCTGTTCGCCCGGGGCAAGGCCGATATCCTGGTAGCCACGTCCGTGATCGAAGTGGGTGTCGACGTGCCGAATGCTTCGGTGATGGTCATCGAGAGCGCGGAGCGGTTCGGGCTCTCGCAGCTCCACCAGCTGCGCGGCCGTGTCGGGCGCGGTGCGGAGAAATCGTACTGTATCCTGATGACAGGCTACAAGTTGAGCAACGAATCGAAGCAGCGCATCGAGTTGATGTGCGCGACCAGCGATGGCTTCGAGCTGGCCGAGGCCGACCTGCGGATGCGGGGACCGGGCGATTTCGAAGGTACGCGCCAGAGCGGCCTGGCCTTCGACCTGCACATCGCCGACCTGGCCAAGGACTCTCCGGCGCTGGTTGAGGTGCGTTCCCTCGGCGAGCGCATCCTGGCCGACGACCCGCTCCTCGAACACATCGAGAACCGCCTCCTCGCCGAACAACTCCGCACCCTCCGCCTCGACACGACGGTGAAAGATTATTCGAAAATCTCGTAATTTATCGCTCCGCTGGTCCACTCCGACGAAGCCACAGAATGACCCTGGCAGGGCGGGGAGACATTCCGTGGTCAGGATTTGGGTAAAAACGGCGGTTTCCCCGCCACAGAATGGCTATGGCCAGTGGGAGCGTAATTCTGTGGCCGACCAGCTTGTAAAGGGAGCGGTTGGCACCTCGTTCCGGGAGCTTTTTCTCAGCGAGCGGAACGAGGTACCAGAGCGACCTTACAAGCCGGAAACAGCCTATCAACGGGGACGGTATTCCTGATCACGGAGCCAGGGGGTGAAACCGGCGCTTTCAATGGCGGCGCGGAGGGTCTGCTCGCCGTTGGAGAGCATGTGGTGGCTGCCGGCGGCAGAGACCACGTTTTCTTCGATCATGATCGAACCCATGTCGTCGGCGCCGGCCTCCAGGGCGCGGACGCCGGTCTCCAGGCCGACGGTGAGCCAGGAGGCCTGGATGTGGTCGACATTGTCGAGCACGAGACGGGCGATAGCCACCGTCCGGAGAAATTCCTCGTCAGGGCTCCAGCGGCGGGGTTCTCCCGGAAGAGAGATGCCGTCGGGCAGGCGGCCGGCATCGGCCAGGCGCCGAAGTTCGGTGCCAGCCAGTTGCATAGGCCAGCAGATGAAGGCCCGGAAGCCAGGCACAGACCCCGGGTCTGGGCCCGGGGTGACGTCCTTGTTGGCCGGACGGGCGTCCTGGAGGGCGCGCAGGGCAAGCAGGTGGTCGATGCGTTCCTCAAGGGTTTCGATGTGTCCGTAGACCATCGTGGCAGTGGTACTCATGCCGAGGCGATGGGCCTCCCCCATCACGTCAAGCCACTGCTGTGCCGTGGGTTTGGCCGGCGACAGGAAGCGGCGCACGCGGTCGCAGAGAATCTCGGCACCGGCACCGGGCAAGGTATCCAGACCCGCCGCCCGCAGTCGCACGAGTACGTCGCGATACGACAGTTTGCTGATGCGGGCGATATGGGCGATTTCCGGCGGGCCAAGTGCATTGAGCCGGAGTGATGGTTCGGCTTCTTTCAGCCGCCGGAAGATCGTTTCATACCAGTCGATACCGTATTTCGGATGCAGGCCGCCCTGCAGCAGGAGCTGGTCTCCACCGAGGGCCCTGAGCTCGGCGATTTTCGGCAGATAGTCCGCGAAAGCCAGTGTATAGGCCTTTTCGGGTTCGTCGGGCCGACAGTGGAAGTTGCAGAATTTACAGCCGGAAAGACAGACGTTGGTGTAGTTGACGTTGCGGTCGATCTGATAGCTCACCCGGCGCTCCGGCACATGCCGCCACCGCTCGGCCTGCGCCCTGGCACAAAGCTCCCCCAATGGCGCCTCCCGATACAGCCGCAACGCCTCTTCTTTCGTCAACCTATCCATATATCTATCGATGAATCGCATAGCTTGCAGGTATAGCCTCAAAAACCTACGACCCCAAGGGGTCTATCCCTCCCAAAATTGACTCGGCAATTTTGGGAAGGAGACTCGCTCGCGAGTCGGTCCGAGAATCAACTCCCAGAGCGCTCGGCATAAGCCGGTCAATGATTTACAATTTGAAGGAATCTTTCAGCTGGGTGGTCTTGTTCATCACCAGGTGGTCGGGCGTGGAGTCAGGGTCTTTCTTGAAATAGCCGACCCGCTCGAACTGCACCGCCAGATCGCCCGGATCGCCGAGAAGGGCAGGCTCGGCCCAACCCGGACGGACGACGAGACTCTCCGGATTCAGGAAATCCTTGTAATCCTTGTCACACGGCACCTGCGACATGTCTTCCAGCGTGAAAAGCCGGTCGTAGATCCGACACTCGATCTCCTTGGCGAAGGCCGTCGAAACCCAGTGGATGGTGCCCTTCACCGAACGCCACTGCCCGGAAGCCGGATGCGTCATCGGATCGTAAGTGCACTTGAGCTCCACCACCTTGCCCGCAGCATCCTTCACCACCTCGTTGCACTGGATGATGTAAGTGTACTTCAGACGTACCTCCCCACCCGGACGAAGCCGGAAATACTTCTTCGGCGCGTCCTCCATGAAATCGGCCCGGTCGATCAGCAGTTCGCCCGTGAACGGGACACGGCGCTTCGGGCCGTCGGGCGCAGCCGGATTGAGCGGCGCATCGAACCATTCCACCTTGCCCGGCTCCCAGTTGGTGAGCGTCACCTTGATCGGATCGTCGGAGACCACCATGTAGCGGTTGCTGCGCTCGTTCAGGTCCTGGCGTACGCAGTATTCCAGCAGACCGATGTCCATCAGCTGGTCGCGCTTGCTGACACCGATCCGGTCGCAGAACATCTTCAGCGCCTCCGGCGTGTAACCGCGACGGCGCACACCGCAGAGCGTCGGCATCCGCGGGTCGTCCCATCCCGACACGATCCCCTTCTCCACCAGTTCCAGCAACTTGCGCTTGCTCATCAGCGTGTAGGTGAGGTTGAGCCGTGCGAATTCATACTGGTGCGAAGGGTAGATGCCCAGCGTCTCGATGAACCAGTCGTAGAGCGGACGGTGGATATCGAACTCCAGGGTGCAGATGGAGTGCGTGATGTGCTCGATCGAGTCGCACTGGCCGTGGGTGTAGTCGTACATCGGATAGATGCACCACTTGTCGCCGGTGCGGTGATGGTGCGCATGCTTGATGCGGTAGAGGATCGGATCGCGGAACATCATGTTGGGATGCGCCATGTCGATCTTCGCGCGGAGCACCTTCGCGCCATCGGGATACTTGCCCGCCTTCATCTCACGGAAGATCCTCAGGTTCTCCTCGACACTCCGGTTGCGCCAGGGCGAATCGGTGCCCGGCGTCTCCACGGTGCCGCGGTTCACGCGGATCTCCTCGAGGGTCTGGTCATCGACATAGGCCAGGCCGCGCTCGATGAGCTGCTCGGCCCATTCATAGAGCTGGTCGAAATAGTCCGACGCATAGCGCTCTTCAGCCCATTGGAATCCCAACCACCGGATGTCTTCCTTGATGGCGTCGACATACTCCACGTCCTCTTTGGTGGGATTGGTGTCGTCGTAGCGGAGATTGGTCTTGCCGCCATATTTGAGCGCCAGTCCGAAGTTGATGCACAGGCTCTTGGCGTGGCCCAGGTGAAGGTAACCGTTCGGTTCGGGCGGAAAGCGGGTGATGATCCGGTCAAACTTTCCGGCCGCCAGGTCCGCCTCGATGATTTCTTCGAGGAAATTCTTTTTCTTCTCTTCTTCCATGGATGCGGGATATTTTAAGCGACAAATATACGAAAAAAACACTATCTTTATTGCTTTAAAACACGATACTCCCATGCTGAAATCCATGACCGGCTACGGCAAGGCCGAATGCCTGCTGGGCCCCGACAAATACCTGATTGAAATCCGCTCGGTCAACGGTAAAAATGCCGACATCAATTTCAAGACATCCCTGATTCCCCGCGACAGGGAAGTCGAAGTGCGCAAGTACATCGCCGACAGGCTGGGCCGCGGCAGCATCGACCTCTTCATCACCGTCGAGCGCGCCGAAGGCGCCGCCACGAAACAGATCAGCCGCCCGGCGCTGCTGGCCTATTACACGCAGCTCGAAAAGGCAGTTGAAGGAACCGAACTCGCGTGCTGCGAACCCGACACCCTGCTCTCCGCGCTCATGCGCCTGCCCGACGTACTGGAAACCCGCAGTACCGAACTGGAACCCGACCAGTGGGAAACACTGTATGCCGCCATCCGCCGGGCCGTCGATGCGCTCGACAGTTTCCGCCAACGCGAAGGTGCCAGCCTGTACAACGACGTGATGGCCCAGGTCGACAAGATCGAATCGTATATCCCCGAGGTGGAGCGCTATGAGCGCGAACGCATTGCGGCCATCCGGGAACGGATCGATGCCCGCGCCAAGGAGCTCACCCTCCAGATGGATGCCAACCGGCTGGAGCAGGAGATGATCTTCTGGTTGGAGAAGCTCGACATCAACGAAGAGAAAGTACGCCTGCGGCAACACTGCCGCTATTTCCGCGAAACCGCGGACAACGACCCGCTGCCCGGCCGCAAGCTCGGTTTCATCGCCCAGGAGATGGGTCGCGAAATCAACACCCTCGGTTCCAAGGCCAACCATGCCGAAATCCAGAAGTGGGTGGTCCGCATGAAAGACGAACTCGAAAAAATCAAGGAACAATCACTCAATATCCTGTAATATGAAGAGAATCCTCACCGTGCTGGCAGTGCTCGTCCCGCTGCTGGCCTTTGCAGCAGACCGCCAGGAGGCGCGCCTGCTCCGATTCCCTGCCGTCGGCGGCGACAACATCGTGTTCAGCTATGCCGGCGATCTCTACCGGGTCGGCATCGATGGCGGCGACGCCGTGAAACTGACCTCCCACGTGGGTTACGAAGTGTTCCCGCGCATCTCTCCCGACGGAAAGACCGTGGCCTTCACCGGCCAGTACGACGGCAACACCGAAGTCTATACCATCCCCGTCACGGGCGGCGAACCCAAACGCATCACCTGGTCGGCCCTGGTGAGCCGTGATATGGTTGGCGAACGCATGGGCCCCAACAACATCGTCATGTGCTGGACGCCCGATGGGAAACAGATTGTCTACCGCAGCAAGACGCATACCTTCAGCGGCCTGCGCGGCCAGCTCTGCAAGGTCGACGCGAACGGCGGACCGGCTGAGGAGATTCCCACCACCGAAGGCGGTTTCTGCAGCTATTCGCCCGATGGCAAGCAGTTGGCCATGAACCGGATGTTCCGCGAATTCCGCACCTGGAAGTACTATCGCGGCGGCCAGGCCGATGACATCTGGATCAACAAGGTCGGCACAACGCAGCTTGAGAAGATCAGCGACAACGATGCCCAGGACATCTTCCCGATGTGGATTGGCAACGAGATCTACTACCTCTCCGACCGCGACCGCATCATGAACCTCTTCGTCTACGACACGAAGACCAGGAAGACCCGCAAGGTTACGGACTTCCAGGAGTATGACTGCAAGTTCCCCTCTTTTTCCCAGCAGTACGTGGTGTTTGAGAACGGCGGCTACATCTACAAATACGACGTGAAGAAAGGCACGTGCGAGAAAGTGACCATCTACCTCGAGAGCGACAACATCTACAGCCGTCCCGAGGTCAAGAACGTATCCGGCCGTATGAACTCGTTCAGCCTCTCGCCCGACGGCGAGCGCGTGCTCGTATCCGCCCGCGGCGACATCTTCTCCCTCCCCGCCCAGAACGGCCCGGTGTACAACGTTACCGAGAGCTCGAATGCCCACGACCGGGATGTAAACTGGTCGCCCGACGGCAAGCACATTGCCTATCTCTCCGACATGAGCGGCGAATATCAGGTGTATGTAGCCCCTTCCGACAATATGATGGCCGCCAAGGCGATGACGCAGTTCACCGACGGTTATCCTTCCGGCCTGAAATGGAGTCCGGACGGCAAGACGCTCTATTTCACCACGCTCAAGCGCGACCTCTACAGCCTGGACATCGCTTCCGGCGACCTCAAGCGCATCATCGTGGGTGAGATCAGCGGCCCGCGCGGCTTCACCCTTTCGGCCGACGGCACGTGGGCGGCTTATTCGATGGAAATCGGCAGCGACGTGTCAGCCATTTTCCTCTACGACGTGGCAAACGGCAAGTCCTACCAGGTGACTGACCGCTGGTATCCCGCTTCCGGCCCGCTCTTTTCGGAAGACGGCAAATACCTGTTCTTCACCTCTTCGCGCAGCCTCCGCTCGCAGTATTCCCAGGTAGAATGGAACGCCTCGTACAGCGTGAGCGACTATGTGTTCGTCCTCCCGCTGGCCAAAGGGACTCCCGACCCGACGACGATCGTGTCGGATGAATATGGCAAGAAACCGGAAGGAAAGCCTGAAGGCCGGCCCGGGCCGGGACCGAAACCGGGCGAGAAGCCTGGCAAGCCGGGTGACAAGCCGGCGGCTGACAAGGCCAAGGCTCCTGAAAAAATGAAAGTCGATGTCGAGGGCATTGGCCAGCGCGCCAGCGTGCTACCGCTCCCGGCCGGCCGCTATCGCCTGATCCTGGCCGACGGCGGAAAACTCTACTACAGCTCCTTCGGCGGTGGAATGCCCGCTATGGGCGGTCCGCGCGGCGGTGGTGCTGCAGCGGCTGTCAAAGTGCTCGACCTCAAGACCCTGAAGACCTCCGACGGACCGAAGAATACGCCGATTGCCTTCACGCCCGACCACAAGAAATGCCTCGTCCGCGACGCCGGCAAGCTTTACGTCATCAACTTCAACGGACCGGCCAAACTCGACACCCCCGTTCCGACCCAGGAAATGGATATGCTGGTCGATCACGAGGCCGAGTGGCGCCAGATCTACGACGAGAGCTGGCGTGTGACCCGTGACAACTTTTACGTGTCCAATATGCACGGCATCGACTGGAACGCCATCCACGACAAATACGCCGTGATGTTGCCCTATGTGAAGCACCGCCACGACCTGACCTACCTCATCGGCGAGATGATCGCCGAACTGACCATCGGCCACGCTTACATCACCTCCGGTGAAGTACCTGAAATTCCGCGCGTGAAGACCGGCCTGCTGGGCGGCAAGTTCAGCAAGGATGCCAAGACGGGTGCCTTCCGCATCGATCACGTCTTCAAGGGCGCTTCCTGGGACAAGACCCTCGTCTCGCCGCTCGACGGCCCGGGTGTGGAAGCCAAAGTCGGCCAGTACATCACGAAAGTGAACGGCACGCCGGCCTCCGAACTGGTGGACATCTACCAGGCCCTCGTGGGCAAGGTGGGCAAGACCGTCGCCCTGGAGATTGCCGACAATGCGGCCGGCAAGAATGCCCGCACCGTGTATGTGAAGCCCGTGGATGATGAATCGAACCTGGCTTACTACGAGTGGGTGCAGAAGAACATCGAGAAGGTCGATAAGGCCTCGAACGGCGAAATCGGCTATATCCATATTCCGGATATGAGCACGGAAGGCCTCGATATGTTCACCAAGCTCTTCTACACGCAGCTCGACAAGAAGGCCCTGATCATCGACGACCGTATGAACGGCGGCGGCAACGTCTCCCCGATGATTCTGGAGCGCCTGCAGCGGGAAGTCTATCGGATGAGTATGTCGCGTTGGGGCGGCAAGAACGATCCGGTGCCCAACCAGGCGTTCTACGGTCCCAAGGTCTGCCTCATCGACAAGTATTCCTCCTCCGACGGCGACCTCTTCCCGTATGGCTTCCGCCAGCTCGGCCTGGGCAAGCTCATCGGCAAGCGCTCGTGGGGCGGCATCGTGGGCATCTCCGGTTCCCGCCCGTATCTCGACGGACAGGATATGCGTACCCCGTTCTTCACCTCCTACTCGCTGGACGGGGAATGGATCATTGAAGGCCACGGCGTGGATCCCGACATTGAGGTCGATATCAACCCCTTCGAGGATTACAAGGGCAAGGACGCCCAGCTCGACAAGGCCATCGAGGTACTCAAGGCCGAGTTGAAGAACTGGAAACCGCTCCCGCCTACTCCGCCGGCTCCCGACAAGAGCCGGATCGGCCTCGAATAACCAGCGGGGCCGCCTGTTCAGCGGCGGCCTCCGCTTGCTCAAATAGCGGCCTTCGCTTGCTCTGATAAAAAATCCCGGGACCAGAAAAATGGTCCCGGGACTTTTTATCACCCGCCGCTACGGTCTAGGCATCGACGGTAGTCGTCGTTTGGGGTTCTTCCGGACGGAAAAGGTCTTGGAAGAACTTGATGACGACGTCGCCGAAGGCGACCCAGGCACATGCAAGCATAAAGCCTACGAAGAACCAGATGACGCAGACCTTGGCCCGGCTGTTGGAGGCGCGGAGCGGCACGCTGGCCGGCTGCACGACGGCGTAGACCGGCTTTACTTCCTGGATCTTGCCCTTGGCCAGTTCGCGCTGCTGGGCCATCTGGCTGTAGATCTGGTTGGCCAGGTTGGCCTCGGCCTGGAGTCTTTCCCGCGCCGTGCTCACCGACTGCAAGATGACACTGCGATCGTAGTCCACGCGGGCGGCGTAGGCGGCCTGCGCTTTGACCAGCTTGGCGTATGCCTCGTCGGCCAGCTCCACATAATACTCGTAGTCGGCCGTGGCCTTCTTGGTACGGTAGTCGATCACGAAATCCTGCAGACGTTGCGTCACGGTATCGGCCAGCTGCTTGGCGATCATCCGGTCGTCCATGACCACGTTGATGGTCGTCACGCCGGTCTTGTTGTCCACGCTGGTGTTGATGGCATTGCCCAAGCGCTTGACCGCTTCACCCTGGCGCGGGGTCAGGTTTTCGGGATTGATGACACTGTCGTCATACAGATATTTGGCATCCGCCTCGGCCATCTTGCGGGCCTGCTTCTCGGAAAGCACCTTGTCACGGCCCAGCACGTGCTTGAACACCGTGGTCGTATCAGGTACGGCGCCGGCTACCAGGTCTTCCTGACGCACATAGGGCGTGACGGGCACCTCCAGGAGCGAGCACAGGAAAGGCGTACTAGCGCTGATCTGCGGGAACATGGTAATGTTCAGGGCATCCGGGGTGGAATTGAGCTGGAAGTTGCCGCCACCCAGCATGCTGGCAATGGTCGACAGGGAGCCGCCGGTGCGGTTCTGCACCTCCGGGGCCAGCGTCACGGTGACCTGGTACGTACGCTTCATCGTCAGGGCGGACACGACGCCCAGCACGCAGAAGATGAAGGTTACCAGTACGATGAACTTCCAACGCCGCAACAACTTGCGCAGGATTTCCATCCAGTCGATGATCATCCCGTCGTCTTCCACGGCCGTCACTTCACGATAGTTTTCTTCCATAACCCGGACTTATTTGTTCTTGTTGCTGTTCTGGATAATCAGGTAAATGTACGCACCGGCGGAGGTCATGGCCGTCAGGGCACTGATCGTCGCAGTCATGTACTGGAAGGTGCGGTCGGTCGCTCCCTCAATGGTGCGTTTCTCAGGTATCACAATCTCGTCGCCAGCAAAGATGCGCGTCCCGCCCGTCAAAGGCTCGGAGTTGCCGTTCATATGCACCACGTACGTCTTGCCCCGCTTGGCGTTGCCGGCATAACCGCCGGCCATCTTGATGTAGTCCTTGCCACTCAGGCGGGAGTTGTAGGAAACCACGGAAGGCATCATCACGGCGCCCATCACACGCACCGTTCCCCGGAGGGTCGGGATGTCGAGCACGTCGCCTTCCATCAGGATGATATCTGCATCGGAACCGGGATTTGCCAGTGCCTGGTCGAGCCGGATGCCCACCGTGTAGTTCTCCATCATCTGATAGACATTGACCGTATCAATGGCCACATTCTCCCGTCCCACACGCATGTTCAGGACATCCAGGATCTGCCGGCGCTCGTCTTCCGTCATGTTGCGGAACAGGCGCGCACCCTGCAGGTAGGCGTAGTTGGTCGTGCCGCCCGCCTTCTTCACGAGGTCGCTCAGGCGCTCGTTGCGGTGGGTCATCGTGAAGGAGCCGGGGAAGTTGGCCTCGCCGGTCAGGGTCACGTGGGTCTGTGCATTATAGGAAGGGCTCTGGTGGATGGTCACCTCGTCGTAGGGCTGCAGGTAGAAAGGTTTGCCGCCGTCGTCGACGAAGCCGTCTTTCAATCGCAGGTTGAAGATTTCGGCGACCTCATCGCCCTGTACCAGGCCGTTGGCGTCGCGCTTGCGGCGGGCCACGTCCACACGGGCCAGCGAGGCGCCTTCACGCAGACCGCCGGCCATGATGATGAGGTCTTCCACGGTGGTATTCTTGGCGAAGGGGAAGGTGCCGGGATTGGCTACCATGCCGAAGATCTTCATATCGCCCCGCTCCTGCAGGTCGGATTCGCTGGTAACATAAAGTTCGTCGTTCTTCTGCAGGGTGATATCGGGATCCTGGCCGCTCATCACACGGCCCAGGTTGATGGAGATCACCTCCAGGCTCTTGTCGGGGTGCTCGCGGTGCAGCACGGCACGGTTCAGGAAGGCGTCGGGCAGCAGGCCGCCGGCCTTGGCCACCAGCTGGCGCACGGTCTTCACGTCGCCGCCGAATTCATAGGTACCGGGCTGGTACACGGCGCCGTTGATGGCGATGCGGTTTTCATAGAACGAATTGAGTTTCGACACCGTCACCTCGTCGCCGTCTTCCATCTTGAAGGAGGAGAAGTCATCGGACTCCACCGTGCGGACTTCGAAGTTGCGGCCGTTCTGGCGCACCACGGTCACGTTGTCGGTATAGGCACCGCTGGTGAATCCGCCGGCATATTCAATCAGATTCGACAGGGTCTCATTCTCCTTCATCTCGAAATACATCGGACGTTTCACTTCCCCGCCGATCTTGACCATGCAGGTGTAGGGCTTGACCATCACCACGTCGCCTTCTTCCAGGCGGATGTCGCTTTCACGCGAGCCGTTCATCAGGAAGTCGTACACGTCCACCGTGCCGATCACCGTGCCGGCGCGGGTTACCGTGATGTTGCGGAGAGAGCCCGGCTCCACCACGCCGCCCGCCAGGTACAGGACATGGAACACCGTGGAGAAGGCCGACACCACATAGGTACCGGCATGGTTGACGTCGCCCAGGACGTTGACCTGGATGGAGCGGATCTGGCCCAGGCTCAAACGGATGTCGGTACGGGAAGAACTGCGGTTCAGGCCACCGTAAATGCCGGAAAGCTTGCGCTTGAGGTATTGGTTCGCTTCCTCGATGGTCATGCCGCTCAGATAGAGGGGGCCGAGCACGTCGACGTTGATGCTGCCTTCCGGAGAGATGATGCTGCGCAGGGTCACCTGGTTGGCACCGAAGATGTCGATGATCACCTCATCGCCCGGGCCGAGCCGGTAGTTCTTCGGCGTGGCGAGGTTCTCGCTCGGCGCAAAGTTCAGCGATTTGTTGCGGAACACGTCACGACCGAATACTTTCGGGCCTTCCGTACTTTCAGCAAATTCCGCAGGCGTCAGGTCCACGTCTCCGACCACCGTGTGGCTGCGGTCTTCCGCGGTCGTGGAAGAAGCCTGCGCGATGGAGCTCTTCTGGTTCTCATAGAGGGCGCGCACGCGTTCGGCCTGGGCACGGTCGACACCGCGCGCGGCCAGTTCGCGCAACAACTGATTCTGGGTCTTTCCCTGCTCGATGCCCGCCTTTACATATTCCAGTACCTGGATGTCGGTCATCGTGCTCTGTGCGATGGCCACCAGTGCGCTGCACAGGACGGCCACCATCAAAAATATCTTCTTCAGCATAAGGCTATTTGTAAATGCAGTTTTTTCAATTTACAAATATAGCACTTTTTCTACACAAAAAAGCCCGGAAGGACAAAAATCACTTCCGGGCAGACAGGGATGGTGAAAACCGTTATTTGGCAATGGCTTTCCACACACCGGCCGCGCAGGCGCCACCCACCATCGGGGCGAGGATGAAGACCCACACGTTGGCGAGGGCCTCACCGCCGACGAACAGGGCGGGACCGATGGAACGGGCCGGGTTGACACTCGTTCCGGTGAGGTTGATGCAGACCAGGTGGATGAGGATCAGCGTCAGGCCGATGGCCAGGCCGGCGAGGTTGCCTGCGCCTTTCTTTTCGTCGGTGGTACCCATCACCACGAAGACGAAGAGGAAGGTAGCGATGAACTCGACCAGCAAGGCACCGCCCACACCGCCGGCATTGGCGACGCCGTTGGTACCCAGTCCGGCCGGGTTGCCCATGGCGCCGGGAGCGCCGGTCACGTTGACGATGAGCATCAGAAGGGCACCGGCGATGATGGCACCGATGATCTGGCCCACCCAGTAACCCACGGCGTCTTTCCAGCTCATGCGGCCGGCGATGGCGACACCGAAGGTGATGGCAGGGTTGATGTGGCATCCGGAAATGCCGCCGATGGTATAGGCCATCGCCACTACGGAAAGGCCGAACGCGATGGCCGTTCCGACCACGCCAGCCGTATCACCACAGCCGAGGAACATAGCCGTTCCGCAGCCCAGGAACGTCAGGACGAACGTTCCGATACATTCTGCTACATACTTTTTCATAGGCATAAAATTTAAAGGATAATATTTTTCCTAAAGTTACAAATTATTTCCTAAAGTTGTGCACAAAGCGCCATCAGGCGCTAGCGAAGGCCGTTGCGGTAGCCCGTGCAATAGCAGGCCGTAGCGGCGGGGTTCGGGGCAGCGCCCCGTAAACACTTACATACCCATACCGCCGTCCACCAAAATCACCTGACCGGAAACATACGAGGCCAGGTCGGAGGCCAGGAAGGTACACACTTTCGCCACTTCAGCCGGGGTTCCGCCGCGCCGCATCGGGATCTTGGCTTCCCACTGTTTGAGGACCTCGGGACCGAGTTTCTCGGTCATGTCTGTCAGGATGAAGCCGGGGGCCACGACGTTGGCGCGGACGCCTTTGGGACCGAGTTCCTGGGCGATGGATTTGGCCAGGCCGATCATGCCGGCCTTGGAGGCGGAGTAGTTGCACTGGCCGGCGTTGCCGTGGACGCCGACGATGGAGCTGATATTGATGATCGAGCCGCCGCGCTGACGGAGCATGACGGGGCTCACGGCGTGGATGAAGTTGAAGGCGCTCTTGAGGTTGACGGTCAGCACGGCGTCCCACTGGAGTTCGCTCATGCGCAGCATGAGGCCGTCTTTGGTGATGCCGGCGTTGTTGACCAGCACGTCGATCCGTCCGAAGTGTTCGACGACCTGTTCCACGGCGTGGTGGGTTTGTTCAAAGTCGGCGGCGTTGGAGGCGAGGGCGAGGACGCGGACGCCGAAGGCTTCGAGTTCTTTCTTCGTTTGCTCGCCGGTTTCATCGATGGCGAGGTCGGTGAAGGCGATGTCGGCGCCTTCCTCTGCGAATTTCAGGGCGATCTGTTTGCCGATGCCCCGTGCCGCGCCCGTTACCAGCGCGACCTTTCCTTTCAATAATTCCATATCATTTAAAAACAATAATTATCAACTTCGATCGGGCTCCACGGCTCTGGTATCTCTTCCGGAAAGCAGAAAAATGCTCTCCGGAAGAGATACCACCCGCCTGCTACGCCCTTATCGTTACGAATATTGCCATGGCGAAGGTATATGTCTCTGAAACACATGCCACCCTCGGCACTGTAAGAGGGAGGGGCCCAAGCAAAGCTTGGGAGGGGTCGAGCGTAGCGAGACGGTTTCAGAGACATATACCTGAAGCAAAAGGCAATATTCACAATTCGGCAATTAAATCGTATTCATCGGCGCCGGTTATCTTCACATCGAGGAAGTGACCGATCAGCGCATCCGGCGAAGTCGCGGAGCGGAAGGGGTCGAGCGAGCATTTTTCTGCGAGCGAGGCCCCTTCCCGGAGCAGACGAGCCGGATCGATGAGGATTTCTCCGTCTACTTCCGGAGATTCGGTTTGCGAACGAGTCACGAGGACGAGATCCCCGGTCGGGGCCGGGGATGACGTATCGACGGAGTCGACGAGGACGCGGGTGCGTGTGCCGATGCGGGACTGGTTGTAGGCAAGCGAGATGCCGCTCTGGAGTTCCATCAACCGGTCATATCGTTCCTGCTTCACCTCCGCGGGAATGTCATCCTTGTAATGGAGCGCGCCATACGTACCTTCTTCTTCGGAATACATGAACGCCCCCAGCCGCTCGAAACGGCACTCCCGCACGAAATCGAGCAGGTCGCGGAATTCCTCCTCCCCTTCTCCCGGATGGCCGACGATCAGCGTCGTGCGCAGCACCACGCCGGGAACCAGCCGGCGCATGCGCGCCACCAGTTCGCGGGTCTCGCGGCCCGTCACACCGCGCCGCATCATCTTCAACACCTTGTCAGCGCTGTGCTGCAGCGGAATGTCGATATAGGGGCAGATCTTCGGACTGTCGGCCATGACCCGGAGCACGTCGTCCGGGAAGCCGGCCGGATAGCTGTAGTGCAGCCGTATCCATTCGATCCCGTCGACGGCGGCCAGACGCGCGAGCAGCGTGCCCAGCATCCGTTTGCCATAAAGATCCAGCCCATAGTAGGTCGTGTCCTGGGCGATGACAATCAGCTCCCGGACCCCCTGCGCCGCCAGCATTTTCGCCTCGTCGACCAGCTGCTCCATCGGAACGCTGCAGTGAGGTCCGCGGATCAGCGGGATGGCGCAGTAGGAGCAGGAGCGGTCACAGCCCTCGGCGATTTTCAGATAGGCGTAGTGCCGGGGCGTCGTCAGGACACGGCCCAACGCGTCGAAACTCAGCACCCCCTGCCATTCATCCACCTCCGGCAATTCAGCCGGCAGTTCGCGGCGATAGCGCTGCGCCAGGCAGCCGAACACCGAAACCTTCTTTACCAGGCCCTCTTTCTTGGCCTCGATGGCCTCCAGGATGGCGTTGATGGACTCCTCCTTGGCGTCCTGGATGAAGCCGCAGGTGTTGATGATCACCTCGTCGACCCCGCCCAGCGCCAGGTCGGTGTCTTCCGGCACAAGTTCATAGCCCCGCTGCTGCAGGACATGCATCAAGTGCTCCGAATCAACCCGATTCTTGGAGCACCCCATCGTCACGACCTGGATGCGCTTCACTCGGCCTTCTCCTCTTTCTTCTCTTCTTTTTCCTCTTCTTCGTCCTCGACAAATTCCAGGGAAGCATAGTTGCGGAGTTCCTCGTACCAGCCGAGGATCTTCTTCATGTGCGACACGTAGAAACGGTTCTCGTCGTAATCGGGAATCACTTCGGCAAAGAAGGCCTTGATCTGCTTCGCATCGGATTTCGGGTCCGGGGCCGGACCCTGGCCCAGTTTCGTGGCCATGGCCGTCAGCACGTCGCGCAACGGAACGTCCGTAGCGTCGGTGTAGATCGAAATATCGGCCAGCGAACTCACTTTCGCGCTGGCCCCCAGCATCGTGCGCTGCTTCGTGGCGAGCGACTCAGCGATGATGCCGCCGCGGCCTTGCGCCACATATGCAAACAAACCGTGTTCTCCCGAAACGGAGAGAATCTTTTTCAAATCTGTCTTTTCCATTTTCTTTTCGTCTTGTCTATGATTGTCAGGACCGCGGGGAGCAAAGCCGCGCGGTCGTCGTTTTCCAAAATAA
>CACZWU010000016.1 GCA_902784965.1 uncultured Bacteroidia bacterium | reverse complement strand
CGTTACGGGCCCTCGGGCCCGTATAAGGAGGAGTTCGCCGTCAAGCGACCGGGTGAGCTCCTTTTTCGACAGCATGAGCGAAAGCGCGTTACATCCAGATTAAGCACACAAGACAAAAGGATACCAAGCGCCAGCGGAGACCGAGCGGGAGAGCCTTGTGGAATAGCCGGTCGTAGCGGCGGGGTTTACTCCCGGAGGTCGTGCTCTCGCCTTCGGCTCGGGTGGGGCAGCGCCCCAGTCATTTAAGAGGTGATCCGGGTTCTTTGGCCATGTAGTTGTAGGCCCAACGGTCCATGTGGCGGGGAAGGTGGCGTTTGACGAACATTTCGACACGGGCAATGAAGGTGAGCATCACCTCGCGCTTGCGGCGGACGATGGCACGCTCCAGCTTGCGGGCCACCTTTTCTGCCGACATCATCTTGCTCTCGTCGCGGGGCGAAGCCCCCTGCGGGGTGCCATCGGCCGTGAGGGAGGCGATACGCACGTTCGAGGCGGTGAAGCCCGGAGCGAACACCAGTACATGAAGCCCGTCGTAGACATGCTCGATGCGGATTGTCTCGAGGAAGCCGCGGACCGCGAACTTCGAGGCACTGTAGCCTGAACGGGCGGGCAGCCCGGCATAGCCGGCCGTCGAAATCACGCCGACCACCGAACCCTTGCGTTCCAGAATCGAAGGCAGCGCATAACGCGTACAATAGACCGTCCCCCAGAAATTGACATCCATCAGCCTGCGCAGCACGTCGAGATCGACGTCGAGGAAAAGGGCCCGCATCGATATCCCGGCATTGTTGATCAGGACGTCAATGCCCCCGAAACGAGCAAGAGTCTGTTCCACCATCGACCGGCAATCCGCCTCGACGGAGACGTCGGTGCGCACCGTCATAATCTCGGTGTCTTTCGACGTGGCCGGATCGGCCAGTATCTCGGCGGCGAGTTTATCGAGCAAATCGAGCCGGCGTGCAGCCATCACCAGTTTGTTGCCCCGCCGGGCGAACAAACGCACCGAGGCAAGCCCGATGCCCGAGCTTGCCCCCGTGACGATGATGACTTTGCCTTGAAGCATGGCTTATTGAATGCTCATGTTCTGTATTTCGTCGGCGTCGTAGAAACCCTGCTCCAGCTTCTTGCGAACCTCGGCAAACGCATTGAGCGTGTACTCTACGTCTTCCAGTGAATGCGCGGCCGTCGGAATGATGCGGTACATCAGCACGCCCTCCGGAACGACCGGATAGGTGATGACCGAACAGAAGATCTTGTAGTTCTTGCGCAGGTCGATCAGGATGTTGGTCGCCTGGGCCACGTTGCCCTTCATGAAGACGGGCGTAACGCAGGCCTCGGCCACGCCGATGTCGAATCCCCGCTTGCGCAGGCCTTCCTGCAGCGCGCGGGTGATGGTCCAAAGTTGGGCGCGAAGTTTGTCGCCCTCAGGACCGCGGATGATTTCCAGACGCTTGAGGCAACCTTCCACGATGGGCATCGGGAGCGCCTTGGCGTAGATCTGCGAACGCAGGTTGTAGCGTAGGTAATTGATGATGGCCCTCGGACCGGCTACGAAGCCACCGATGATGGCCATGCTCTTGGCATAGGCGCCGATGTAGAGATCGATCTCATCCATCACGCCGAAATGCTCGGACGTGCCGCGGCCGTGGGGGCCCATCACACCGAAACCGTGCGCATCGTCGATCAGGATGCGGAACTTGTATTTCTTCTTGAGGGCAGCGATCTGGTCGAGGATACCCAGGGCACCGGTCATGCCATAGACACCTTCGGTGATCAGCAGCACGCCGCCACCAGCCTCCTCAGCCTCTTTGCAAGCGCGCGCGAGGATTGTCTCGCAGTGCTGGATGTTGTTGTGGCGGTATTTGTATTTGCTGCCCACATGGAGACGGATACCGTCGAGCAGGCAGGCGTGGCATTCATTGTCGTAAACGATCACATCGTGGCGCGACATCAGCGAATCGATGGTCGAAACAATGCCCTGGTAGCCGAAGTTGAAGAGGAAGGCATCTTCCTTCTTCTCGAAATCGGCCAACTCCCGCTCCAGGCACTCGTGCAGCGCGGTGTGGCCCGTCAGCATGCGGGAACCCATCGGATAGGCCAGGCCCCAGCGGGCGGCAGCCTCCGCGTCAACCTTGCGGATCTCGGGATGGTTGGCCAGGCCGAGGTAGTTGTTCAGGCTCCAGCAGAGCATTTCCTCGCCCTGGAAACGCATGTGCGGTCCCAGCTCCCCTTCCAGTTTCGGAAACATGAAATAGCCGAAGGCCTTGTCGCGATACTTGCCCAGCGGGCCGCCTGAATCCTTGGCAATTCTCTCAAAAATATCCATAGCGTGATCAGTATTTTTATCGTTTATGCATCAATGTTGGCGTATTTGGCGTTCTGCTCGATGAACTCACGGCGCGGCGGGACGTCGTCGCCCATCAGCATCGAGAAGATGCGGTCGGCCTCGGCCGCGTTTTCGATGTGGACCTGGCGCAGGATGCGGCGCTCCGGATCCATGGTCGTGGCCCAGAGTTGCTCGGCGTCCATTTCACCGAGACCTTTGTAGCGCGACACCAGCAGGCCCGTGTCCTTGCCTTTGCCGATGCGTTCGATGGCGGCGGAGCGCTCTTCGTCGGTCCAGCAGTATTCCTCCACGTTGCCTTTCTTCACACGATAGAGCGGAGGAGTGGCGATATACACGTAGCCGCTGCGGATCAGGTCGGGCATATAGCGGAAGAAGAAGGTGAGGATCAGCGTGGCGATGTGGCTTCCGTCCACGTCGGCATCGGTCATGATGATGACCTTGTGATAGCGGAGCTTCGTCATGTTCAGGGCCTTCGGGTCTTCTTCGGTACCGACCGACACGCCCAGGGCCGTATAGATGTTGCGGATGGATTCGCTTTCGAAAGCGCGGTGCTCCATGGCCTTTTCCACGTTCAGGATCTTACCGCGCAACGGCAGGATGGCCTGGAACTGGCGGTTGCGGCCCTGCTTGGCCGTTCCGCCTGCAGAATCACCCTCCACCAGGAAGAGCTCGCAGTTGGCGGGATCGCGGTCGGAGCAGTCGGCCAGCTTGCCCGGCAAGCCACTGCCCGACATCACCGTCTTGCGCTGCACCAGCTCGCGGGCCTTGCGGGCCGCATGGCGGGCCGTCGCGGCCAGCACCACCTTGTCGACGATGGCACGCGCATCTTTCGGATTTTCTTCCAGATACTGCTCGAGCGCGGCACTCACGGCCTGCGAAACGGCAGCCATCACTTCGCTGTTGCCCAGCTTGGTCTTGGTCTGGCCCTCGAACTGCGGCTCGGCCACCTTCACAGAGATGACAGCCGTCAGGCCCTCACGGAAGTCCGAAGGATCGAGATCAAATTTGAGCTTGGAGAGCAGGCCGTTCTTGTCGGCGTAGCTCTTGAGGGTGGTGGTCAGGCCGCGGCGGAAACCACTCAGATGTGTACCGCCCTCGATGGTGTTGATGTTGTTGACGTAGGAGTGGACGTTTTCGCTGAAACCGTCGTTGTATTGCATCGCGATCTCGATGGGGATGACCTTGTCGGTCTCGAGATAGATCGGTTTCTCGGTAAGTTTCACGCGAACGCCGTCGAGATACTGCACGAATTCGATGAGGCCGCGCTCCGAGTAAAACACCTCTTCCCTGGGCTGGGCCGGGATTTCATTGCCGTTCTCGTCGTATTCTTTCTCACGCGGACGCATGTCGCGCAAGGTGAGACGGACACCCTTGTTCAGGAAGGCCAATTCGCGGAGACGGCCGGCCAGAATGTCGTAATCGTAGACCGTGGTGACGGTGAAGATCTCGGGATCGGGCTTGAAAGAGATGATGGTGCCCGTATCGGAAGCCTCGCCCACCTCCTTCACGTCGTAAAGCGGCTTGCCTTTGGAGTACTCCTGCACGAAGATTTTGCCTTCACGGTGAATCTCAGCTTTCAGGTGCGTGGAAAGAGCGTTCACGCAGGAGACACCCACACCATGGAGACCGCCGGACACTTTGTAGCTGTCCTTGCTGAATTTGCCGCCTGCATGAAGGACCGTCAACACCACTTCGAGGGCGCTGCGTTTTTCTTTCTCGTGCATGCCGGTCGGGATACCGCGGCCATTATCGGACACCGTGATCGAATTATCGGGATTGATGACAACGAGAATATCGTTGCAGAAGCCGGCCAGCGCCTCGTCGATGGAATTATCAACTACCTCATATACAAGGTGATGAAGTCCACGAGAGCCAATATCGCCAATATACATCGAAGGGCGCTTGCGCACGGCTTCGAGACCTTCCAGCACCTGGATACTGTCGGCAGAATAGGTTTCGTTCTGTTCCATTAAAAAACTATCTTCATATAAACGAACAAAGATAACGAAAAACGGCGGAAAAACCTAGGTTTTTCCGCCGTTTTTTCAAGTCGGGACTTGTTAGAAATTCAAGCAGATTCCACCACCGAAATTGCGTCCGGGCTCCAGATAGAGCGGCATGTACTGGTTGCGGTGATTCAGGATGTTTCCGGCCTTTGCGAAAACTGAAATGTATTTGTTGATGAGAAAATTGACGTTCAGGTCGAGGTCTACGATGGAAGGCACCTCATAGCGGTCCACAATATCGTCGGCAACGTTGATGAAGCCGCTCGTCTTGCTGCGGTAGTTGCACTCCAGCTGAGCGATAAGCCGTTCCCGGAAATTATAGCGGATGAAGCCATAACCCGTCCATTTCGGCATCTCCGTCACCACCGATTTGTCCACGCGGTTCTTGTAGTCGGCATAGCGCATGCGGCCGCCTACCGTCAGGTCCTGGCTCCTCCAGAACACCTCGCCCTGCACGGAGAACTGGTTGACGTCGCGGTAGGTGGCCTCCATCTGTGAGATGGCGCCCCAGTAGACCGGCACGAAGATCATTTTGTTGCGATAGATCTTGTAGTTGGTTTCCAGATTGAGGCCCAGGCGGCCGCCGATCACGCTTTCCAACGAGAAGGTGGCGTCGAGCGGTCTGGAACCGAAATCCATCGTGGAGGACGGCAGCACGATCGGGCAGTCGTCAATCATCCGGGAATAGGGGTTCAGGTCGTTGCCGCCCGTCACCACGGCATGGGCCCAGAGCACCTTGTCTACCATGGTGAAACGGACATCCACATCGGGGAAAATGTTGCTGCGTGCCGACAGGTCGAGCCCGGGTTCCTCAATCTCGCCCACGATGCCGTAGCGGCTGCCGAATTTCACGCCCAGCTTGGCATCGATCCACTTGCGCTTGAACCGATATATGGGCGAAAATTCCACCAGGCCGATGTTGAAATCGTGGACGCCGGCATAGCTGGCGTACTCGATGTTCATGTCCACATATACGCGATGGATGTCGAACGAGGCCCCCACATAGCCCTTCACCGTCAGGAAGCCCTCGGAGAGACGCGTAGAGTCGGACTGGGAAAACGCGCTGAGCGCAAACATCTTCCGGGTATTGCGGTAGGACAGGGTCACATCGTAGTAGATGGTATTGGCTTCCTTCTGGGCGGAATTCAGGTTGAAGGAGGCCGTCAGGCTGTTGTTGTGGTGCGACGATTCCTCGACCCAGGGCTGCTGCGTCTGGTAGTTATAGCGGTCCAGATCGTATTTGACGTCGAACATCAGCTCGCCGGTCGCCCAGTCGTAGGTGAGGTCGCCTCCGAAGGTATTCTGCATCCGCCGGGTCTGCAGGGGATCATAGTCCGCGAAACTGCGGCCCAACTCGCCGAAGAATGAATTGTGTCGGCCGTACAGGCCGGAGCAGAAACCGTTCTTGGGCTTGGTCTGGAGATAGAGCTCCGCGGCCGGCATCACGCCGCGCTCGCCCGGTGCGTACTGCGCACCCAGGCGGGTGAAAACGAAAGGCGTGCGATTGGCCCCCACCGTCGCCAGCTGAATCGACTCGTAAGGTGTGAAGTCGTAGAGGTCGCTATAGGGACGATTGAAGATCGAATAGTCGAAACGGACGTCGAAACGATGGAGCGAATCGTCGATGGAAATGGGGATGTCGGGTTTGCGGATGCCGTCGAGATTGACATCGTAGGGCCGGCTTACCTCGACCGTGGCATGCTGCGCCCGAAGCGGGAGCAGGGCAAAAAGCAGGAAAGCTATGGTAAGGATCCGTTTCATCGCTTCGAAGATTTAAGTTGGTTCAGACGGATACGGACCTGCTCGAGGATATCATCGTCCTCGCGTTCAGGCTGGTATCCATCCAAGATACTGTTGTAGGTCGCCTCCGCCTGTGCATTGTCGCCACGGGCGGCAAAAGCGTCGCCCAGGACGATGAAACTGCGCGCCATCCAGTAAACCTGGTTCGAACCTGAGTCGGAGAAGGCGTAGACGGCTTCCTGCACCTCGTCGAAATCGCCGCGGTCGTAGGCATCCTGAATCAGGGTATAGGCACTCTCGGCGCCGAAGGCGTCATCCCGGTTGGCGGCCAGTTCCTCAAACAGCTCGCGGGAACGCTCACGCTGGCCCAGCGTACGGAGGGACTTGGCCATCAGGAAACGAGCTTCCCGCGTACCGACCATCTGTCCCACAAGCACTACCTCATTATAATCTTTGGCTCCAAAGGAGGCCCGCATCAGTCCCAGGCATGCTTCCTGACGCACCGCATCGTCACGCGTCCGGTCGATCAGCTGCCGCCAGGCGTCGGCGGCCTTTTCGTAGTGCTGCAAGTCGTAGTTGATGCTGGCATAGGCCTTCAGGGCCTCTTCCTGGCAGCTGGCATCGCGCATGTTGACCACTTTCCAATAGCTGTCGGCGGCCGATTCGAGGCGGCCCGTGGCCCGCAGGCTCTCCGCCAGGTACAAGGTTGCCCGCGGCGCTTTCTCTCCCGACGGGAACTGTGCGATGAACTGCTGCAACGCGCTGATGGCGGCCGGGTAACGGCCCGAAAGGAATACCTGCTCCGCAGAGTTGAAAAGCATCTGCTCCCGCTCCGCGTCGCTCTTGACATCGCTGCGGCCGATCTCGTCGAGATAGGCCAGGAAAACGTCGGGCTGGTTGCGCTGACGGTAGATGCTCTCCAGTCCGGCCAGGGCATCCTCTGCCTCGGGCGACTCAGGCGCATAGGCCACCACCGTCTTGTAGTATTCGATGGCCTTGTCCCATTTGCGGGCGTTGGCATTGATCAGCGCCAGTTCCAGCAAGGCCCTGGTATAGTAGTCGTTGCCCTTCATTCCGAGCAGGGTGTAGAAGCATTCCGTCGCATTCTCATTCTTGCCGGTCTGCACATAGGTCCGTCCGAGTTCAAAGAGGGCCTGTGGATAGAGCGGCGCCGTGCGGTTGAGCCGGGTCACCTGCTTGAGCAGGTCGATCTTTTTGGCTTCGTCGCCCATCAAGCCATAGGCGATGGCCGACTGCAGCACGGGATACAAATCATCCGAAGCAGGATCGGCATCGAACACCTTCTCGTAAGTCTGGGCTGCATCGGCATATTTGCCCTGCATGAAACAGGCGTCGCCGAGCCGGGTCTGCGCATCGCGCTCATACTGAAGATATTCACCCGAAACGTTCAGGAAGTTGCGGAAGTAATTCTCCGCATAGACATAGTTACCACTCTTGAGATAGCTGTAGGCCAGATTGTAGAGGGTCTGGGGATATTCAGAAGTGTTGCGGAAGTCGCGGTCGGCCAGCAGATCGGTGTTGATGGCGATGGCTTCCGACCAGCGGTCGTCCCGGTAGCAGCACTCGGCCAGCCAGAAGCGCGCCAGGTTGCTCAAACCCGGGTTGTCGCCCTTTTCCACCGCCGTCTCGAGCAGCGGTTCCGCGGCCCGGTAACCTTTTCCTTCAATCAACTGCATCGCCCGCAGGAACGACGCTTTCTGCAGGTTGGCCGACGATTCGGGAGTATGGACCTTGATGGCCGAGAGGGCCTCTACGGCGGAACGATAGTCTTTCGACAGGAGGAAGGCCGTGGCCATATAATTGTGGATAATGTCGTCTTTCCCGCTGTCGGGCCATTTCTCCATATATTTGCGGAACTGCGATATGTCGGCGTTGACATCGAACGACAGTTTTGCGAAATTGAAGAAGGCGTCTTCCTGGATCACGGGATCGAAATTACATTCCGAGGCGGCCTTGAACGCATCGAGTGCGGCAATCTTGTTCTTGGTCTGCAGATAACTGTTGGCAGTGTAGTACCAAGCGTTCTGCCCCAGTTCATCGTCCTGGCTCAGCACATGGGAAAACGATTCGATGGCGGCCGGCCACGACTTGAGGCTGTACGATATGATGCCAGAGAAATAGTGGTCCTTGCGGCTGAGTTCCGCGCCGCTCTGCGCATAGATGTCAAGGTAATGGCGGGCTTTCTCCTGGTCCCCTTTCTCGTACCAGGCTTCAGAGAGGATGCGGGCCAGCGAACTCTGCATCTCCTTGTCGAGCTGGCCGAAGAGCGGCTCGCCATGCTTGATTACATAGTCGTAGTCCTTGAGCATCAGCTTGCTCTCAACAGCGAAATACTCGGCCATCAGCGAGAACTGGTTGCCCTTCCCCACTTTCTCGAACAAAGGAACGGCCTGGTCGAACTGCTGCTGGAGATAGTGCACGTATCCTTTGTAGTAGGTGCTGGGAACCGTATACTGTGAGTAAGGAGCGGCAAGCACCTCGGCAAACCCTTGCTCGGCCCGGTCGTAACCGCCCGTGCGCAGGTTGCTGTAGGCTTTCTTGAAGGTGAAGGGAATCCGGCGGGTTGTGTACAGGTGATCGCGGTTGATGGTGTTGTAGACTTCCAGGGCTTCCACGTACTTGCCGGTATCGAAATAGCGGGAAGCCAGGGCCTCGCGGACCATCGACTGCTGCGGCGCGTTGGGATACTTGCTGCAGAAGGTGTTCACCAGCCCTTCGGCGTTGACCTTGTCGAGGGCGATGGCACACATCACCTTGTAGGCCTCGATCTCCGAACGGTCGAGGGTCAGCATCGACTCCTTGCCCAGTTCGGTAAAGGCTTTTTCCGCCGCATAGTAGGATCCGCTGAAATAGAGTTTTCGGGCCGATTCGAGACGGTCGGAATGCTGCCGGTCCTTGACCTGGCCCGACAAGGGCAGCGCCGCCAGGAGCAGCAGCAGGGCCGCTGCACCGGTTCTTATGGATACGCTCACGCTTTTCATCGTTCTATGATGCGAAAATACGCAAAAAAAGTTAAATTTGTGCATCAAAGCCATCGCCATGAACCCTGATGCAAAACCTGTCGTCCATTTCCGCTCCGCCGACATCTCCAACGGAGAAGTCGTGGTGGTCGACCATCTCGACCTGACCATCCGTCCGGGCGAATTTGTTTACCTGACCGGCAAGGTCGGCAGCGGAAAAACCTCCATCATCCGCACCCTCACCGGGGAGAATCCGCCCCTGAACGGAGAAGCGTTTGTCGGAGATTTCGACCTGACAAACCTGAAGAAGAAGCAAATACCATACCTCCGGCGTAGCCTGGGCATCGTTTTTCAGGATTTCCAGCTGCTGATGGACCGCACCGTGGAAGACAACCTTCGCTTTGCTCTTGAAGCCACCGGCTGGAAAGACAAGGGCGCCATCCGCGAGCGGATCGACCGCGTTCTTGAGGCCGTCGGGCTCCAGCACAAGGCCTACAAGATGCCGCATCAGCTCTCCGGCGGCGAACAGCAGCGCGCAGCCATCGCCCGCGCCCTGCTCAACCAACCCGCCCTTATCCTGGCCGACGAGCCCACCGGCAACCTTGACGAAGACACCGCCCGCGATATCATGCGACTGCTCTTCGACATCAACCGCCGCGGCACGGCCATCCTGATGGTCACCCACAACCAGGTGCTGCTGCGGATGTTCCCGGCCCGGGTGATGAACCTCGAAAACGGAGTCTGCCGTGAAGTCGCAGCGAGCGCATAAGCCCCCTTTCCGGGAAGTGATGGCCTGGTTTGAGGCCAACCGGCCCCTGGCGCAGAGTGAATTGCATTTCCAATCGCCCTACCAGCTCATCGTGGCCGTCATCCTTTCGGCCCAATGCACCGACAAGCGGGTCAACCTCACAACCCCGGCCTTCTACGAAAAATATCCCGACGTCGCATCGCTGGCGGCTGCCACACCCGAGGAAGTCTATCCGCTCATCCGGTCGATCTCCTATCCCAACAGCAAAGCCGCGCACCTGGTGGCGATGGCCCGCAAGGTAATGGACGAGCATGGCGGCGAGATTCCCCGCGACATCGACACGCTGATGACCCTGCCCGGTGTCGGCCGCAAAACCGCCAACGTGGTGACCAGCGTACTCTACGACGCCCCCGTCATCGCCGTCGACACCCATGTGTTCCGGGTGGCACACCGCCTCGGCCTGTCGGACGGCAAGACACCCTATGCCGTGGAACGCGACCTTGAAGCCGGCATTCCCGAAGCCATCCGCCCCAAGGCCCACCACTGGCTCATCCTCCATGGACGCTACGAATGCACGGCCCGTGCGCCCAAATGCGCGAGCTGCGGCCTGTCTCCCTACTGCCGCCATTATGCGCAATCACGCTGACACCTACGAGACCACCCTGCTCGACTTCAAGGGTTACCTGAAACTCGAGCGTTCGCTGGCGGCCAACACCATCGCCGCCTACGCTTCCGACATCGAAAAATATTTCACGCTGCTGAAAGCCCGTAGCGTCGAACCGGCCTCCGCCTCAGCCGACGACATCCGCGCATTCCTCGATTCTCTGGTCGAGGCCGGCGTCACCAAACGGTCCCAGGCCCGTGCCCTGAGCTCCGTCAAAGCCCTCTACCGCTTTCTCGATACCGAAGGCCGGCTCAGCGAAAATCCCTGCGACAAACTTGCCGCCCCCAAGCTCAACGCCTACCTTCCCACCGTCCTGTCCGTGGACGAGGTGCTCGCTATCCTCGACTCTGTGGACCTCTCCAGGCCCGAGGGGCACCGCAACCGCTGCATCCTGGAAGTGCTGTATTCCTGCGGCCTGCGGGTCAGCGAGCTGGTGGGCCTGAAGATTTCCGACATCTTCCTCGACGAGCAGTTCATCCGCGTCTTCGGCAAGGGCAGCAAGCAACGCCTGGTACCTATCGGCGCACCCGCCATCCAGGCCATCCGCCTCTATCGCCAGGTCCGCGACCAGGGTCCCGTGCAGAAAGCGGCCGAAGACATCCTCTTCCTCAACCAGCGCGGCGGCAAACTCTCCCGCGTGACGGTCTTCAACATCGTCAAGGAGCAGGCGGCGGCCGCCGGCATCCGCAAGGACATCTCGCCCCACACTTTCCGCCACAGTTTCGCCACGCACCTGGTGGAAAACGGCGCTGACCTGCGCGTCGTCCAGCAGATGCTCGGCCACGAAAGCATCCTCACCACCGAAATCTACACCCACATCGACACCCGCAAGTGGCAAGACACGATCTTGCAGTACCATCCGAACAGGACATAACATTTCGCTCCGCTACGCTGCTCTGGTGTTCGTCCCGCTCGCAGAAAAATGCTCGCGGCTCCGAACACCACCCGCAGCTTCGCTCCACTTGACCGCGCGAAGCGCGAGGGGTCGCAGGGGGCTGTGCCCCCTTTTTTAAAAGAAGGCGGCAAAGCCGCCTTCGGGCTACAAAAAATGAGTTCGCACGCGAACTCATTTTTTGTAGCCCCGGGCGGAATCGAACCGCCATCTAAGGTTTAGGAAACCTCCATTCTATCCGTTGAACTACAGGGCCGGATCCATGTAAAAAGGCCGGGCCAGCGCCCGGCCTTTTACAACTTTCCTGTCAGACCTTACGCAACGGTTTTGTTGATGATCTGACGGCCACGATAGAAGCCGCATTCAGGGCAAACGTGGTGATACATGACGGTAGCACCGCAGTTCGGGCAGGTCGTCAGCTGAGGGACGACGGCTTTGTCGTGGGTTCTTCTTTTATCTCGGCGCTGTTTCGAGATCTTGTGTTTCGGATGTGCCATTGTTTCCTGATATTTAATTGTTTTTGTTTTTCAATAACTCTTTCAGACTTTCGAACGGACGGGACATCTCCCCTTCCTCAGCCGTATCGGTGCCTTCGTTCTCACTGATGTAGCGGAGCATCTCGGGATTGCATTTCCCTTCGGGATGCACTTTCACCAACGGAAGGCCCAGGCAGATGTAGTCGTACACGAACTGATTGAGATTCAACTCACTCTCCGCGTGGTCGACCACCTGCACGTCGTCTTCTGCCCCCAGATCGTCCACATCGACCGTACCGAATCCGACGGTCAGGTGCGGCGCGATGTCCACCTTCAGGGTCAGGTCTTCCAGACAGCGGTCGCACTCCACCACCACGAACCCCCCGATCTCACATACAATGTCGAGCAGGGTCTGGTGGCGCATCACGCTCACTTTCACGCTGCAGTCCGCATCTTTGATCTGGCCGTTTTCGAATGCTTGAAAGAACGGTTCCCCGATTTCAAACCGAAATGTACTCTCGCCCAGGGGCAAACCCTTGATAGGGATGACGATATCCTGAAACTTTTCGTCCATATCGGAAAAATTGGGGCTGCAAATATAGCAAAATATTTTGAAAACTAACTTCTTTCTGCTCTTTTTCGTGCCGTCTCATCGAGAATGATCTTGCGCATGCGCATCGACTTGGGGGTCACTTCCACAAGTTCGTCTTCCTGGATGTATTCCAGGGCCTCTTCGAGGCTGAAACGCACAGGCGGCGGCAGCATCACTTTCTCGTCGGTGCCGGCGGCACGGACGTTGGTCAGCTTCTTGGTCTTGCAGATGTTGATCACCAGGTCGAAGTCGCGGGTATGCTCGCCCACCACCTGACCGGCGTAAACTTCCTCGCCCGGATCGATGAAGAAGCGGCCGCGGTCCTGGAGCTTATCCATGGCATAGGCCACGGAAAGACCGGTCTCGTGGGCAACCAGAGAGCCGTTGGTGCGCTTCTCAATCTCCCCTTTGTAGGGCTCGTAATCCTTGAAACGGTGTGCCACCACAGCTTCTCCCTGGGTGGCGGTCAGCAGGTTGGATCGCAGACCCATCAGGCCGCGGGACGGGATCTCGAAATCGAGATGGACGCGGTCTCCGCGGGTTTCCATCCGGATCAGGGCGCCTTTGCGACGGGTAGTCATCTCGATGGCACGGCCCACGAACTCCTCGGGCACGTCGATGGTCAGCGACTCGACCGGTTCGCAGCGCTTGCCGCCGATGGTCTTGTCGAGCACGCGGGGCTGTCCCACTTGCAGTTCAAAGCCTTCGCGACGCATCGTCTCGATAAGGATCGAGAGGTGCAGCACGCCACGGCCGTAGACCACGAAGGAGTCGGCATTGACGCCCGGTTTGACGCGCAGGGCCAGGTTTTTCTCCAGCTCGCGTTCCAAGCGCTCCTTGATGTGGCGGCTTGTCACAAATTTGCCTTCGCGGCCAAAGAACGGCGAGTCATTGATGGTAAACACCATGCTCATCGTCGGTTCATCGACGGCGATCGGCGGCAGGGCCTCCGGATTCTCGAAGTCGGCGATGGTGTCGCCGATCTCAAAGCCGTCAATACCCACCACTGCGCAGATATCGCCGCACTGAACTTCCTCCACTTTCTTCTTGTCCAGGCCTTCGAAGACCATCAAGTCCTTGATTTTCTGTTTCTCTACGATATCATAGCGTTTGCACAGCGAAACGGGCATGCCGGCACGCAGCGTACCCCGGGTGATACGGCCCACAGCAATGCGGCCCACATAAGGGGAGTATTCCAACGAAGAAATGAGCATCTGCGGCGTCCCTTCCACGATCTGCGGGGCGGGAATCTCCTCGATGATGGTGTCGAGCAGCGGGGTGATGTCGGTGGTGGGATTGCGCCAGTCCTGCGCCATCCAGCCCTGCTTGGCACTGCCGTAGATAGTTTTGAAATCGAGCTGCTCTTCCGTGGCGCCCAGTGCGAACATCAGGTCGAACACTTCTTCGTTCACTTCGTCGGGACGGCAGTTCTGCTTGTCGACCTTGTTGATGACTACGATGGGTTTCTTGCCCATCTCGAGGGCTTTCTGGAGCACGAAGCGGGTCTGGGGCATCGTCCCCTCAAAGGCATCGACCAGTAGGAGGACACCGTCTGCCATATTCAGCACGCGTTCCACCTCACCGCCGAAGTCGGCGTGGCCGGGCGTGTCGATAATATTGATTTTCACGTCTTTGTAGGGAACCGACACATTCTTCGCCAGGATGGTGATGCCGCGTTCGCGTTCGAGGTCGTTGTTGTCGAGAATGAGTTCCCCAAGGTCTTCCGCCTTGCGGGTGAGTTTCGCCTGATAGATCATCCGGTCGACGAGGGTGGTCTTGCCGTGGTCGACGTGGGCGATGATCGCTACGTTTCTGATATTTTGCATACTACGTGAATATTCAACACTGTTGAAGGCGCAAAAGTAGAAATAATCTCGCAATTATCGGAAACTGTTTCGTATTTTTGTACTATGGTTGAAAAGATTATCATCCTCGACTTCGGCTCCCAGGTGACCCAACTCATCGGACGCCGCCTCCGCGAACTCAACGTCTTCTGTGAAATCCATCCCTACAACAAGGTTCCCGCTCTTGATGAATCGGTCAAAGGCGTGATCCTCAGCGGGAGTCCCTGCTCCGTGCGCGATGCGAACGCTCCGCAGGTCGACCTTTCGCAGCTCCGCAGCCAGCGCCCGCTGCTGGGCATCTGCTACGGTGCGCAACTGCTCGCACACACCGGCGGAGGAAAGGTGGAAGCCTCCAACACCCGCGAGTATGGCCGCGCCATGCTCAACGTAGTGGCGAAATCTCCCCTGCTCCAGGGGGTCAGTCCCCAGACGCAGGTATGGATGTCGCATGGTGACAGCATTTCGGTGCTGCCCACCGGCGCAAAGGTCATCGCCTCCACAGCCGACGTGGTGAATGCTGCTTTCCAGTTCGCGGACGAGCCTACTTACGCCGTGCAGTTCCATCCCGAAGTGTACCACACCACGGAAGGATCCCGGATGCTGGCCAACTTCGCGCTGGACATCTGCGGCTGTGCAGGCGACTGGACCCCGGATTCCTTCATCGAAACCACGGTGGAGTCCCTCCGGAAACAGATTGGAGCGGAGCGTGTGATCCTGGGCCTGAGTGGGGGCGTCGATTCCACCGTGGCCGGCGTGCTGCTCAACAAGGCTATCGGCGACCAGCTCACCTGCATCTTCGTCAACAACGGCCTGCTGCGCAAGAATGAGTTCGAAGACGTGCTGGCCTCTTACAAAGACATGGGCCTCAACGTGATTGGGGCCGATGCCTCGAAGGAATTCATCCAGGCACTGGCCGGGGTTTCCGAGCCCGAGGCCAAGCGCAAGATCATCGGCCGTTTGTTTGTAGAAACCTTCGACAAATACGCCAAACAAATAGAAAACGCCCGTTGGCTGGCCCAGGGAACCATCTACCCCGACGTGATCGAGAGCGCCGGCATCCCCGGCATCGCCTCCAAGATCAAAAGCCACCACAACGTGGGCGGCCTGCCCAAGGAGATGAACCTCAAAATCGTGGAGCCGCTCCGCATGCTCTTCAAGGATGAGGTCCGCCGCGTGGGCCGCGCCCTGGGCATCAAGGAAGAACTGGTGGGCCGCCACCCCTTCCCGGGTCCGTCCCTCGCGATCCGCATCATCGGCGACATCACGGAAGAGAAACTGGCAATCCTGCGGGAAGCCGACGACATTTTCATTCGCGGCCTGCGCAGCTATGACTGCACGGGCATGGGTTTCCCCTGCGCTTCGGACCCCCGTGAAATGGCCACCAACCTGTACGACGCCATCTGGCAGGCCGGTGTCATCCTGCTGCCGGTCAAGAGCGTGGGCGTGATGGGCGACGAACGCACCTACGAGAACCCCGTAGCTCTGCGCGCCGTCGTCTCGACCGACGCCATGACGGCTGACTGGTTCCCCTTCCCCTACGACTTCCTCCGCGACGTCTCCAACGAGATCATCCGCAAAGTCCGCGGCGTCAACCGTGTCGTTTACGACGTCTCCTCCAAACCGCCCGCCACGATCGAGTGGGAGTAGAAAATTTGCACAAAAAAATTTGCATAGTTCAAAATTAGCTGTACCTTTGCAATCCCAATCCCCGCCCAGGTGGTGAAATTGGTAGACACGCCAGCTTGAGGGGCTGGTGCCCGCTTTAGGGCGTGCAAGTTCGAGTCTTGTCCTGGGCACTTAAAAAAGCCAACTTTGAAAGTTGGCTTTTTTAGTGCCCATGGGCACACGTTCTATCGGGGGCACAGCCCCCGAACCCCTCGGCCTTCGGCCGAAAAATTCCTGCGCTAGCAGATCTTTTTTCGTTTATTATCTATCTTTGCTGCATGAAAAAGCCAGTCTCTCTTTTTGTCGCCATCCTTTTTCTCATCGGCTTGGCTTCCTGCTCTTCCGGTGAGGATAAAGTCGCGCAACTACACGACGAGGAAGATATCGTGGGACTTACGGTCGCCACGGCGGCAGGATCCTGCTATGACCTTGAACTGTCCAAACGGAGCGATATCGATCTCCTGCTGTTCAACAAGGAGGCCGATCTCCTCAATTCCCTGCTGACGGGGCAGTCCGATGTCATTGTTCACGACGAGACGGTCTTCAATTCTGAAATCCGTCGCGACTACGGGATCAAGATCGCTTTCAAGGGTGAGCAGGAGTTCCCGACTGCCATCATGTTCCGGAAAGACAGGGAAGGTGAGCAGCTCGCGCTGGCGATGAACACGGTCCAAAACGACCTGCTGGAAAACGGAACCATGCAAACGCTCCAAGATTTCTGGCTGACGGATGCGTATCTGGACAACCGGACGTACCGTCACGTTCCGGTCGAGACGGAGGGAAAAGTGCTGCAGGTGGTCTGCATCACCAATATGGCACCCATTTCCTTTATGATTGGAGATGAGTGGTATGGCATGGAAATCGACCTGATCCGAGCCCTTTCGACCTATCTGCACAGGCCTTTGGAGATCAAGCTGTACGATGCTTCCGGTATGATAGCCCTGCGGAACGGCATGGCCGATATCCTGATCGGCGGCATGTTCGTCACGCCGGAACGACAGGAAGAATTTATCTTTGCCGACCCCTACCATGACTTCCATCCGGCCTACTATGTGCTGGACAAAGAAGCGCAGGCCGGTACTTCCACAGACTTTTGGGAGCGTCTGAAAACGAGCCTCCATAAAAATCTCATTGAAGAAGCACGCTGGAAATACATCACGTCGGGTCTGCTGGAAACCCTGAAGATCACGCTATTTGCCATCCTGTTGGGCTCCGTGCTGGGCGTGGGGCTTTGCGCGATGACCCGGAGCCGGCGCACTTGGGTGCGCAAGATCGCCGGCTTCTACAACTGGTTCATGGCCGGCATTCCGATCCTGGTACTCTTGCTGATCCTGTTCTACGTGGTATTTTCGCGCAGCGGACTTCATCCCGCCACGGTGGCCATCATCGCCTTCGCCCTGGACTTTGCCGCGGGCGCCGGTGATATCTACAATACTTCGCTGAATGCCGTTCCGCACGGTCAGACCGAGGCCGGCCTGGCCCTGGGTTTTACCCGGCTCCAGACCTTCTTCCATATTGTGTTCCCGCAGGCACTCCGGAACGGATTGCCGCTTTATCAGAGTCTCTGTATCTCGCTGCTCAAGGGTACTTCGATTGTCGGTTACATCGCCATCCAGGACCTGACACGCGCCGGGGACCTGATCCGCAGCCGTACCTTCGATCCGTTCATCCCTCTCTTGGTCATCACGGTCCTTTATTTCCTCCTGGCCTGGCTCATCGCCGTACTTTTGAAATGGGCCATGCCTAAAAATCAGCATGTGTTATGATCAGCGTCAAACATCTGAGCAAGACCTATCGCAATCCGGACGGCAGCAGCCTGACGGTCCTCAAGGATATCAACTGTGAGATCCAGCCCGGCGAGGTAATCAGTATCATCGGCCCTTCGGGTACGGGCAAAAGCACTTTCCTGCGGGCGCTCAACCTGCTGGACCCGCCCACAAGCGGAGAAATCCTCTATAATGGCGAGAATATCCTGGCGAAAGGCTATCCGGTCCATAAACTGCGTCAGAAGATGGGCATGGTGTTCCAGAATTTCAATCTCTTCGAACACATGACCGTGCTCGAGAACATCATGTATGCGCCGGTAAAGATTTTGGGCGTGAGCCTGGCCGAAGCCCGGGAAGAAGCCGTTTCCCTGCTTCGCAAGGTGGGCCTGGCTGAAAAGGCCGAGGTCTATCCTTCATCCCTTTCCGGCGGCCAGAAGCAGCGCGTGGCCATCGCGCGTTGCCTGGCCATGAATCCGGAGGTCATCCTATTCGACGAGCCCACGTCAGCCCTCGATCCTACGATGGTCGGCGAGGTGCTCAGCGTCATGCGCCAGCTCGCCCGCGATGGGATGACGATGCTCATCGTGACCCACGAGATGAAATTCGCCCGCGACGTGAGCTCCCGCATTTTCTTCATGTATGACGGGTATATACACGAAGACGGAACACCGCAGCAACTCTTCGAAAATCCCAAACGCAGCGCCACCAAAGAATTCACCCAGCGCATCCGCCGGGCCGTCTTTGAGGTCGGCGACGATTTCGACTTCCCGGGCATGTTCACCACGATGACGCGTTTCTGCATCAAGAACAACATTTCCCAGTACTGTGAACGGGTCGAGAAAATCAGCAAGTTGATGCTCACTGACATCATGGCCGCTTACCGGCCCATGACCGTGCGCCTCAACTACAAGGAAATCGCCGACGAGGCATCTCTCGACTTCATGGTGGAAGGTCTTGACCACTCTCCACTCGACAGCACCAGCAAAGAAAAGATCCATCCCCTCTGCCGCGAAATCATCGAAGAGCCCACCTCCCGCGGCTTCCGCGTAAAAATATTGCTCTAGACACGATGGCGCAGGAAGAACTGAACAAGGATGCGAAGGTCATCTCCGGGATGTTCGATTCGATTGCTTCGAAATACGATCGGATGAATCATGGTATGTCGCTGGGCATCGACCGCCGGTGGCGGCGGCGCTTCTTGCGGAAACTGTCGAAGGAGATGGCACCCGGCGCTGCCGTCCTCGACCTGGCCTGCGGCACGGGCGATCTGACCAGGGCGTTGGCACAGGAAGGCTTTTCCGTTACCGGACTGGATATCTCCGCTGAGATGATGGAAGTGGGAAAGGTGAAGTGCCGTGACCTCGATCCGCAACCGCAATTCGTTCTGGGCTCTGCTGAGCAGATTCCTTTTCCCGACGCGTCGTTCGACGCCGTCACCATCGCTTTCGGCCTGCGCAATTTCGACCATCGTGCCGAGTGCCTGCAGGAAATCCGTCGGGTACTGAAACCGGGTGGCCGGCTGGCCGTGCTGGAATTCGCCGTGCCAAAGAACCCGCTCTGGCGCGCGCTCTACCTGTTCTATTTCAAACATGCCATGCGGCTGGTCGGCAAGGCTGTCGGCAGCGGCTCCGCCTACGGCTATCTGGTCGACTCCGTATTGGCTTTTCCCCGCTACGAAACCCTTTGCCGCGAATTTGAAGCCGCCGGCTTCACCCGCGTCCGCTACGACACCTATTCCGGCGGCATCGCATGCGGCTACTCTGCTTGTAAATAAGATCTGGCCAAGAAAACTGCGATTTTTCTTGGCCAGATGATATCAAGTCTAGGTTCTGGCCATGAAAACACAGTGTTTTCTTGGCCAGAACCCGTTCAATTAGCGCACGCCGCTGTGGCCACCGCCGGAGAAGCCGCCGCCACCGCCGAAGGAGGAGTGGCCGCCGCCACCGCTGCGGCTGAAGCCGCCGAGCGACCCACCGCCGCCCGAATACGACGACACCGGCGGCGTCGCGTACCGTGAGAGCGCATCAGCATACGAACGTGTCAGGTAGAGGACGTTGTTCATGTCGTTGTAGTTCATCGAGCAGACTTTTTCAAACATCACCGGATCGATGTCTTTCAGCTCCTTGGCCACCTTGTCGGCGATACCGAAGAGCGAAGCGAAGATCAGGTAGTCGCGCCAGAGGGCCACCTCAGGCGTAGTCCGCTGCTTGATGAGCGTCGTGTCTTCCAGGAATTTCTTGAAGCCCACGATCTTGCAGTTCTCTACCCGGCCTTTTGCCGTGTACTTGCCTGAATCATAGTAGCCACCATTCCGCAAAGCAGACAGACCGTTGTTCTTGACCCGCGTAGTCCAGCTGTAGAGCGAGGACGTGTGCTTCTTGGCCCAGTCCGAGAACTCCTTCTCTTCGAGGACATGATTGTCGCCGCTGGCTTCGTACATAAACTTCCAGAGCGATTCTTCCGTGTGGTCGAGTTGCTTGAATGCGGCCAGATTGTCGGGCCTGAAGCGGATCTCCACCTTGCCGGTCGCCAGGTCCCGGCGCGCATCGAGGCAACCCACCTGCAGCATATGCAGGATCATGGCCGAAGCCACGGAGTTCTTCTTTGTCGCAAGCGCCGGCGTGGTGCTGATGACATAGTAGTTCTTCAGGATGTCGCCGTCATAGGGCACTTCACGCGACCAGGGGATACCGTTAAGGTTGAGCATGCCGAAGGTGTTCTTCTTCTGCCTCCGTTTGTGGACGGCACGGATGATCAGCGGAATGAACGGCAGCATGATCATGCCGAAGAAGAAGAGACCACCGAGGATCGTATAGAAGGCTTCCTCGGCCTTGCTCATCGGAACGTCGGGCTCATCGGCACCTTCCAGCGCCCGGTCGAGAACGGCCGAGAAGGGCCGCTCCTGCACGCTTTCCGATGCAAAGGTGCCTTTGTCGAAGCGCATCAGCACGATGACGGAATGGTTGGGCTGGAGCGGGGTCTCGCTCTCGGCAATCACTTTTCCGTCTTCGCGCCAGATGTAGCCGTCGTAGCCGAAGGCCCAGATGCGCGTGAGGGTGTCCATCACGAAGCCGGGCTTCTCGATGGTCACCTTCACGTGCTCTCCTTCAAAATCATTGGGCGTGTAGAACTGGTAGTGGATCATGTCGTAGTCGTCGAGACTCTTGACCAGGTTGGTCAAGGTGTAGTCGACGGTGTACTGACGACGTCCGTATTCACCGATGCCCCAGCAGATTTCGTAGCCGCCGCTGATGGAATGCAGTCCGCAACGGTTCTTCTTTCCTTCGAACGAGCGTTCCGTGTCCCAGAAACGGTCGGTATGATAGGTCTCGCCCGTCTCATCGGAGACGGTCAGGTCGCGGATCTTGATATCGCCCAGGTTCTCGCGGCCCAGATACACTTCGGTACCCCGGCTGAGGGTCATGTCCCAGACCTCCCGGACGTGCGCACTGCCGTCGGTGTCGAGCGTCACGGAAATGTCTACGTCGTGTACCTTGTTCTGCGCGACGACCGGAACGGTAGCAGCCAGCGTGGCGAGGACGGCAAGAATCAGGCGATGGAAACGCATGGTCGGAATACGATTAGATCTTCATCGAAGGCATCTCCTGCTTCGACTCCTCGACCTTGAGGTACTCGAGCGGAGCGAAGTGGAAGAGCGAAGCCACGATGGAGTCGGGGAACTGGCGGATGACCTGGTTGTACTTGGTGACCGAGTCGTTGTAGACCATCTGGCTCATACGCACCTGGTTCTGGTAGGTGTTGACGCTGTCCATGGTCTTGATGAAAGTCTCGTTGGCCTTGAGTTCCGGATACTTCTCGACGACGACGTTCAGGTGCTGCATGGCCTGCGCGAAGAGATTTTCCTGCGCGTTGGCATCGGCACTGGTGCTGGCAGCGGTGATGGGACGGCGCTGTGCGATGGTATCGGTGATGGTCTTGTACTCGTGTTCCGAGTAACCTTTGGTCAGTTCGGCCAGGGCCTTGAGGGCATCCCAGCGGCTGGCCAGCTGCACGCCGATCTGGCTGAGACCGTTCTTGCAGATTTCTTCCAGTTTGACCAGCTTGCGCTGGACAGAAATGACCCAGAGGACCAGGATGGCCGCAATGGCAATAATAATAATAAGCGTCATATCAGTAAGATTTAATTGATTCCAAATGTATTTTTGATGTTCTCGGCGATCTTCCCCACCAGGCAGATGCGCGCCTCGCGGCTCGCCCAGCCAATGTGCGGGGTCAGCAACAGCCGCTCCGGATGCAGGAGATGCAGGTACGGGTGGTCGGCCGGCAAGGGTTCCCGGGTAAACACGTCGACAGCGGCCCCGGCGATCTCGCCTTCGTCGAGGGCGCGGGCCAGGTCGGCTTCCACGATGATGCCGCCGCGGCCCATGTTCACGATGAAACTGCCGGGCTTCATCCGGGTAAGTGCCTCGTACCCAATCAGTCCGTTCGTCCGCTCGTTGAGCGGGCAGTGGACCGACACGACGTCACAACGGGAAAGAAAGCGGAAGAGGTCGGTATCGGCCTCGTAGCGGTCGGAGTGAGGCTTGCCGGAAGTCGGATAGTAGAGCACCTTCATTCCGAAGGCCTCGGCGATGCCCGCCACCCGGGAGCCGATGTTGCCCAGGCCCACCGTACCGAACGTCTTTCCCTTGAGTTCGAAGAAGGGCTCGACAGCATTGGTGAAACAGCCGCTGGCACTGTAGGCCCCACCCTTCACGTAATCGTCGAAATAGCGGGCTTTCCCCACCAGGCTGAGAATGTGCATCCAGGTGACCTGCGTCACGCTCTCGGTGGAATAGTCCACCGCATTGCGAACCGGAATTCCTTTCGAAGCAGCATAGGCCGTATCCACATTGTTCGTGCCCGTGGCCGCCACGCAGATGAGCTTCAGGGCAGATGACGAATCGATCTGCTCCTTCCCCATCCACACTTTGTTGGTAATCACCACGTCGAAGCCCGCGATGCGGTCGAAAACCTCTTCGGGCCGCGTCGAGGGATAGGAGACATATTCACCCAAAGACGCGACAGGCGCCAGGGAGATATCGTTCCCCAGCGTCTGCGCATCCAAAAATACAATCTTCAGCATCGCTGAAAAATTAGTCCTTCGTTACTTTTTCGAGCCACTTCACCATGCCGAGCATGATAGACATCGACACGAAACAGATGATGAGGAACACCATCCAGCATTTCCAGATCGGCCAGGCGTTGAGCATGATCGGGCCGACGAAGATGAAGAGGTTGCCGATGGCGGTGGCACCCAGCCAGAGACCCTGGCAGAGACCGACCATGTTCTTTGGCGCGACCTTCGAAACGAAGCTCAGGCCCAGCGGCGAGATGAGCAACTCTGCGACGGTCAGGAAGAAATAGATGACAAACATCACCCAGTAGCCGCATTTCTCCAGTCCGGCTGCCGCCATCTGGACGGAGTCCATGGCGCGGAACTCGTTGCCGGAGGGATAATGGTGAACCAGGGAGAGAATCACCAGGAACAGATAAGCCAGGCCGGCGATGAACATGCCCATCGAGATCTTGCGCGGGGTGGACACGCCTTTGCCTTTACGGGCCAGGCCGGCGAAGATGCCCATCACGATCGGGGTGAGAATGATCACGTAGAGCGGATTCAGTGCCTGCGAAATCTCCGGGGCAATCTTCGAGGAATCCACGAAGTCACGGGCGAAGACCATCAGCGACTGGCCGTTCTGGTGGAACGAGAGCCAGAAGAAGATGGCGATGCCCAGCACGGCGAAGAGGGCGGCCATACGCTGCTTGATCTCCTTGGCCATCGCGAGTTTCTCTTCCTGCGTGTATTCGACGCTCTGGGCGGCGACCTTCTTGCCGGGCTGCGGGAAGATGTGCTTGTTGGCCATGAAAATGAACAGCGAAGTCAGCATCGCGAGGGCCGACACGATGAAGGCCCAGTGGATACCCGTGTTGAATACCTGTACATAGTCGGAGCAGAACTGCGCCGGATCGGCGAGCACGGCGGGATCCGTCACGGAGGCGGCGGCCGTCTCGATGAATTTCTGCGAATCGACGATGGAAGTCTCGCCACCGATGAACTTGTGGCAGAGGCCGGCCATGTCGGCGTTATAGATGAAGTTGTCGCGGGCCAGCCACCATTTGCGGAGGATCGGGGCGATGAACGGGGCGATCACGCCGCCGATGTTGATGAACACGTAGAAAATCTGGAAACCGGAGTCGCGTTTGTCCTTGGCGATCTTGAGGGCCTCGGGGCCTTTCTTGGCTTCTTCTTCTTCGAATTCGTCGTAGAGTTTGCCCACCAGCGCCTGGAGGTTGCCCTTGAACAGGCCGTTACCGAAGGCGATGCAGAGCAGGGCGATGCAGGTGAAGATCAGGATGCCCCACCAGCCACCGTTACCATCGACCACCCGGCCGTCAACCTTGCTGAAGAGCGGAATGGCGAGGGCCACGTAGCCGGCCGCCATGATGAAGAGGCCGGTCTGGATGGTACGGTTGTAGTTCTGCGTCTTGTCGGCAATCAGACCACCCACCAGGGCCAGAATGTAGATGCCGAAATAGAAGAAAGAGTAGATGAGGCCGGCGGTGCCGTCGGGAAGGCCGAATTTCGACACGAGGAAGAGCAGCAGCACCGCATTCATGATGTAGTAGCCGAAACGCTCGCCCATGTTGCTCAAGGCAGCCGCAATCAGGCCTTTCGGGTGCTCCTTCGCCTTCTTCAGATAATAGACGACGAAGACCGCCACGACAATCAGGATCAGGAACAGCAGCACGATGGTCGCATTGCGGCTCCAGAGATCGGTCAGGAAAGAAAGTATTTTCATACGTTTTTGTTATTGATAAAATTCCACAAAGTCCTACAAAGTTAACAAAAACTATCTATATAACCAAGACCCCGGGCAAGCCCGGGGTGACAGAGGGTCAGCCCAGCGCTTTTTCCAGGTCGGCCAGCGCCTGTTGGATGGCGGTAAGGATCGTACCGTAGTCGGGCAGTCCCTGAATGGCGGCAAGGATGTTCGCAAGGGCCGTGGCCATGTCCACGTTTACATTGGTCGAGAGAGTTCCGAAAGCCGTTGATACGTCGTCGATGGCTTTCGAGAGCCCGTCATCCACATCGCCCAGCTGTTTCTTCAGCGCATCGAGCGCCGTCTGGACCAGGCCCAGGGCCGTCTGATCATCGACGAAACCGTTCTTCAGGGCCGTTTCGATGGTGGCGAGTTTGGTCTCCAGGCTGGTTGCCGGACTTTTCACGGCCGTCTCAATGGCCGCCAGTTTTTCATCCAGCGTGCCGCCCAGGGAGGTAATCGCCTGCAGGATGAAGTCCATTTCTTCTTCCAGATGGCTTTCAGCCGTGCCGATGTCCTCCAAGGCTACCTCGATCAGCGCCAGTCTTGTCTCCAGACTTGTGGTCCGGTTGCTGATGGCCGAACGGACAGATTCCAGCTTTTGTGCCAGCGTGCCGTTCAGCGATGACACGGCCTGATGCAGCAGCTTCAACTGCTGCTGACTGTCGGCAAAACCGCCCGCGACGGCGGCTTCAACCAACGCCAGTTTGGTCGACAGGGCCGTCGCCTGGTTGGCCATGGCCGTCTCGATGGCCGCCAGCTTTTCGTCCAGCGTGCCGCTCAGGGACGATACGGCCTCCACAACCAGTGCCTGTGCCGCGGCACTGTCGGCAAAACCCTTTTCGACAGCCGCTTCAATCAGGCCCAGCTTGATTTCCAGGCTCGACGTCCCGGCTTTCACCGCTTCTTCGACAGCCGCCAGCTTCTCGTCCAGCGTGCCGCTCAGCGAAGCAAGCGCCTGCTGCAGCAATTCCTGCCGCGCACAGTCGTCGGCAAAACCGCTTTCAACGGCCGCGTCGATCAGGCCCAGCTTCGTTTCCAGGCTCGACGTCTCATCTTTGACAGCCGCTTCGACCGCCGCCAGTTTCTCGTCCAGTGTGCCACCCAATGCGGCCACGGCCTGCCGGAGCTGCTCGATCGCCGCCTGGTTGTCGGCCAGCCCCTGACGCATCAGCGATTCGATGCGCGCCATCTGTTCGGACAGCAATCGACTCGACTGCTCGATTGTCGAAAGGACTTCGCTGTAATCCGATCCCAGCGTGATGCGAAGATCATCCTGCCCGTTCTCGCAGGCACACGGGACCAGCAGTACCAAGCCGGTAAGCAAGAGGGCGGATATGCTTGTCTTTTTCATGTCTTTCATGGGAATGTCAGTTCACAATCGTTACTACCAAACTATAAGAGAAGGATAACGCCAGTACCTTGAACTGAGGATCGGTCTCAGTGGGGAAGATCCACAGGTCGTAATGGGCTGTCAAGCCGAATTTTGCCCCGGGCACAGGATCTGCCTGGAACCGCACTGCCAATTTCAGCGTTTCCGGCAGCAACTGGGCCGACATCTTAAAATAAGGGCCCTCAAGGTCTCCATATTGTTCCTGCAGAATAAAACGGCCTTCCAGCCAGGATCTCTCCAAACCCAGTTTAGAGAGCAGGCTTCTGATATCGACGACCGCGGTATTGTCGCCCTGGATATCGTTAACCCCGACAATGGCACTTTCAGGGAACCAGACGGCATTGTACCACCCGATCTTGAAATTATGGATCGTATCCTTGACATGCCAGCGGTCCGTCAGGACCAGCTTGCCCAGCAGGGACTCATGCTTGACCCCGGAGGAATCCTTGAAATTATGCCAGATTCTCCAGCCGCCGCGGTCGGACGGATCTTTGTCCGGCCAAAACTGGGTATAGGTAATACCTGCCGTATCGGGTATGAAAACAATCATCCGTTTTGCCTTGTCCAACTGGATGAACACCGGTGCGATGGAGTCGTTGTTCGGGAGGAATTCCACCGAATCGATGAACGCGGCCGAATAGGTACGGGTATCTGATTCGTCTTGCGTCTCGAATACTCCGCTGTCGAGCGAATAATAGATATTGTTGATACTGCCGTTTCTCTTGAACGTAAACGAGGCTGCGGGATAGGTCCAGTATTTGAGGCCGTCCAAGGCTTTCGGCATCATCACAAGCGTAAATGGCTCCGAAGTGATATATTTCGGTTCCTGCGTATTTCCATAGGCCACCGAAAGCGCCACGGTAACTTCGTCCCAGATGACATAAGGGGATTGGCAGGATATGTTGACGGCATACTTTCCGCCCCCCAAAGAGACCAAAGAGAGGGGATAGGAGTCTGTCGATGCATTTCCCTGAGTATTATTTCCCCAGGTCGGGAAGAACTGCTTCCTCGAAAGAATGTCCAACTTCAGCATCGTTTCGTCGATGACCTTATCCGCAGGATCGACCTTGAATTCGGCGCACCACGTCCCGCCTACTTCCGTCGTAAGTGCTGTAAGCGCAGGATCCTCTACATACTCCAGCCGGAACGGGACAATGGCTTCTTCCAGTTCGGAGAGCGCCTGCTGCATACCGGCCACGGCCTGGCTGTAATCGGGCAGGGCATCGACGGCATTGAAGATGCCGCTCAATGCCTGGGCAATACTGCCCGAGAGGGTAGCCGAAATCTCATCCAGCGAAGTGATCACGTCGTCGATGGCATCGGAAAGGTCCTTGTCGACATCGTCCAACTGGGTTTTCAATGTCCCGAGGGCCGTCTGGACCAGGCCAAGGGCCGTCTTTTCGTCGGTGAACCCATTGACGAGGGCCGTTTCGATGAGGGCCAGCTTGGACGAAAGACTCGTCGTCTGGCTGTTGACCGCCGCTTCGATGGCCGCCAGCTTCGTATCCAGCGTTCCACCCAGGGCAGTAATCGCCTGCAAAACCAGACCGAGCCCGGAATCCTCCATATGCTCACCCAGATCCTCCACGGCTGTTTCAATGAGGGCCAGCTTCGTTTCCAGACTTGTCGTCTGGCTGGCGACAGCCGATTCGATGGCCGCCAGTTTCTCTTCGACAGGCACATCCAGTGAATCCAGCGCCGTTTTGATCAGGGCCTGCTGCGCCGACGCTTCGGCAAACCCATCCTTCACAGCCGTTTCAATCAGGGCCATTTTGGCCGAAAGAGCCGACGAAGTGTCACCAATAGCGGCTTCAAGCGCCGCTATTTTTTCTTCCAGGGTGCCGTCAAGCGAGGCAATCGCCTCCTCCACCAGGGCCTGCGCGGTGTCGCTGTCGGCAAAACCGCCCTGGGCCGCCGCTTCAATCAGGTTCAGCTTGGTCGCCAGGCTCATTTCCTGCGCCTTCACGGCCGCTTCGACCGCCGCAAGTTTCTCGTCGAGCGTCCCGCCCAGCGCGGCGATGGCCTGCTGCAGCAGGGCCAGTTGCGCCTGACTGCCGGCAAAACCGCTGGCCACGGCGGCCTCGATCAGCGCCAGTTTCGTCTCCAGACCCGTGGCCTGCGACTGGACCGCCGCCGAGATCGCGTTCAGTTTCTCTTCCAGCGTACCGCCCATGGAAGCGACAGCCTGCCGGATCATCTCGATAGCCGTCTGGTTGTCGGCCAGCCCGTCGCGCTGCGACGCTTCGATCAGCGCCAGCTTTTCGGCCAACGGCTGAGTCGACTGGCTGATCGCCTCGAGGACGCCCCGGTAGTCCGGCTCCAGCGCGATGTTGATCGGCGAAGCATTGTCTTCACAAGCGACCAGCACCAGCGAAACCGCCCAGACGAGGAACCATCTGTTTCGAATGTGTTTCATGGGTCTAGTTCATATTCATAAGGTACACCGTAATACAGTACTCCAGCAACACCTGCGTCGGCGTAAAGTTTGGAGTATTATCGCTGGGGTTCACGGTCAGCCGGAAGCGGCCGCGTGCCCGATACTTCTGGCCGGCGGCGAGGGCATTTCCGGGCTTGTTGAAAAACAGGTCCACTTCCCGGTTCGAACCCATCCAATTTACTTTCAGCTTTTCGTACCCCTCTCCGGTCTCCTGCTGCGACAGGGGTCTCTCCATCTCCAGGAGCCCATACCGGGTATCTTTCATGAGGTCATCGTCCAGACCCAGTTCCAGGAACTTGTCCGTCAGGTTGTACGGATAATACGCTACATCCCCCTTGACAAGGCTCGGGTTGTTCACGCTGACATAGATTACCTCGTTCAGTTCATAGGTGTTGAACCAGGTCATGTTAACGTAGTATGTGGACGTCACCCCCCACTGGTCGGTCAGCGACAGTCTCCCGGCAACGTCCTCCCGCTTGACGCCGGTGGAACTCTGGAAGTCCCGCCATTTCTTGCTGTTCGTCGTATCGGGATAGAAACATACGTAATGCTTTTCATTGTCGAGAATGCATTTCACCGGCGCCGTGTTGCCATCGATCGGGGTAAAACTGGCGGAAGTGATGTTGGATGCCGTATAGGTACGCGACTCCGAGCCCTGCTTCTGCTGGAACGTAACCTTGTCGAGGGCGTAATAGACAACGCCCAGGGTATCTTCGGGATACAAACCCTGCGCGTTGAAGATGGAATCCACGGCGCAGAACGAAGCATAGGGATATTTCCAGGGGATGACCCCGCAAGGCTTGTTCTCGTTCACGGGCCTGGGCAACATCACGGCCTGGAATGAACCCGTGGTGTAATACTCCGGTTCGGTGTCCGTGCCGTAGTTGTAGACGAAGGCCAGGGTGGATTCATCCCAGACGGCTTCGTCTGCGTCCGTCGTCACCGTAGCGACATACTGTCCTTCGGTAGAAGGGTCTGCCACAAGGGATTTGATGGAGAAGTGGTCCGCTATCGTCCCGGAATTGGTCGGGAAGAACTGCTTGGTCTCGATCACCTTGATCTGCATCTTTTCTTTTTCGAGTGTCTTGCTCGAAGGAGTGACCTGGAGCTTGACGGAAATGGACTGGCCCTTGACGAGGGTATAGGATGCATCTCCCAAATACGCCAGGGTGAAGTTTTGAACTTCCTCTTCCAGGTCTTCGATGGTTTTCTTGATGTCGGCCAGGGCCTGGCTGTAGTCGGTCTGGCCCTGTACGGCGGCAAGGATCTGCGCCAGGGCCTGGGAAATCTGGCCCGTGGTGAGGGTCGTCGAGAGGGTGCCCAGGTCCGTAATCACATCGTCGATGTCTTTTGCGAGCGCATCGTCCATGTCGCCCACCTGCGTCTTCAGCGCACCCAGCGCGGTCTGCAGCAAGCCGATAGCTTTCTGCCCGTCGGCAAAGCCGTTGGTAACGGCTGTCTCGATGAGGGCGATCTTCGACGACAGGGTGGTCGACTGGCTCTCCAGCGCCGTTTGGATGACTGCCAGCTTCTGGTCGACCGTACCGCTCAGTGAGGAAAGCGCCTGCAGGATCAGCTCCACTTCCGCTTCACCTCCGATCTCTCCGATCGCTGCCACTGCTGCCTCAATCAGCGCCATTTTCGCATCCAGGCTCGTAGTCTGGCTGGCCAGGGCCGATTTGATGGCAGCCAGTTTCTCGTCCACCGTACCGCCGAGGGAATCCACGGCCGCCTGAATCAGGGCCCGCTGCGTCGAATCGGCGGCAAAGCCTTCCTTCACAGCCGTTTCGATCAAGGCCATCCGGGCCGACAGGGCCGTTGTCTGGTCACCGATGGCCGCTTCGATGGCCGCCAGCTTTTCGTCCAACGTGCCTCCCAGCGAAGCAATCGCTTCCGCTATCAATACCTGGGCTTCAGCGGCGTCGGCAAATCCTTCCGACACGGCCGCTTCAATCAGGCCCATCTTCGTTTCCAGGCTCGTCGTCTGGGCTTTCACGGCCGCTTCGATCAGGGCGATTCTTTCTTCCATCGAACCGCTCAGCGAAGCGATGGCCTGCTGCAGCAGCGCCTGCTGTGCCTGGCTGTCGGCAAAGCCGTTGCTGACCGCCGCTTCTACCAGCGCCAATTTCGTTTCCAGGCTCGTAGTCTGGGCTTTCACGGCCGCCTCGACGGCAGCCAGTTTCTCTTCCATGGTGCCGCTCAACGAGGCCACGGCCTGCCGGACCTGCTCCATCGCGGCCTGGTTGTCGGCCAGTCCCTGTTGCAGCGACGCTTCGATCAGCGCCAGCTTGTCGGAAAGCGACTTGTTCGCGCTGTTGATGGCCGCGATGATCTCGCGGAAATCCGTCTCCATCGTGATATCCATCTCCGGATGCCGGTTCTCGCACGACGAGAACGCCAGCGGAGCCAGGAGCAGCCATGCCAGCAGCATGCTGCGCCTGATGCGTCTATCCTTCGTCTCTCTCATATGTCTCATTTTTATTTTGTCAGTTGGAAACAAAGTCCCACGGTGGCATAGGCCTGGCCTTTCGGCGAGAGTTCCTGCCTGCCTGCCAGGATGAAGCGGTAGCCGCCGCTGATCCGCAGCGCCACCTGCGGGAGAAAGGCATATTCCAGCGACAGCGTCGCCGGGATACTGGGCACGATATACCGGTGTCCTTCGTTGTGGCCCGTGACATGGACCGTATTGCCGGTTCCGTCGGGCTTGATGGTGTTGCTCACGCCGATGGTGTAGATATTGCCCACTGCAAACAGGCCGGTCACGCCGGTTCCCACATAGAGTGACAGGGGTTTCTTCACGCCTCCCAGACCCAGCAGGTTCACTTCTCCGGTCAGTCCGGCGCCATGGAAGTGGGTCTTGAGGTCACGATAGACGTCGCCCTGCACGCCGCCGTCGGGCAGGGGTTGCAGGCTGGCATTGGTCTGCTCCCGCAGCATCCGGGTATAGCTGAAGTCGAGTCCCAGGCGGAAGGCGGGGTTGAAGTTGTAATAAAGGCCCACGCCGACCTGGGGCTGGATGGCCGTTATCGTTTTGGCGCTGGCTCCTTCGATACCACCGCCTTTCATCCATGACACGCCTCCGTCGAGACGAAGGCCCAGTGTCCCCTGCGCCCACAGGGCCGTCGGAAGGGACAGCAATAACACGAGTATTATCTTTTTCATAACTTTAATTATGCAGTAAAGATACGGTACTTCTATATATAAGAAGTTCATATGCGTCAAAATTTACGCATATGAACAAAATTTTACTGGGCGCTGCCCAAATCCGCCGCTACACCAGGCTTGCGCCGCCAGCGTGGGGGATATCGCTTTGAGGACCCTAACCACCCTCGGTTGATAGAGGGAGGGGCCCGAAATAGCAAAGCGGCATCAGCCGCTAGCGGAGGCCGTTACTCTGGCATCGCGCGATAGCAGGCCGTAGCGGTAGGGTTTGGGGCAGCGCCCCAGTAAGCACATGAGTCGGTCCGAGAAGCGATATCCCCCACGCTCAAGGCACAAACCCTATTGGGAGGAAATCGGTGTTACGATTGGATGTGAGAGAGGTAGCAGTCGAGGGTGTTGCGCATGAGCATGGCGATGGTCATCGGGCCGACGCCGCCGGGGACGGGGGTGATCCAGCCGGCGACGGGCTCGGCAGTGGCGAAGTCGATGTCGCCGCAGAGTTTGCCGTCGGCGCCGCGGTTGATGCCCACGTCGATGAGGATGGCACCGGGCTTGACCATGTCGCCGGTGATGATGTGCGGACGGCCCACGGCAGCGATGATGATGTCGGCCGTGCGGGCGATTTCGCCGAGATTGCGGGTGCGGGAATGCGCGATGGTGACGGTAGCGTTCTCATTGAGCAGCAGCGTCGCCACCGGTTTGCCGACCAGTTCGCCGCGGCCGACGACGAGGGCGTGCTTGCCTTCGATGACCTCCCCTGTCGTCTGGATCAGATGGATGCAGGCACGGGGCGTACAGGGCGCGACGTAGCCCTGCTTCATCGTAAAGCCGGACTTCATGCCGAAGAAGCCGTCCACGTCCTTTTCGGGAGCGACAGCCGCAATCACGGCGTCCTTGTCGATGTGTCTGGGAACGGGCAGTTGCACGAGGATGCCGTCGACCGTCGGGTCTGCGTTGAGTCGCGCGATGACCGCCAGGAGTTCGTCCTGCGGGGTCTGTTCGGGCAGGCGGATGACATCGGAGACAAAACCGACTTTCTTGGCAGAGATCTCCTTGTTTCGCACGTACACCTGGCTGGCGGGGTCTTCGCCCACAATGATGACCGTCAGGCCCGGCCGCCGGCCGTACTTCTGCTCCAGTTCAACGACTTCCCGCTGCATCTCTTCATACAGCCCTGCAGCAATGGCTTTTCCATCAATAATCCTTCCCATTATAACACGTATTTGGCAATATCTTTTCTATAAAAGAGGTTGTCGCAGGAGATCTGGGCGACGCCGGCGTAGCAGCGGCTGGCGGCTTCCTTCATCGTCGGAGCCTCCGAAACCACCATCAGGACGCGGCCTCCGGCCGTGACCAGACCGTCGTCGGTCCACTTCGTACCCATATGATAGATGCTCTCCGAGAACGACGGGGAGATGGCGATGGGCGCGCCCTTCGAGTAACTGCCGGGATAGCCCTTCGAGGCCATCACCACGCCCATCACGGAAACATCTTTCCAACGCAGTTCCGGCAGCGCATCGCCCGTAGCCGCCGCTTCGAACACCGCATAGATGTCGCTCTTGAGGCGTGGCAGCACGACCTCCGTCTCGGGATCGCCGAAGCGAGCATTGAATTCGATCACCCTGATGCCAGCCGGTGTCTTCATCAGACCGCCGTAGAGCACGCCGCTGAGCGGTGTTCCGGCATCGGCCATCGCATCGGCAACCGGTTGCAGAATCTTCGTTACGGCAAAGTCGTAATCGGCATCCGAAATGAACGACAGGCCGCTCTTGCCTGCAGCAAACGATTCCGTATAAGCCCCCATGCCGCCCGTATTCGGGCCGGCATCGCCGTCGAAGGCGCGCTTGTGATCCTGTGCGGCCACCATCGGCCGGACCTGCCGGCCGGAGACGAAGGCCATCAACGAAAATTCAGGGCCTGTCAGGAATTCCTCGATCACCACCTTTCCTTCCCCGTAACGGCCGTCGAGCAGCATGTCGCGCAACGCGGCCTCGGCTTCGGCCGCGGTCGTCGCCACGGCCACGCCCTTGCCTGCCGCCAGGCCGTCGTATTTGATGACCGTCGGCAGTGAACCGGCCTGGACATACGCCCAGGCTTTGTCGAAGTCGGTGAAGGTCCGGTACGCCGCCGTCGGCACCTTCGCCCCGGCCATCAGCCGCTTGGCGAAGTCCTTGCTCGATTCGATGGCCGTAGCTGCCTGTGTGTGACCGAATATCTTCAGCCCGGCGGCACGGAACCGGTCGGCGATGCCCGCCGCCAGCGCCGCCTCCGGCCCGACGACCGTCAGGTCGACCGCATGCTCTTTCGCGAAAGCCAGCAGCCCGTCGACATCCGTATCTTTCAGCTGCACGCACTCGGCCTGCTCCGCGATGCCGGCGTTGCCCGGCGCGCAGTAAATCTTGGCGACCTGCGGCGAGCGGCTCAGCGCATCCACGATGGCGTGCTCCCGCCCGCCACCACCAACGACCAATACCTTCTTTCCCATGGTTCAGTCCTCCAGAATCTGCCCTGCGGCATTCTTGGTATCCACTTTCTCGATGATACGCTCCAGGATGCCGTTCTCGTCGAAGATGAAGGTCCGGCGCAGCGTCCCCATCGTAGTCTTGCCATACATCTTCTTCTCGCCCCAGGCGCCGAAGTCCTGCAGCATCTGCGTGGATGTGTCGGCCAGCAGGCGGAACGGCAGCTCATACTTCGCCCGGAATCCCGTGTGCGACTTCGCGCTGTCCTTGCTCACGCCCACCACGTTGTACCCGGCTTCCGTCAGCGCCGCATAATTGTCACGGAAACTGCACGCCTCGGCCGTACATCCCGACGTGTTGTCCTTCGGATAAAAATAGATGATGGTCTTCCGACCCTTCCCGATAAAGTCTTCCGACCGCACCGGTTTCCCGTCCTGGTCCACGACCTCAAACGACGGCATTTTGTCTCCAATCTTGAGCATATCTATCGATAGTTTCTTTCCAATCCACAAAAATACGAATTATTCTATACGGAATCCGCTCTTGTTTCTTTTTCCTTTTTACAAATCTTCTGACAAATCATTTACGGCAGCAAGACTGTCTTCACATCGAGTGTGAAGGAGTTCAATCTTCGTCCCGATTTCGGCATATGGGAAGGATCGCGATCCGCATCTGCCCTACTTTGCTATCACAAATTGTGATTTCAAAAACCAATGCACACAAAATTCCGCCAACTTGTGACACGCCCAGCCTGTATTCATCGCGTCCAGGCAGTTGCCGCGTGGAACGATCCCCTGTACACCTGGGATCGTTCCACGCGAAATCGTGCAGGATGTGCCCTGACGAGGATGGCGGTGTCACATGTTGACGAGGCCTGCCACAGCGAGTCCACTAATCTCAATGACTTCCGGCGACTTTCCGGCCGAGGATAACCCTGCCGTCCAACAGGCGCACGCCCGGATTTCGTAACTATCTGATTATCAGATCTAGCGTTTTTGAAATTGTGCGCCACAGCCTGATTTCGGCCATTGGCGCAAAAATCGATAATCAAATCCACTGATTACCAGTCGATTGTGTTTTTGGATCCTGCGCCGGTTTGGCGAAAAGACGCGAACAGCGGCATGGGTGACAGCGGGGCGACGATTTGTGAGCGGCAGGATACAGGCGGAAGCGCGGAAGTCCAGTCTTGTGACGGCGTAGGTCCTTCGTCCGTTAGACGGGGCGGATTGGCAGGCGGCATCAGCCGCTAGCGAGCGCAACGGCGGGTGGTTTTTGGAGCCGCGAGCATTTTTACTGCGAGCGGGACAAAAACCAGAGCAGCGGAGCGAGCACGTAACGGTAACACGCGCCATCAGGCGCTAGCGAGCGCAGCAGCGGGTGGTATTTGGAGCCGCGAGCATTTTTACTGCGAGCGGGACAAATACCAGAGCTGCGAAGCGAGCGCGTAGGGGTAAGAAGCGGGGGGGGGGCAGCGCCCCGTAATACTAGTGTTTGAAGTGGCGGATGCCGGTGAAGAGCATCGTAATGCCCAGTTCATCGGCTTTGGCGATGGATTCTTCGTCGCGGATGCTGCCACCGGGCTGGACGATGGCTGTCACACCGTACCGGGCTGCCAAAGCCACCGTGTCGCCGAACGGCAGGAAGCCGTCGGAAGCCAGCACCAGGCCCTCGGTGAAACCGGCAGCCTGCGCTTCTTTCAAGGCGATCTCCGCCGAACCGACGCGGTTCATCTGGCCGGCGCCCACGCCGAGCGTGTGCCCGTCCTTCACCACCACGATGGCGTTCGACTTCACGTGCTTGACGATGCGCCAGCCGAAGTCCATGTCGCGCAACTGCGCTGCAGTCGGCTTTACTTTCGTGACACACATCTCCGGCGTAATCTTCTCCACCGCCACATCGAGATGCTGCGCCAGCATGCCGCCGTTGACACTCACATACTGCATCGGGGCTTCTTTTTCAGGCTCCATCGCCACCTCCAGCACCCGCAGGTTCTTCTTGGTCGACAGAATCTCCAACGCTTCCGGCGTGAACGAAGGCGCAATGACGATCTCCAGGAAGATGGGCTTCATCCCTTGCGCCACCTCAGCCGTCAACGGACGGTTGACTGCCACGATGCCGCCGTAAATGCTCACCTTGTCGGCCTCATACGCCGCCTGCCAGGCCGCTTCGATGGTCTGGCCCACCGCCGCACCGCAAGGATTCATATGTTTGAGCGCTACGCAGAAAGGCTGGTCGGCAAAGTCGCGCACGATGTTCAGCGCCGCGTTCGCATCCTGGATATTGTTGTAGGACATTTCCTTGCCCTGTATCTGGCGCGCAAAGGCCAGCGAATACGGTTGCGGCTCCTTCGCCGCGTAGAAGTTCGCCTGCTGGTGCGGATTCTCGCCGTAGCGCAGCGGCTGTTTCAGGTCGAATTCCAGGAACAGCTTCTCCGGCAATCCCGCCTGCGCCCGCATATAGCGCGCGATCATTGTGTCGTACTGTGCGGTATGAGTGTAGGCCTTGGCCGAAAGTTCCAGACGCGTCTCAGGCGTGGTATTGCCGTGATGGCTGATCTGGTCGATGATGCGGCCGTAGTCACCCGGATCGCAGACCACCGTGACATCGCGCCAGTTCTTGGCAGCGCTGCGAAGCATCGACGGACCGCCGATGTCGATGTTCTCGACGGCGTCTTCCATCGTCACGCCCGGTTTCGCGATGGTCGCGGCGAAAGGATAGAGGTTGACGCAGACCAGATCGATGAATTCGATGCCGTTTTCCTTCAGGGCTTTCAGATGAGACGGAAGGTCGCGGCGGCCCAGCAGGGCACCGTGTACCTTGGGGTGCAGGGTCTTTACACGACCGTCGCAGATTTCGGGGAAACCGGTGACTTCGCTGATACCGATGGTTTTCACGCCTTCCTGTTCCAACAGGCGCTGCGTGCCGCCCGTGGCGATAATCTCCCAGCCGAGCCGGGAAAGGGCCGCGGCGAAAGCCGACACGCCCGTCTTATCACTAACGCTGATTAACGCTCTCATTGCAGTAATTTATTGAGACCCAGTGGATGGAGATACCATAGACTTTCACGCCGTAGGCCACCGCATCTTCCACCGCGTGTGCCCCCTTGAAGGCGGGCAGCAGCGAAGGATGGATATTGATGATGCGGCCGCCGTAGCGCCCGAGCAGCGTCGGCCCGATGATCCGCATGTATCCAGCCAGGCACACCAGATCGATGCCCAGCGCGTCCATCCGGTCAGCAATCTCCTGCTCGAAATCGGCCTTGCAGGCATAGGCTTTCGGGCGGAAGCAGAAAGTTTCCACGCCGAAGCGTTCTCCCCGTTCCAGCACCTTGGCACCCGGCACGTCACACACCAGCAACGCGACGCGGGCGTCGATGCGTCCGTCGACGCAGGCTTGCGCGATGGCCTCGAAATTGGTGCCCGACCCACTCGCAAAGACGGCCAGTCGTTTCATAACAGGTTGATTTGTACGCCTTCGCGATCCGTTACCCGGCCGATGACCGAGGCCTTGCGACCAGCCTTCGCCAGGAGGGCAATGGCTGCGTCGGCCTGCGCCGCGTCGAGGGCCAGCACCATGCCGATGCCCATATTGAAGATGTTGAACATCTCGCGGTGCGGAATCTTGCCCCACTTCTCGAGCGCCTTGAACACGGGCAGAATTTCCCAACTCCCCTCCTGCACCTCAATACCCTGACCGGGACGCAGGATGCGGGGGATGTTCTCGTCGAAACCGCCGCCCGTGATGTGGGCCACGCCATGGACGTCGCAGTGGCGGATGACCTCCAGCACTTCCTTTACATAGATGAAGGTCGGAGTCAGCAGCACCTCGCCCAGCACCCGGCCGCCCAGTTCAGGACAGGGCTGATGCAACGAGAGACCAGCGTCGGCGACGATCTTGCGCACCAGGCTGAAGCCGTTGGAGTGCACGCCGCTCGAAGGAATGCCCACCAGCACGTCGCCCACTTTTACTTTCGTACCGTCAATCAGCTTGCTCTTCTCCACCACGCCGGTCGTAAAGCCCGCGATATCGTATTCGCCGTCGGCATACATGCCCGGCATCTCGGCGGTTTCGCCGCCGATCAGCGCACAGCCTGCCTGCCGGCAGCCTTCGGCCACACCGGCCACGATGGCTTCGACCTTCGCGGGAATGTTGTGGCCGAGGGCCACGTAGTCGAGGAAGAAGAGCGGTTCGGCGCCTTGTGCCAGTACGTCGTTGACGCACATGGCCACGGCATCAATGCCGATGGTGTCGTGCTTGTCCATCGCAAAGGCGATTTTGAGCTTGGTACCCACGCCGTCGGTGCCGCTCACCAGCACGGGTTCCTTGATGCCGAGCGAAGCAAGGTCAAACATGCCGCCGAACGAGCCGATGCCACCCATCCAGCCGGGACGCTTGGTCGAGGCGACGTGCTGTTTGATGCGGCGCACCACTTCGTATCCGGCCTCCAGGCTTACGCCTGCCTTTTCATAGTTGATTGCCATTATATTTTTCTGAAATAGTTGACTGCATTTTCAAAGATCGATTCACCGACAGAAGCGGGAATGTTGCGGTACAGGGATGTACCCCGCCGCTCGGAGTGGCCCATCTTGCCCAGGATCAGGCCGTCGGGGCTGATGATGCCTTCGATGGCATAGCAGGATCCGTTCGGGTTGTAGGGGGATTCGAGCGTAGGCCTGCCTGTCGTGGGATCGGCATAGCGGAAGGCCACCTGGCCGTTGGAAAAGAGCTTTCCGGCCTGTTCGAGGCTCACCACGAACTTGCCTTCGCCGTGGCTCACGGCCACGGTGTGACGCTCTCCGGCCCGGAAGCCAGACAGCCAGGGCGAGCGGGTCGTGGAAACCACCGTCGTCACCAGCTGCGAGATGTGCCGGTTGATGTCGTTGCGGAAGAGCGTGGGGTCGTCGTCGCCCACGCCCAGCTTTCCATCGGGCAGCATGCCGCTCTTGACCAGGGCCTGGAAACCGTTGCAGATGCCCAGCACCAGCCCCTTGCGGGCGAGCAGGGCACGGACGGAAGCAGCCACACGCGGATTGGTCAGCACGCCGGCGATGAACTTGCCGCTGCCGTCGGGCTCGTCGCCCGAGGAGAAGCCGCCCGACAGGGCGAGGATCTGGCACTCGTCCAGCGCCGCGCAAAGCGTGTCAATGGAATCGAAAATATCTTTTTCGGTCAGGTTGCGGAACACGCAGAAACGGACGCGGGCGCCTGCCCGGCGGAAAGCCGCGGCCATATCGTAATCGCAGTTGGTACCGGGAAAGACCGGCAGCAGCACGAGCGGCTCGGCGATGGCCTCGCCCGGATAGACGGGGGCGGGTTCGTTGCAGAAAACGTCGGCGAATTCCGGGGTGGCGCTGCCCTGCAGCTCCGTGCGGGCCGGATAGACTTCGGCAAAACGGTCCTCACAGGCGCGTTGCAGCGACGCAAGCGACAGCTTTTGACCGTTTATAACCACGGCTCCATCGGTCACGATGCCCAGCCGCTCGGCAAACGGCGCATCGAGCGCTTCCTTCGCCTCAACGACCAGCGAACCGTAACCCAGCGAGAAGAGGTCTTTCTCCGGAAGCTCCACCTCGAAGCCGAGCTGGTTGCCGAAGGCCATCTTGCAGAGGGCCTCCCCTACGCCGCCGAATCCCAGCGACCAGGCCGAAACGATGCGGCCGGCAGCCACCTGTGTGTGGACATAGTCCCATTGCCGCTTGAGCGCTTCAGTATCGGGCATCCAGTCCGGCTGCGGCGTATGCCGGATCAGATAGATGAAATGGCCCGCCTTCTTGAATTCGGGCGAAATGACCCGCGAAGCCTTGACCGGCGTAATGCCGAAGGCGATCAGGGTCGGCGGCACGTGGATATCTTCGAAAGTACCGCTCATCGAGTCTTTGCCGCCGATGGAAGGAAGGCCCAGCGCCAGCTGCATCCGCAGTGCGCCCAGCAGGGCGGAAAGCGGCTTGCCCCAGGTATGCGCATCGTGCGTCATCCGCTCGAAATACTCCTGGTAGGAGAAACGCATCGTCGACCAGTCGCCGCCCGCGGCCACAATCTTCGTGCAGGCCTCCACCACCGCATAGGCAGCGCCGTGATACGGGCTCCAGCTGCTCAGGTCGGGGTTGAAACCGAAGGCCATCATGCTGGCCGTGTCGGTCTCCCCCATCACGGGCAGCTTCTGCACGGAAACCTGGCTTTCGGTGGCCTGGGTACGGCCGCCGAAAGGCATCAGGACCGTCGAGCTGCCGATCGTGGAGTCGAACATTTCGATGAGGCCCTTCTGGGAAGTCACGTTGGGCGAAGCGAGCAGCTGCGCGAGTCTTTCTTCCAGACGCTTGCCTGTAAAATGCTGCGCGAAGGGGTCACGCGGGGCCACCGCCTGGATGGCCGCCGTGGCGAAGTGCCGTGCGCCCGCACTGTCAATGAAGCTCCGGGGCAGGTCGGCGACGCAGGTTGAACCGTTGAAGATCTGCATCCGGCCCGAATCCGTCACATCGGCGACATAGGTCACTTCGATATTCTCCTGGGCGCAATAGTTCTCAAAAACAGCGCGGTCACGGGCGGCGATGACCACCGCCATGCGTTCCTGCGATTCGCTGATCGACAGTTCCATCGCATTGAGACCGCTGTATTTGGTCGGGACACGGTCGAGGTGGATTTCCAGTCCGTCGGCCAGTTCACCGATGGCCACGCTCACACCGCCGGCCCCGAAGTCGTTCGATTTCTTGATGAGCTGCGACACGTCGGCCCGGCGGAAAAGCCGCTGGATCTTGCGCTCCTCGGGTGCATTTCCCTTCTGCACCTCGCTGCCGCAGGTGGTCAGCGAAGCGTCGGTATGGCCTTTCGACGAGCCGGTGGCCCCGCCGATGCCATCACGGCCGGTACGGCCGCCCAACAGCAGGATCACGTCGCCCGGCGCAGGGCGCTCACGCACCACCTGCGCAGCAGGTACCGCACCCACCACCGCGCCGACCTCCATGCGCTTGGCCGTGTAGCCCGGATGGAAGATCTCGCGCACGTGCGTGGTCGCCAGACCAATCTGGTTGCCATAGCTCGAATAACCGGCCGCCGCCTTGCGCGAAATCATGCGCTGCGGCAGCTTGCCGTGCATCGTCTCCGAAACGGGTTTCCAGATGTCTCCCGCACCCGTCACACGCATGGCCTGGTACACGTAGGCACGGCCCGAGAGCGGGTCGCGGATGGCGCCGCCCAGGCAGGTGGCCGCGCCGCCGAACGGCTCGATCTCCGTGGGATGGTTGTGGGTCTCGTTCTTGAACTGCAGCAGCCATTTCTCCGGCTTCCCGTCGACATCCACGTCGATGACGATGCTGCAGGCATTGTTCTCTTCGCTCTGCTCCTGGTTGTCGAGCACGCCCTTGTGTTTCAGGTAGCGGGCACCGATGGTGGCCAGCTCCATCAGGCAGAGCGGCTTCCCCTCGCGGCCGAGCTCCCGGCGGATCAAGTCGAGCTGCCGAAGGTCGGCTTCCAAGGCCGGCTTGATGAACGAGTCGTCGACGGAAATCGACGTCAACTCGGTCGTAAAGGTCGTATGGCGGCAGTGGTCGCTCCAATAGGTATCGAGGATCCGAAGTTCCGTCTCGGTGGGATTGCGGCCTTCCTTCCGGAAATGCAGCACCACTTCCCGGAGGTCATCGGTATTCATGGCCAGGCCCCAGTCGCGGCAGAAGGCGGCGAAATCAGCCTCCTGCATGTCGACGAAGCCATCGAGCACCGCCAGCGGCCGAACCGCGGCCGCCTCCTGCCCGGCGATCACCGAGAGGTCTTTCTCGCGGCTCTCCACGGCATTGATGAAATAGCGGCGCACGGCGGCCATCCCCTCCTCGGAGAAGTCGTCGTCGAAAATCAGCAGGCGACCGCTGCGGATGTCCACCTGGGCCGACGGATCGAGCAGGCGCACGCAGTCGTGCGCGGAGGATGCACGCTGGTCGAACTGCCCGGGAATGTATTCCACGGCCAGGTAGCGGCGGCCCTTCAGGTCGAGCGAGTCGCTCACCACGTCGGACACGCGCTCGCCGAACACCGTGTAGCGGCATTTTTCGAGCAGTTCGTCGCTGAAGCCGGTCAGGTCGTAGAGATTGATGAGCCGGAGGGTGCGCAGTCCCACCGACAGGTTTTCATTGAATTCTTTGCGAAGACTTTCCGCCTCGACCCGGAAGGCAGGTTTCTTCTCGACGAAAATGCGACGGCTCATAGTTCCGTGTTCAGCACTTTTTCAGCCTGTTTCTCGCGGAAGATGGCCAGCTTGGTCGCGAGCGCTTCGTCGTTGATGGCCAGCATCGCCACGGCATAGAGGGCTGCATTCTTGGCGCCGTCGATGGCCATCGTGGCCACGGGGATGCCGCTCGGCATCTGGACGATGGAGAGCAGGGAGTCCAGGCCACTCAAGGCCTTGCTCTTGATGGGAACGCCGATCACCGGCAGGGTGGTCAGGGCGGCGGCCATGCCCGGCAGATGGGCGGCTCCGCCGGCGCCGGCAATGACGATGCCGACACCACGCTCGCGCGCACCCGCCATGTATTCCATGAAGAACTGCGGGGTGCGGTGTGCGCTGATCACTTTCTTTTCGTATTCTACACCAAAGGATTCGAGGGTCTCGCAGGCGGCGGACATTACGTCCCAATCGCTCTTCGACCCCATAATGATGCTGACTTTCATAACTTTATTACTTATTAAAGCGAGATGCCGGGTCAAGCCCGGCATGACGCTTTACAAATATACGAATAATCTTTATATAAAGATATATCTGAGGATGAACAGGATCGCGAGGACCCACATCGTGGGGGTGATCTCTTTGGCCTTGCCGGAGAGGGCATAGAGGACCACGTAGGAGATCACACCGATGAGGATACCGTCAGAGATACTGTAGGACAGCGGCATGAGGATCACCGTCAGGAAGGCGGGGATGCTCTCGCGGTAGTTCGACCAGTCGATCCGGGTGACCGGCTGCATCATCATCATACCGACGATGATCAGGGACGGAGCCGTAGCAGCGCCCGGGATGGCCAGGAACACCGGCGAGAAGAACAGCGCGAGGGCGAAGCAGGCCGCAGCGGCAAAGGCCGTCAGGCCCGTACGTCCGCCCGCACCGACACCGGCCGAGCTCTCGACGTAGGTCGTGGTGGTGGAAGTACCCAGGCAGGCGCCGGCGATGGTGCCGATGGCATCGGCCATGAACACCTTCTCGGAATCCTGGATATTGCCTTTCTCATCGACGAAACCGGCTTTCTGGGCGACGCCGATCACCGTACCCATCGTATCGAACATGTCGATGAACAGGAAGGTGAACACGACAACCAGCATATCCCAGCTCAGGATCCGGTGCCACTCGAACTGGAAGGCGATCGGAGCGACACTGTCGGGCATCGAGAGGATGCCGCCGAAGTGCGTGATGGCCTCCCCCGTGGCGGGGTCCTTGATGAACATGCCAATGACGGCCGTGATGAGGATACCCAGCAGGATACCGCCCCGGACGTGGAGCATCACCAGCGTGCAGGAGATGACCAGGCCGATCACGGCCAGCAGGCCGGTGCCATGGCACACGTCGCCAAGGGTCACCAGCGTGGAAGGGCTGTCCACAATCAGGCCGGCGTTCTGCAAACCGATGAAGGCGATGAACAAGCCGATACCGGCGCCGATGGCGTTCTTCAGGCTCATCGGGATGGCATTCAGGATCCACACGCGGACCTTGGTCAGCGTCAGGACCACGAAGATCAGACCTTCGATCAGGACTGCCGTCAAGGCAAACTGCCAGGAATGGCCCATGGTCAGGCAGACCGTAAACACGAAGAACGCGTTCAGGCCCATGCCCGGGGCCAGCGCAAACGGCTTCTTGGCCCAAAAGGCCATCACCAGCGTGGCGATGATGGCGGACAGGGCCGTCGCCGTGAAGACGGAGCCACCCGGCATGCCCGGCAGCGCACTGAAGATGCTCGGGTTGACGGCCAGGATGTAGGCCATCGTCAGGAAGGTCGTCAGACCTGCCACGATCTCGGTGCGTACCGTGTTTTTCGCCGGGTCGAATCCGAAAGCTTTGGTGAGGAAATTACTCATAGTATAGGTTTAAAGCTTGCTTCCGTCTAGAAGACCCACTTGATACCGAGGCAAGGACGGGCCCTGAACCCCCGGGTCGAACCGAAATCGTAGCTGAGCTCCACCTCGCCACCGATGTTGAAGTGCTCGGTACCGCAGTTGTACCAGAGCTGCGGCTCGGAGATGAACACGACATGCGACAACTGGGCCGACATATCTTTGCCCGTCACCACATGGTCTTCCCACCAGAAATCAGCGAAGCCGCTGAAGCGGAGACCCTTCGCGCCGAAGAGGTCCTGCATGCCCCAGACAACCGTAAACTGCATGGGAACCACCTGGGTCGTCTTCAGGATGCCTTTGTACAGAACCTTCAAGTTGAGGGTATTGCGGAAATCTTTGCTGTGGATGAAGAAGTCGGCACCGGCCAGGAAGGCATGATTGATGCCAAATCCCTTGTAGACACCGCCGTTGTACTCCACGTGGGCGCTGAGGAAATTCACGGGGCTGTTCTGCCAGAAGTTGAGGCAGCGGGCCACCTCCATATAAGTACCGGCGGGAGAGAAGGTGTCACCCAGGTCCTTGTTCAAAGCGAAATCGTGGTCGACGAAGAAGAAGGTGTTACCGCCCTTGTCGGTATAGAAGCCTTCGATGGTCGTGGTGATCTGCTGACGGTCCTTGGCGAAATCATACATGATCTGGATGTTGGTCTGCGCGAAGGCAGTCAGGCCGCAAAGCAGAATGGCGGCGGTGAGAATCAGTTTTTTCATTGCTCTTATTAATAGGTTTTAGATTATTCAATTACAGTTTGGCATGCTCGGGATGTTCTTCGCGCCAGTTGGGGTTGCGGGTCGAACCGCCCAGGTTGACGGTGATGTCGCCGCGGAGGCTGGAACCGAATTCATAGTCTTTGCCCGGAAGGATGGCGTTGAGAATGATGCCCACCAGCGCTGCGACGGCCAGGCCGCTGAGCGAAGTGAAGCCGATGTTGATGGAGTCGTTCGCGCCGTACTTGATACCGATGGCCAGCACCAGGATGAGGGCTGCGATGATCAGGTTGCGGGAGATGGTGAGGTCGACCTTGTTGTCCACGAGGTTGCGCACGCCCACGGCGGAGATCATACCGTAGAGCACGAGACTCACGCCGCCGATGGTGGAGGCGGGCATGGCGCCGATCAGGGCGGAGAACTTCGGGCAGAAACTCAGGATAATGGCGAAGACGGCCGCGATACGGATCACGCGCGGGTCGAAGACGCGGGTCAGGTTGAGCACGCCGGTGTTTTCACCGTAGGTCGTATTGGCCGGAGCGCCGAAGACTGAAGCCAGGATGGTGGCCAGACCGTCGCCCATGAGGGTGCGGTGCAGACCCGGATCCTCCAGATAGTTTTCACCCGTGGTCGAGGAGATGGCGCACATGTCGCCGATGTGCTCGACCATCGTTGCCAGCGAGATGGGCAGGATGGCGATGATGGCTGCCACAACGAGGCCCCAGTTGGGAGACTTGAACACTGCGAAGGCGGTATCCTGCATCTGGAACGGGGTTCCCAGCCAGGCAGCTTCCTTCACGCCGCTGAAATCGCACAGGCCGCAGAGGGCCGCCACGATATAGGAACCCAGCACACCCATGAGGATCGGAACGATGCGGATCATGCCCTTGCCCCAGATGTTGCACACGACGATGATGGCGATGGCCAGCAGGGCGATCCACCAGTTGGTGTTGCAGTTGGAGATGGCCGAACCCGAAAGCGTCAGACCGATGGCGATGATGATCGGGCCGGTGACCACGGGCGGGAAGAAACGCATGACCTTTTTGGCACCGTAGGCGGCGAACAGGGCGGCCAGGATGAAATACATCAGGCCGGCGCAGGCGACACCGATGCAGGCATAGGGCAGCGACTCGGCCAGCGAAAGGCCTCGTTCGGCACCCATCTGCGTGACGGCGGCGTAACCACCCAGGAATGCGAAGGAAGATCCGAGGAATGCAGGTACTTTCCACTTGGTCAGCAGGTGGAAGAGAAGGGTTCCCAAACCGGCAAAAAGAAGGGTTGCCGATACCGACAACCCTGTAATCACTGGAACTAAAACAGTGGCTCCGAACATTGCAAACAAGTGTTGCAGTCCGAGGAGTGCCATTTTAGGCTTGCCGAGCGTACGGGCGTCGAAGATTGCTTGATTGGTCATTGCTTTTGCCATAACACAAATTTTTTTGCAAATATATGGCAAGCGTACCAAATAACCATACGCTTTCGGCAAAAATTTTATCAACGACTTTTTAACAAATCGCTATATGATCGTGATAATGTGAGAGAAACCCGTGATATCAAAAACTTCTTTGACATGGGGCTTCATGTTGCGAAGCATCATCTTCGCCCCACGGGCAGAGACGGTCTTCTGCAACATCAGGAACATACGGAGACCCTGACTGCTGGTATATTCCATATCCGTGCAGTCGATATCGATCTCCTGGTGGGTCCCGGTCATCAGCGGAGTGATATCTTTCTGGAACTGATCCGCATTGGTGGTGTCGAGACGGCCTTCCAGTTTAACAAGCGCCTTGGCGCCTTCTTCAGTGATGGTTACGTTCATTTCTTTATAGGTATATTTTTGGTTATTTCCACAATAATGACATGATGGTGATGTCGTCGTTCTGATCGGCTCCAGCCGTAAATTTCTTCACGTGGGCAAACAAGTCCTGCACGGCAGCATGGGACGATGTCAACGGATTCAGCCCGGCGGCCCATTTCAACAGTTTCTCTTCTCCATACTGGACCTTGTCGGAACGCTCCGCTTCGGTCACGCCGTCGGTGTACAAAACAAGTCGCGTGCCACGCTCCAAATGGATCTGCTCGTCCTCGTACGGGAATCCCTCAAAGAGACCGGCCGCCAGATTGGGTTTGGCCTGGAGGAAAGAAGATTTTCCGTCAGGACCAATCAGCACGATGGGGTTGTGACCCGCATTACAGTAGACCATATCACCGGTCTTCAGGTCGAGGCAGGCAGCAAAGAGAGTGACGAACATCTCGTTGGTGTTGCCGTCGCACAGGCAGTCGTTCACGCGGCGCACCACCTCACGCATCGGCAAGCCCAGGGCCCCGATGAAACGGAAGGCCGCCCGGGCGATGGCCATGAACAAAGCCGCCGGCACACCCTTGCCCGAAACGTCGCCCACCAGGAAGAAGAGCGAGTCGCCGACATCCACGAAATCGTAAAGGTCGCCACCCACCTCCTTGGCCGGTTGCACCATGGCGAAGAGCGAGCAGTCTTCGCGCTGCGGGAAGTTCTGGGGCAGCATGCTCATCTGGATCTCACGGGCGATGTTGAGTTCACTTTCATACCGCTCGTTGGAAGCCGTCGTCGTCTTCAGTTCACCGATGTATTCGTTGATGGAACGCTGCATGTAGTCGAGGGAGTCACGCAGTTTCTTCAATTCGTCCTGTGTCTCCACTTCAGGGATCATGGCCTGGAAATTGCCCTTGGCGATGGTCATGGCCGAGTTGGTGAATTCCACGATGGGCATGGTCAGGCGCCGTATCATGTTGCGGCAACCGATGAACATGCCGATCAGGCCGAGCAACAGGGTGATGACCAGGAACATATTGAAACGGCGGACACTGCTGAAAATATCCCCGTACAGGTTGACGATACCCATCGACCAGCCGTTGCTGATAGGGCCGTAAACCATGAACGAATCTTTGCCATTGAGACTGAACCGCTGCATCCCCCGTTTTCCGGCCAGCATATCCTTGCCCAATTGGAAAGCCGTCGTGTCAGGCAGGTCCATGGCCACGGTAAAAATGGTCTCGTTCAGCACTTTGGTACTGTCGGGATGGGCGATGAAAGAGCCATTACGGCCAATCATCATTGTAAACGAATTGCGATAGGGCCGGATGGAATTGACCCAATCGGACAACCAGTCCAAGGAAATGTCGGCCGTCATGATGCCGATGATCTTTCCGTCTTCATCCTTGAGCGGCATCGAATAGGTGGACATGCGCTGTCCGCCACCGCCATCATCGTAATAGGGTTCACTCCAGTAGGGCTTGCCCAGCAACTTGGGAATCTGGTACCAGTCCAGGGTGGGATAATCATAGTCTTCATTGCCCAACTGGATGGAACGAAGCTCGTGGGTCTGGTCGCCTATATAAGAATAGGGTGAGAAATATTTTCGGCCCTTATAGTAACCCGGCTCGAAAGCGATGGCGCTGCCCACGATGTTCGGGTTGGCCTGCACGATTTCCCGCGTCACCTGATAGAGGAACTTTTCGTCATCGAGGTTCTGCAGCACCACCCAGTCGAGGTTGTCGACGGCACGCTCCACTTCCGTAATCACCTGTTCGATCTCGAGAATGCTCCTGTTCAGATGCTGCTGTGCCATATTCCGGGAAACCTGTCGGATAGAGGAAGAGGAGAATAAGCCCAGCAGGATCGCAACGCCCAGCATCAGCCCTGACGCTATGAGCAGGACGAACAGGCTGAGCCGTGACGAAAAACTCTTTTGCCAATTCATCGTATCATCTCCTCATATTGAATGGTCGACTTCAGGATGCCAGCCTCCTGCAGCGAAACATTGAGTGCATCAAACACCCCACGGCTGACCGGTGCAAAATCCGCCACGCCCGTAACAGGGTTGACCTGCAGGCGCAGCACTTCATCCAGCATCATTTCCTGGAGCTTCCGGCTGGTAGCCACGTTGAAGTCATTCATCATCTTCAACGAGATTTCAAGGGCTTCTTCACGATGTTCGCGGGCATAATCCCAGCCCCGCCGGGAAGCCCGTACGAACTTGTCGACCTTTTCCTTATTATCTTTATAATACTTTTCCGTCACATAGAGGCCGTCCTCGGGAAAATCCAGGCCAAACTCACTGAAACGGATCAAATAGTCCTCGGGGATTCCGCCTGTAGCCATCACCAACTGGAGGTACTCGCTGTAGCTGTAACAAAGGAGTGCATCCACGGCACCGGCGACATACAGGTTGATGCCCTGTATGTAGGGAATCCAGTTCACCTGCAACTGGTTCTTGTAGCAGAACAGGTCGCAGACCTCGCCGAAACCGACTTTCCAACGGCCGACCCGGGCACCGTTGAGCGCCTGCGGATCCTTGACGGGGAAATGCGCCGCGCACATCAGCCCGTTGACCTGCGAAGTTTGCAGAACGTTGACCAGCCGCATCCCTTTATCCCGCTCGATCATGGCCGAAATCAGCTGGGTGGTGATGATGTCGATCTGCCGGTGCTCGATCTTCGCCAAAGCGGTCTCCGTAGAACTGCCGCCGAAGTGGTCGATGATCACATCGAGCCCTTCTTCGGCATAGAAGCCCTTTTCGAGGGCTACGTAATAGCCCGCGAACTGGGTCTGCGGAAGCCACTGCGGCATAAAGGTGATAACCTCCTGGGCCGGTAGTGATGCAAATGCGAATAGCAGAAATGCCGCTGCTGTCAGGAGACGTTTCATCAATCCACTTTCTTTCTCATGATCAGGACATTGCATCCATCCTCGTATTTATACTCAATATGGTCCATCAGCTGTTTGCACAGGAAGATGCCCAGGCCGCCGATTTCCCGGTCCTCGGCCGAGAGGGTGACGTCGGGATCGGGACGCTCCAGCGGATTGAAGGGAACGCCGGCATCACGCAGCACGATGGTAAGCATCACGCCATCCGGATCGAGTTCGGTCCCCACTTCGATCCATCCCATTCCACCCTCGTAGGCATAACGCACCACGTTCTCGACGGCCTCCTCGATGGAAAGCCGGATCTTGAACTGCAGGTTTTCATCCTTCGGAATGTCGGGAGAAGACATCAGGAATTCGATAATTTCGCCGCACTTGTCGATGATGGGTTCAAATCTTTTTTTCATAGTGAATAGCGAAGGTAATATCAAGTTGATTTCTTTGGGTAATATGTCGATGCTGAAAGTATGGCTGGCGTAGATCTCTCCGTCGAGGGAGATGTCCACCAGGTCACTGGAGATGACATCCACGTGCTTGGCACGCTTGTAATGGACGTGTCTACGGGCCCAGGGGACGTCGAGGAAAGTTCCGTTCTTGTAGAGCGGAAGTATGCGCAGGAAGGTCAGAAGGAACAAAGGGCGGAACACGGAAACTTCGATCCAGCCGTCGTCGAGCTCGGCCTTGGGCGCGCATAGGAACTCACCGCCACACCAGCGACCGTTCGAAAGAGTGCTCAGCAGAAGCCGGCTCCGGTTCAAGCGCTCGCCGTCGGCCACGATCCGGATCTTGTTGTTGCGGGCGGTAAAAATCGCAGCGACGATGCCGCGGGTATAGGCGTTCTCCACGCGGCCCTCCTCGATGGACTCGTTGGCAATCTTGGCCACCACGGCGTCGAAACCGACATTGATGACATTGATAGCGTAGCTGTCGTTCACACGGATGATGTCGATGGGACGGACGGTTCCTTCGACCAGCTTCCGCAGCGAAGTGAAATCGTGGTCCGGGAAGCATTTCAGGAAATCGTTGGTAGCGCCGTAGGCCAGGATCGCCAGATATTTGTCGTGCGACCCGACCATGCCCGAAGCGACCTCGTTCAGGGTACCCGTACCGCCACAAGCCACGAAACAGACCTTGGCATTGGGATGCAGGTCGCAATAGATCTTCACGAAACGGGTGCCGTCGCCGATGCCCCGGGTCTTGTAGATCTGATAGTCCAGGCCGGGACCGAACTCTTTGATCTGCCGGTCCACGTCCTGGGCGATGTGCTCCTTATCCTGGCGCCCGTTGATGATGAAGATGTATAGCATTTACTTTAACAAAGTGTTTTCAATCACGGGACGCCAGTGGGGCAGCATCGACTCCCGATTCGAAAAATGGATCATATAGAGGGCGGCATATGGTTCGATCAGGCGATAGACATCTTCCAGCGCCACATCGGGGCCGAAATATGCCCGTACGAAAACCTCCCATACCCGGACCATCTGCGCATGGGACAGATGGAAGAGCCGCTGCGCTATCGCATCGGACGGATTGCTGATGCACACGAAATAGAGCATGCCCATATCGAAATATGGATGTCCGTAACGGAAATCGGCCAGGTCGATCCAGTAATCCTGCCCGTCGGCCCGGATGATATTGCCGATATGCATATCGCCGTGCAGGCAGGTGGTCGCATCGGGGGCGGCCTCCACCCAGGCGTGCAGTTTCTTTTTCTGGTCTGCGTCGAAATCTTTCGAGGCGTCGATTGCAGCGTGGAAATGAGCTTTGACCGAGGGGAAGACATCGGTGGGACAAGGGGTCGCGTGCAATTTAAGGCACTCCTGCGCGAAATCGCGCACATAGGCTTCCAACTGGTCGGGTTCCTGCGAGATGGCACGGGCAAAGGAGCGTTTGTTCAAGATGCGCTCAAACTCGACGCCCACCCGTTTTCCGTCCGTCACCAGGCGGTACGCCGCGGGAATCTTGATTCCCAGATCCATGATAGCCCAGCTCATGGCCAGCTCATTTTCAGGTACGGAAATAGGCATATACTCGGCATAGAGCTTCATCATACGTTTCCCGTCCTTATGGTTGTAGCTGATGGCCGTATAACCGTCGCCACTGACTTCGTAGTCGGCCAGGTCGATGGGTTCGGGCTTGGGTTTGCCGAACACATGGGTCAAGAGTGTTGTAAACTCTTTGAAAGCGCTGGTCCCGGCCAGGCTGCAGAGCGATTTAGCCAGCCCGCGGTAATGCCACTCGTGGTCGGCCCTTCCGCCGGGCGCATGGAAACGCGCCCACAGCTTATCGCCGAGTTCATCGTAGTCACGTGCTATGGCCCTCATGTTGGAGAGTTTGTCGCCGAGGGCTACGATTTTGGCCTCGTAGGAGGATGCCGCAATGCGGTCGATAGCGGCCTGTTTGCGGGTACGCCAGCTGTCTTCCTCACTGACACCCTCCACAAACTTGTCGCTCTCCTGCTCCACCAGGCCGGCCACCCTTTCGCCGAACTCCCGGCGGAGGTCTTCGAGCGTAATGTCGGTATCCTCCAGCACGTCGTGCAGGGCAGCCGCCGCAAGCAGCTCCTGGTCGGGGGTAATGGTCGCTACGATGGCTACGGCTTCCAGTGGATGAACGATATAGGGAAAACCTTTTCCCCGGCGCTCCGTATTGTGGTGTGCCTGAACTGCAAAGCAGATGGCCTTGTCAAGCAAAGTGCTGTCAATAAACTTATTAGCCATTACATATCATGGATATCGGTGAATGTTTCGAATATGCGTTGCGCCGTTCCGGCGTTGTATTTGGAGGGACCGTTCAGTGAATTGAGGAAAAACTCGATGCCCTTGGCACCGCCTTTTTCCGCCACGTAAACGATACAGATGTTCTGCAGGCCAAGCGTGGAAGCGATGATGTCCAAGTCTGTGCCGCTGATCTGGTAGACGGCCAGCTGATAAGCCTTTTCCGAACATTCCTTACGCATCCGCTCCACGTCGCCCAGGGTCTTGAGACCCATCTGCAGCATGGGCTCCAGATAGGGCATGCCGCTGAGTTGCTGGATTTCGGCCTGGTTGATGGCTGCGATCTTGTTGTTGAGCGAAGCGAAAGGATCGAGGGCCAGGTAGCTGCGCCAGCTGTCACCGTTGAGCGAGACAGCGTCGAAACTGCCGTCTTTCACCAGCTGCTCGGCCTTGCGGCGGTAGTCAGTGAGTTCCTTTCGGATGCGGCTGAATTCCTCGTCGGCCAGCTCCAGGATGCCCGCCAGGCGCGTCAGGCTGCGCAGGTGCTCGGGCGGCACTTCCACTCCACTCTTGTAGCCCGTATCGTGGTTCATCGAAGCCCACACGTGCTGGAGTGCGGTGCGCATCTGCACTTCAAAGCGGAAGGAGTTGACGCCGGGATGGGCGGGATCGCAGTAGAGCGAAGTCGGGATCCGGCAGATATAATGGAGCGACATGTAGCCGAAGGTATCCTTGCCCAGTTGCTTGCGCTTGTCCACCGAGTTCTCCCAGTCGATCTCGAAAAGTTTGTCGACCAGGGCGGCGATCTTGTCGACTTCTTCCGTATAGAAAGTCACAACCCGCACGCCGACAATGTCGGTAACGTCATGGAGGTCCCTGTATTTGTTCCCCTTCAGTTCCAGCTTCCCGGCCAGGCTTTCCTCCGTCTTGATGCGGCCCTCGATGGTATTGACCACCATCTTGCTTTTCATCAGGCAGGTACGAAGTTGCCCCAGCACGATTTCCTTCATGATGGCAAAATCATCGGCGTGCGCCTGGTAATCCTCCAGGATCATCGTGCAGTGCAGGTCGAGGCCGTAATCTTCCAGGTTCTTTTTCATCTGCTAGGATTGGGGGAATTCGCGGTGTTCCAGGATAATGCGGCCGTCGCAGATGACCGTGTCGACGATATGGCTGTCCGCTGCGTATACCCAGTTGGAAATCAAATGATGAAGGGGCTGCATGCGTTCGTCATCCAGCCGCACCAGGATGGCATCGGCGAGTTTCCCTTCTTCGATGACGCCGGCGTCGATTCCGAAAGCCTCCGCACCATTGCGGGTGGCCATATCCAGAGCTTCGTGGGCCGGCATGGTCTGCGGGTCGCCGCTCGCTCCTTTGGCGATCAGGGCGGCGAATTTCATCTCCTCGCGCATGTCGAGATTGTTGTTCGAACTGTCTCCGTCAGTGCCCAGGGTGATGCGGCAGCCTGCCTGACGGAGCATCTTGTAGTGGAAGGTGCCCGAAGCAAGCTTCTCGTTCGAGCAAGGGCAGTGGGAGATGGTCACGCCGCGTTCGGCCAGGATGGCGGCCTCTTCCTCGTCTACGTGGACCGCGTGGGCGACGATCACGTTGTCGCCCAGCACACCCAGTTTGTCGAGATAACGGACCGGCGTGGTTCCGTGTTCGTGCAGGCAGTCATCCACTTCCTTCCGGGTCTCGGAGAGGTGGATATGCAGTTTCAGGCCGAGTTCGCGGGCCGTTCCGGCACAGCGGACCAGCAGGTCGGGTCCTACGGTGTAGATGGCGTGCGGCGCCACGGTCAGCGTGACACGACCGCCCGTAGGATCGACCCAGTGACGGAGCATGTCGAGTTTGTCGGCCTGCTGCGATTTGTTGTGCGATTCCATGAACGTCACGCCAATGGCAGCACGCATGCCGTATTCCCGGACGATGTCGATGGTTTCCTCAATATCGAAATACATGTCGGAGAAAAATACGGTACCCGACTTGATCATCTCGCGCACAGCCAGGCGTGATCCCTCACGGATGTCGGCGGGCGTGAGTTTCTCCTCGAAGGGCCAGATGTATCCGGTGAGCCATTTCTGGAGCGGCATGTCGTCGGCATACCCCCTCAGCAGGGACATCGCCGCATGGGTGTGGGTATTATAGAAAGGAGGCAGGAGGGCCATCCCGTCGGCCTCGATCACCTTTTGGGCCGGGGCATCGGCGGGGGCGTTGAGCGAGCTGAAACGATGGTTTTTGATCAGCACGTTTACCTTCATGCCGTAGAGCAGCACATTCCGGATCAGGATATCGTCCATATGCAGGATATTAATAATATTTCACTTCATGGCCTTCCAGGGCCGAAAGCAGGTTGTTGGCCATCCGGCTGGCGCCGAAGCGGAACCAGCGTTTGTCGAGCCATTTTTCACCAAGGATATCCGCCACGATATTCCAGTAAGTGACGGCATCCTCAGGGGTGGCGATGCCGCCGGCGGGCTTGAAGCCCACCATCCGGCCCGTCCTGCCATAATACTCCTTGATGCAGCGGCACATGACCTCCGCCGCTTCAGGCGTAGCAGCCGGCTGCATCTTGCCGGTCGAGGTCTTGATGAAATCGGCGCCGGCTTCCATCGCCAAGAAGGAGGCATCTTCCATCAACGCAGTTTCTTTCAAGGCGCCCGTTTCGAGGATCACCTTCAGGTGGACCGAGGGGTTGATGGCCCGGATGGCCCGTCCGATCTCCACGATCTCCCGTTGGGCTTCCTGGTAATTGTTGTCGAGGAAGGCATTGAGCGCCAGCACGATGTCCACCTCATCAGCTCCGTCGCGAACAGCCGTTTCACACTCGGCCACCTTTACGGGCAGGGTGCTCTGCGAAGCGGGGAAGCATCCGCCCACCACCGTCACGTGCACGTCGGCCGTCGCGCGGGTACGGGCGACGGTGGCCGCAAAGTTGGGGTAGACACAGATCGAGGCCGGCAGCGGATAGTCCGGGAATGACGCATGGAAACGATTCACCTTCCCGGTCATCGCGGCAATTTTGCTGCAGGTGTCGGTGCTGTTGAGCGACGTCAGGTCGATCATTCCCAGCACGGCTTTGTATATGGCTTGAGGCTCCATCATTATTTGAGTTGTTCTTCCAGTTCCTTCAACTCCTGCTTGGTCATCTTTTTGCGGCGCTTGCGCTTGGGAGCTTTCTTCACGGGGCGGTCGCTGCTGTCAGCCGGCGACAGTTCCTGCTCCGCACGGGGCTCCGCCCCTTCCGCCAGCTCCACGGCCTCCTCCTCCGCAATCGGCTCCTCCTCGTCGTCGATCAGATCGCCCATGCCTTTGTCGGCTTCGCGTTCCAGCTGATCGCTGGCCTTCTCACAAATCTTGACCAGGGTCTTCGGATTGTGGAGATAGTATTCGAGGGCAACGCGGAAATCTTCATCCGTATAGCCTCGTTCCTCCAGCAGCGGCCGGTAGATCCGGAGCGAGTCGAAAGGATCCTTGCCGTGAACATCTTCCTGTGCCAGCTCCACATAGGCATCGGCCTGGTAGAAGGAAGCCAGCAGCGAAGCCATCTCGTCGGGCGGAATGATGCCCTCGTCCTTGCAGCCCGAAGACAGCAAGGCGATGAGGAGACAGGCGGCGCAAAAGATTTTTTTCAAGGCAGTGTACATTTTATAAAACTCAAAGTTAACAAATATTATTGATTTATCTAACTTTGTAACGCAATGAACCGAAATATTCGCGGTTTTTTCGATCTGGTCGCCTGGGTGTTGATCGTAGCGGCCTATTACGCAAGTGCTTGGATGGCACCGGCGGGTGCATGCACCGTCGCCGACGGTCTGCGCGCCACCCTGATCATCCTGGTATGTTGCGTCCTGCTGTATTTCCTTCATCAGCACATGCTGTCGGGTTCCGGCATCCCCACTGCCCTGCTGTATGCGGTGCTCGCAGCAGCGCCTCCCGCCGCCCTGCGCTATTCTCCGTTCCATATCGCCGTATTGCTGATGGCCCTTTGCCAGTACTGCTATCTGCATTTCAACGCTGTGAATCCTTCGCAGGAAACGGGTTTCATCCAGTGGGCATTGTTCAGCTCCGCCTCCATCGTACTGCCGCCGCTGGGCTGGCTGCTGCCGCTGCTGCTGCTTTCTTCGCTGCCCAAGGCAGTTGGGAAAGGCCGTTTCCTGGCTACCGCCTTTTTGGGCCTGGTGCTGCCCCTGGCTGTCTGGACGGGTATCCGGTTTTGCATGAAAGACCCCGACCCTACCGCTTTCCTCCCCGAAATGTGGGCGCAGATGACCACCCTGCATCTGCCGCGCTTCTGTCTGCCGGTGGTCACGGTGGTCCGCATCGCAATGACGGCCGCCATCACGCTGGCGGCCATTATCCGCATCCTCTGCCGGATGTCCAGCTTCCGCACGGCGGAATACCATGCCTGCGTACGGCTCATCCTCATGACGCTCGGCCTGGCCGTCATCGCCGTGCTGTTCCTCTCCGACCCGGCTACTCCTTCCGGGATGCTGCTGATGCTCCCGGTCGCGCCGATGTTGAGCCTTTTTGTCCAAGGCAACCCGGGCAGAAAGATGGGCCGCCTGTTGCTCATCATCCTCGCCCTGTTGCTCGTTGCCGAACGTATCTCCTTGTTTGTCAATCCATAAATGTTTACAATATGAAAAAATTCATCTGGATTCTGATCTCCGTCCTGGTCGTGGGACTGGCCGTATTCTGCTACTTCCGCTTTTACTTCGTCTTCGGTGAAGGCGTCCGCAGCGGCGAACTCAATTATGTGGTCTACAAAGGCGTCATCTGGAAAACCTATGAAGGCAAACTCATTCAGACCGGCATCAAGGCACAGACCACCGGCGTGCAGTCGAACACCTTCGAATTCTCCGTCGCCGACAAGGAAATCGCCGAGCGTCTGATGACCGAGAGCGGCAAAGTGATGGATCTCCACTACAAGGAGTATTTCGGCCGCCTGCCCTGGCGCGGCCACACCCGCTACATCGTCGATGACATCATATCCATCAAGGCGAAAAGCACTACAATCGACGACCAGAACACCGAAGTCCTCAGCACCATCGCCCCCGGCACCGAAGGCGCCGACACAGTGATTCCGGGACTGTATTAGCCGTCTGCGCTCACTTCACAGCTCTGGTGTGCGTCCCGCTCGCGAAAAAATGCTCGCGGCTCCGGACACCACTCGCTGTTACGCTCGCAACGATCATCTGTTCCTCACATCATGCCGGGCTTGGCCCGGCATCTTTTTGTCTGCAAGGCACTTATCCTCGACGGAGCTACGGGACCCTCTTTATCCCGTAGCCCCCTGACGGGAGATAAGTGCCCTTTCGGGCATCCCCGTCCCGCCCAGCCTGACCCTTTCGGCATAACTATCTCGTCTGGCCATAAATAACCCGCATTTCCTTGGCCAGACGCTAGTTCGAGCTCATTCTGGCCATAAAAATGGCCTTTTTTCTTGGCCAGATACCTCGTTCGACAGCGTTATTTGCGCCTTTGGGGGAATAACGCATGAAGCGTCTCGAGCGACAGGCCGGTCAGGCGGTGAATCTTGGCATTGTCAGCGTTGTAGTCGAAATGCAACGTACGCGCCAGCTCCATCTTTTCATTCTTCCCCAGCAGGGTCGCCTTCTGGCCATCATATTTTTCTTTGCAGATCCGATAGACCACATCGCCCAGTTCGTCGTCGGTGTAAAAGATCGCGTCACCAAGGACGACAGCAATTTCTTTGTAGGACTCTATCTCTTTGGATAGTTTGTGAAAGTAGTGCCGTGCATCCCTGAACACGCCCTCGCCGATGTCGAAGCGGCAATAGTTCATGGGCGAGAAGTATCCGTCGACAATCTGGAAACAATCGGGATAATCGATGGCTTTCGTATGAACGAACGCCCGCTTCTTCAAGATGTTGAGGTCCGCATATAAGCTGTACGGCCGTTCTTTGGCGAGCGGGTGAAAAAAGTAGCCGTTCGCGCCATACGGATAGGTAAACGGGGTTTGGTCCGAATCGATGACGAAATTGTTTCGGTTCGTGTAGCCGATCTGGTTGCGCAGCGACTCGAGCGTCGAGATGGCAATCGGCTTGTCGCAGCTGAAGTGTGTCAGGTTCGTCCGGTCTCGTTTTTTGGCCAGATACAATCGGAGCCTTCGTTTGAAGAGATCGAAAAAGGCCAGCACCTCCGATTCCGTGCCACACAACACGAAATGCACATGGTTGCTCATCAACTCGAAGGTGATGATCTGCACACCCGGGCAGTCGTAGGCGCACATGGCAACCAAGGTCATGGCAAACTTGTAGTCTTCTTCCTCTTTAAAGATTTTCGCCTGCTTTTCACCCGGCGTGCACAGGTGCCAGATACCCTTGTACTGTCTCAGCGTCATTTGGAAGACCCTTTTGCATCGGTCTTCCTTTTCAAAGTAAGTGCGCTCGCTTGTAGCCATCTTCTTTCATCACTTTAACTCCAACGCCACCATGGCCATGGATACGACAAAGATAAAACTTGCGAAAGCGTATTGCAAGAGGACGCGGCAATTTCTTGCCAGCGTCGATGTAATCGCACTAAAAGTTGTAAAAGTGAGCGAAATCCTGATACTCCACAGCCGTGTAAAAACGTTTAGAAACGGATATAAACGTTTACCTCCAGTGCGGTTAACTCGATCAAAGAGTGGCCATCCGAGCGGAGAACCACCGGCCATCAAGCGTCTGGCCGACGAGGCGGAAATAGCAGTCTTCGGGGAGTTCGGGAAAGGAGATGTCGGCGTGACCCGAAGCGTCGGTGCGGATGCAGGGGTTCCAGTAGTAGGTACCTTGGCGGTCGGGGTTGAGGGAGACGTTCGAGGCGAAAGATTTAGGACGTTGCCAGCCCAAAGGAAGCAATGCAATCGTGGTCTTTCGTCCGTTCCTTTTCTCTTCCAGCATCTTTTCATCGAAATGACGGAGTTCCAGCAGCACGACTGCATATTCGTTGTATAAGGCGGCTTCCGTGCCGCGAAGAACATAAAGATTCTGTATATCCTGTACGATGTAGGAGGAGGCCTCACTCCAGTCTTCTTGTTTCGTCCCGTCTATGTAGAGGGCAACATTGGAATAACCACCTGTGGTTTTCACTTTCGCTTCCCCGTGACTAACCTCAACACGTTGTTGAATGGACCCGACGCGTGTGAATTTCATGGTTCGTCCGGTCTTCAGGCCTGTTTGGGAGAACGTGACAACAAGCCCGGGAAAATGGGCGGCGATGTATGCCATCAAGTCCATTTCGTCGTACTTCTGAAGTTCTTCGCGGAGCTTGACCTGCCGCCATTCGAAAACATGTGAATAGGGACCGACCATCCGGTCCGGTTTGTAGTAGGCAGCTTTGCGTTCTGCTGTAATCGTAGCGGCTGTAATCGTGTCATCAGCTGGGAGAGGAGCTACCGTCCCCTCGAATCGCTCATGGATGGCAATCGTATCACGGTATTTTTCGAAAACCGGGTATGTCGGGCCGTAGTCGAAAGGTGCGGAAAAGGCGCTCTCCTCATCCTCACCAGCCGGAAAGATGAATTTCGAACCAGTCGTATTGATGGTGAAAAGCGTTCCTTCCGGGAAGTCAAGGTCAGGGATACGGAACGACTGGCCCTCTTCTCCTTTGACGCTGCGGTCGCCGGCCACATCCGTCGAAAAGTAATAGCCGATATCTTGCGACATGATCGCCACACCATATTTGTCGGGCAGTCGGTTGCGGACGCTCTTCACCCGGAAGTCGAGTTCCTGGGTGTATTCGCGGTCGCCCTCAGGGAGTTTGGTATCGATTGCCTCGGGCGTCGGGGCAGACTGGAAATCGAAGTCGGCATATTGTTTCTTGGCTATCGAGAGCGCGAAGTTGCCGGGAACCGGATTACCTTCCGCATCGGTAAGCGTTACAGAAAGATGCCCGTCGGCAGCCGGAGCCAGTGCGACTTTTATTTCAGACTCATCGGGGGTTGGCGCTTGTTGCGCCGCAAGGATATCCGGCACCGGCCCGACGCCCCGGACCAGCACCCGCGTATGGAACAGCGCTTCCGCCGGCCAATCTTTCTGCGCCCGCGTATAGGCCCGGAGCGTGTACCAGCCGCTGTCGAGGTCGTCGGCCAGCTCCATCTGCCCGAAGAACATCCCGCCGCGCTCCTTCAGCTTGATACGCTGCTCCACCGAGCCCAGTCCATCCCGCAGCAACTCGACATACAGGAACTTGCTGGTCGGCATCTCCGAAGCTTCCCCTGCCTCCGTCACCCATCCCCGCAGCCAGATGGTCTCTCCAGCTGCATACAGCGAGCGGTCGCAGTGCATCTGCACCTGCTCATCGGCTCGCAAGGGTTGAACCAGAAGGAACAATCCCGTGGCAAATAGCCAAATTCTACGTAATATATCCATGGTCATAATTCATTTCAAATATTTATTATTCTTTCTTCAGTTCTACCGCCGGATTCGTCCTGGCGGCTTTCAGCGTCTGCCAGAGAACGGATAGGAAAGACAATACGACCGTAATGAGTACCGCGACGACGAAGATCCAGCCATAATTCGTCAAGTGCTCCAGGTAACGCTGCAGGAAGCGGTCGGCGAGCCAGACGGAAACTGGAATGGCTATCAATATGGATATGCCGACCCAACCCATGTAGATTAGCACGCCACGCCGTGTTTCGGAGTTGACTGTTCCTCCGAATACCTTGCGAACTGCGATACCCTTGGCGTTGACGCCCGCATAGTAGCAGCTCATCGCCAGAAGTGCCAACAGGGAGAGGAGGATGGATACCAGGCAGAATATCTCGACGAGCCGGGTGTATCTGCGCAGGTCGTCGTGGTCAGCAGCCATCAAGTCGTCCAGATAACCGACACGCAACTCTTTGATGGTGAAGATATCGTGGTATTCAAAGGTCTCGCGGAAGATGTCCCTTATTTCTGGTTTCAACCACTTCTCGAAGGCCTTTCGATCCGGGGTCGTGCGTATCAGCAAGTTCGCCATTCGATACATTTCTGCAGGATCGCAAACCTGGACAATGGCGCCAACTTCATTTTCCATATCCCATTCCATTCCAGCCCCGTTGACCGGATTGATCCGGAAATCCTCCACGATGCCGCCGATGATGGGTGGCAGATGGTCCCGCATACGTTCGTAATAACCGTAAACATCTGCAGGATCTGCTTTTTTACGGCTCACGCCGCAGGCATTGGCCACCTTTTGCGAAACAAATGTGGCGTTTAACGTTTGTGCGAACTGATTTACGATCCGAAATCCCAGCAATGAAAAAGCCGTGCTGTCACACAAAACGGGTGCGAGTGTCATTCCTTTTCCGGTCGTCCTGAAATTGACATAAGTGGGGTATCCCAGAGTGAAACCAATTTCCAACACCTGGGGTGAAGCGCGCAGACGGTCGGCCAGAATCTGCGCCTGGTCTTCAGACAATGGGATTCCGCAATAGAACACATTCTCTTTGGGATCGGCACCGATGTCGGCCTTTTCCATATAATCCAACTGTCGCTCCATAACCAGCGTCATCACAATGAGAATCAAGGTAATGGCACTTTGGACAATGACACTGATGCGGTTGAAATACATCTTCCGCTTGCGGCGGATCTTGCCGGAAACCACGTCGATTGGCCGGACAGATGCGCTCATCCACGCTGGCGCGATGCCTGCCAACAGTCCCAGCAGCAAGGCGAGTCCCAGCTGCAGAAGCCAGAATGTGCCGTCGGAATGGATGCTAAAAGGAATGTTCAGTCCCACGGGCCTGAGACTGTCGAGCAAAGGGGCCAGCAAGAAAGCAAGCGGGACGGCCAACAGGAAGCAGACCAGTGTGAATAGCATTGATTCACCCAGAACCCGCTTGAAAATGCCGATACTGCCATCTCCCACGAGCCGGCGCGTTGCCATCTCCCGTGCGCGGTCGCCCGAGGCCGCCATACTCAGATTAACATAGCTGAGCATCGATGAGAGCAAGAGCACCACACAAAGCAGGATAAGAACCGTCAGATAGAGTTTTTTCCCTTGCCGGAAGACCCACATCGAAACAGAGGAGTAATAGATACAGTCAAAGGGAGTGAGGTTGCGAAGCGGTTGCTGCGTGTCCAGATTACGGGACAACCATCCGGGAAGGTCATCGATTTGCTGGGACAAAGCCGCTAGGTCTGTCTCAGGATACACTTTTCCGATGAAGAATACCATCATTCCCTGACCCTGGCGCTTCAGGTCCGATCCGCGAATTTCGCTCGCCAGCGGACACTGGTCCGACTGGATGTTGACGATGAAATCAAAGTCGGACAAAATGGAGTGGGAAGGGTTCTCGATGACAGATGTGATCAGTAAGGATACAGGCGCCTGACTTCCGTATTCGGCAAAGCCGACCATCTCTCCAACTGGATTGCGGTCGGGAAAGATGCGTCGTGCCGCATCGGCTGTGATGGCCACGTCGTTCACCCCAAATAGAGGTTCTGAATTCCCGGACTTCACGGCCAAGGAAACCATATCCAGCAATTCAGGATCTGCGACGCAAACAGTTGTGCTGTATTTTTCTCCATTCACCTCGACCGATGTGGGAGACATTGTAAAAGCGGCTATGCTTTCCAGTTGCGGTAACTGGGATAAAGCGTCACGCATCCGATATTGACCGGCATCGGGCCGGATGGTGGGTCCGATGACGTAGATCCGCTCGTGGTCCGGAACGTGACGCGTAATACCTAATTGAGCGCGAATCGATGAGCCGATGAAGATGAGGAACGCCAAAGATACGATCAAGCCGAACGCTTCGATGGCGGTGTATAGTTTGTTTCGGGAGAGAAAATGAAGGTATGTTTTCACAGTGATTGAGGAGAGGTCATCCGGGTTGAGAACCAGCGGCCATCGAGGGTCTGGCCGACGAGGCGGAGGTAGCAGTCTTCGGGGAGTTCGGGAAGGGTGATG
>CACZWU010000015.1:40542-44860 GCA_902784965.1 uncultured Bacteroidia bacterium | reverse complement strand
ATTACATATTTCTTTCTGTCCCCAGCGGAACAGAAAGACGAAAGAAAAGCTAGAATTGGACGTCGAAGCCGAAGGTGACGCGGAAGTTGCGACGGGGGTCTTCGAGGCGGTGGGTCTGGGCAGAGCCCCAGTCACTTGAGTTGGATCCAGTCGACGGGGGCTTCGATGGTGAGGGGTTCGTGGCGGACGGGATGGAGGAAGGTGATGCGGCGGGCGTGGAGGGAGATGCCGCCGTCGGGGTTGGAGCGCGGGGCGCCGTATTTGAGGTCGCCCTTGATCGGGGAGCCGATCGCCGATAGCTGACAACGGATCTGATGGTGACGGCCCGTCAGCAGTTCGACTTCGACCAGATGATAGCGTTCTGTGTCGCGAAGCACCTTGTAGCGCAGCCGGGCGAACTTCGAACCATTCTTTTCATGGTCGTACGCGTAACTCTTGTTCTGCTTCTCGTTGCGGTAGAGCCAGTGCTGCAGCTCACCCTCCGGCGGCTCCGGCCGCGCGCAGGTCAGCGCCCAGTAAAACTTGTGCACCTCGCCGTCGCGGAACATCGCATTGAGCCGCTCCAGTGACTTCGACGTCTTCGCGAAGACCGCAATGCCGCTCACCGGACGATCGAGCCGGTGCGGCACACCCATGAACACGTGCCCCGGCTTCCCGTCGCGCTGCGCAATGAACGCCTTCAGCGTTTCGCTCAACGGCTCATCGCCCGTCTTGTCGCCCTGTACGATCTCCCCCACCCGCTTGTTCAGCACCAGCAGATGATTGTCCTCATACAGGATCCGACTTTGCAAGTCGTCAAACTCAACTTCAGATAATTCGCGATAAACCATGGCGCAAAGGTACAAAAAAAGAGGCAACCTTTCGATTGCCTCTTTCGAATGATGCGCTTGCTTTTATTTGACTTCTTCGTAATCGACGTCTTCCGGACCATTGTTGTCCGACGAGCCGCCATCCTGAGGACCCTGCTGGCCGCCGAAACCGGCACCCGGATCCTGCGGGCCTTGCTGAGCCGCCCGGGCCATGTCTTCGCTGGCAGCGTGCCAAGCGTTGTTCAGGGCTTCGGTAGCGCGCTCGATGTCAGCCAGATTCTGGTTCTTGTGCGCCTCCTTCAGCATGCCGAGGGCATTCTCGATCGCACCCTTCTTGTCGGCCGGGATCTTGTCGCCATACTCCTTCAGATTCTTCTCCGTCTGGAAGATCATGGCGTCAGCACCGTTGATCTTGTCGATGCGCTCCTTCTCCGCCTTGTCGGCAGCCTCGTTGGCCTTCGCCTCGTCGCGCATGCGCTTGATCTCGTCTTCGGACAGGCCGGAAGAAGCCTCGATACGGATCTTCTGCTCTTTGCCCGTGGCCTTGTCACGCGCCGACACGTTCAGGATACCGTTGGCATCGATGTCGAAGGACACTTCGATCTGCGGGACGCCACGCGGGGCCGGGGTGATGCCGTCGAGGTTGAAGCGGCCGATGGTCTTGTTGTCGCGGGCCATCGAACGCTCGCCCTGCAGCACGTGGATCTCCACGCTCGGCTGGTTGTCGGCCGCCGTCGAGAAAATCTCGCTCTTGCGGGTCGGGATCGTGGTGTTCGCGTCGATGAGCTTGGTCATCACACCGCCCAGGGTCTCGATACCGAGGGAAAGCGGGGTGACGTCGAGCAACAGCACATCTTTCACATCACCTGCGAGCACACCGCCCTGGATGGCGGCGCCCACAGCGACCACCTCGTCGGGGTTCACACCCTTGCTCGGGGTCTTGCCAAAGAACTTCTCTACGATCTGCTGCACGGCGGGGATACGGGTCGAACCGCCCACGAGCAGGACTTCGTCGATGTCGGAAGTCTGGAGGCCAGCATCCTTGAGGGCCTTGCGGCACGGCTCGACGGTGGCCTGGATGAGGCTGTCGCACAGTTGCTCGAACTTGGCACGGGTCAGGGTCTTGACCAGGTGTTTCGGCACGCCGCCGACGGCGGTGATGTACGGCAGGTTGATCTCGCTGGAGGTCTGGCTCGACAGCTCGATCTTGGCTTTCTCAGCGGCCTCTTTCAGGCGCTGCAGGGCCATCGGGTCCTGGCGCAGGTCGATGCCGTTCTCGCTCTTGAATTCATCGGCCAGCCAGTCGATGATCTTGTGGTCGAAGTCGTCACCGCCCAGGTGCGTGTCACCGTTGGTGGATTTCACTTCGAAGACACCGTCGCCGAGTTCCAGGATGGAGATATCGAAGGTACCGCCACCGAGGTCGAACACAGCAACCTTCATGTCTTTGTTCTTCTTGTCGAGGCCGTAGGCCAGTGCGGCGGCCGTTGGCTCGTTGATGATACGCTTGACGTTGAGGCCGGCGATTTCACCCGCCTCCTTGGTGGCCTGGCGCTGGGAGTCGCTGAAGTAGGCCGGCACCGTAATGACGGCTTCCTTCACTTCCTGACCCAGGTAGTCCTCAGCGGTCTTCTTCATTTTCTGCAGCACCATGGCGCTGATTTCCTGCGGGCTGTAGAGTTTGCCGTCGATGTCGACGCGCGGGGTGTTGTTGTCACCACGGACAACTTTGTAGCTCACGCGCTCGGCCTCTTTCGTCACGCGGTCGTAGGTTTCACCCATGAATCGCTTGATCGAGTAGATGGTCTTGAGCGGGTTGGTAACGGCCTGGCGCTTGGCCGGGTCGCCGATCTTGCGCTCACCGTTCTCGGCGAATGCCACGACCGACGGCGTGGTGCGCTTGCCTTCAGAGTTGATGATGACGGTCGGCTCGTTGCCTTCCATCACGGCCACACAAGAGTTGGTGGTTCCGAGGTCGATTCCAATGATTTTTCCCATAATTGTATTCTCCTATTTTTTGTTTTTTCTTGTTAAACGTTCATACCTGTGTCGGCACGGTTGTCTGCTCCGTGGCGACGCCCTATCGTTTAACGAAGATTGTGCCAGCGGATTTTTTGCTGACAATGTGACATAAAAAGCGTAACTTTGTGACAGAATGACCACAGAAGAACAACAGACACTCGCCCTTTCCGTCGCCTCGGAGGCAGGTCATATCCTGCTCGAGAACGGCGCGGAGATCTCACGCGTCGAAGAAACCATGGAGCGCATCGCCACCTACTATGGCGTCGAATCCAAGAGTTTCTTCGTGCTGAGCAACGGCATCTTCACCACCAGCACCTCCAACAAATACGCAAACGTGGAATTCATCCCCTTCAAGGGAACGCAGCTCGACAAGGTGGTGGCCGTCAACCAGCTGTCACGCGACATCGCGGCCGGCAAATATTCGCTCGGGCAGGCACAGGCGCGGCTCAGGGAGATCCGCGCCATGAAGCCCCACCCTTCCTGGGAGCAGGTCCTGGCCTCGGCCCTGGGCAGCGCCGGCTTCTGCATCGTGTTCGGCGGCGGCATGCTCGACTGCGCCGCCTCGCTCGTGTGCGGCATCCTGCTCTGGCTGTTCGTCCTGTATGTCTCGGCCCCGCATCTGTCGAAGATTGTGGGCAACATCGCCGGCGGTCTCTTCGTCACGGGTCTGTGCATCTTCTTCCACCGTATCGGTTTCGGCAGGAGCCTTCCCAACATGATCATCGGCGCCATCATCCCGCTGATCCCGGGCGTGCCGTTCGTCAACGGCGTCCGGGACCTGGCCAACGAAGACTACATCGCCGGCGCCACGCGCCTGCTTGACGCGGTGCTCGTATTCTTCTGTATCGCGGCGGGCGTGATGCTGGCCTTCGTGGGTGACAGCCTTATCTCCGGCTCGATGATCTTCCTGCAGGGCATGACGGTCGATCCTTTTACCTTCCGCATGCCGGTGCAGATTATCGCCTCGTTCATCGGCACGGCCGCTTTCGCCGTGCTCTTCGGCGTGCCGCGCAAATACTACATCCTCTGCGGTGTCTGCGGCGTGCTGGGTTGGATCCTCTATATGATCCTCGCGCGCTACGCGGGTTTCACGCCCCCGGCCGCCACGCTCTTCGCCACGATGCTCGTCATGCTGTCGGCCCGGTACTCCTCCGTGCTCGACCGCTGCCCTGCCATTGTGTTCCTGCTCTGCGGCATCTTCCCGCTCGTCCCCGGTGCCGGCGTGTTCTGGACCTCCTACTACGTGGTCTCCGACCAGCTCCGCCTGGCCCTCGGCAGCGGCTTCATGGCCGTCAAAGTCACCATCGCCATCGTCCTCGGCATCATCCTCATCAGCGAAGTCCCCAACAAGCTCTTCAACCTCCGAAAGAGGTAATACCCGACGTATAGGCTTGTGCTTGGGCGCTCTGGGAATTGCTTCTGCGACGTCAGCCGCTAGCGGAGACCGAGCGGGTAGGCCTTGTGTAATAGCCGGTCGGAGCGGCAGG